>JBIOJL010000103.1:0-15319 GCA_044450885.1 Tepidisphaerales bacterium
ACAAGGAAGAGTCCCCCATCGCCCCGCCCGGCGAACTCGGCGACAACCCCGTCCGCTGCACCGAGTGCGGCTATCGCAACGCCCTGCAATGGGGACACTGCTACGCCTGCGGCACCGCCCTGGCCGCCACGAAATCCACCGCCGCCGGCCCGGCCGTCAAACTCATCACCTCCTTCGAAGATAAGAATCCCTTCGACGGCGGCACCATCGTCGCCGAACACGCCACCGACGGCGCCAAATCCCTCCGCATCGACAAGTCCTACGTCGGCATGGGCGGCGTGCAGAACTGGACCGGCTATGATTTCCTCAAGGCCGACCTCTACACCGACTCGCCCGAGCCGCTTTCGCTCTATGTGGAGATCCGCGACGCCGGCACCCGCGACTACTGGACCCGCGTCAACTACCAGACCATCGTCCCGCCCGGCAAGTGTACGCTGATCATCCCGACCAAGCAGCTTTATGTGGGCGAGAAGTCCCGGCCGGGGCGCATGCTCGATCTGGCCGGAATCAACCGGTTTGTGTTCAGCATCGGCGACAAACCCGGCGCGCCGCTGTTCGTGGACAACATCCGCCTCGAACGCGACGACTCGGTGAAACAGGTGCTCTTCGACGGCCTCTCGGCGTTCGATTTCGGTACCGCCACCAGCCCCGTCATGGAAGGATTCACCCAGATCACGCCGGGCACGATCTACAGCAAAGGCCGCGGCTACGGCCTGCGCAACGCCAAAATCTGGCGCGCCTTCGACGCCCTCCAGCCCGACCCGCTCTACCAGGACTTCATCTGCATCGAATCCGGCGGCCTGGCCGTCGATGTGCCCAATGGCAAATATCGCGTCTTCGTCAACCTCGACAACCCCTCCGGCTTCTGGGGCGAATACCAGACCTACCGCAAACGAGTGGTCCTGGCGCAGGGCAAACCGGTCGTCACCGATACGATGGACTTCGATTCGTTCAGGAAGAAATACTTTCGCTTCTGGAACGTCGAAGACCTCCCCACCGACAACACCTTCGACAAGTACCAATTGACCTACTTCAAGGAGAAGACCTTCGACGTGGATGTCACCGATGGCCAGTTCAACCTCGAGTTCCAGGGCGAGAACTGGGCGTGCAGCGTCTCGGCCGTGGTCATCTTCCCCGTCGCCAAGGCGGTCGAGGGGGAGAAGTTCCTGAAGTACGTGGTGGACAAGCGCCGCTTCCACTTCGACAACTATTTCAAGCGCATCCTCCATCGCCCCACCGGCGATCCGCTGTCGCCTACGACCGACGATACCACGCGCGGCTACATCACGTTCCAGCGCGACTGCATGAAGGACCTCTACTACAACGACACGCCGACAAAGGATGAACTCGGCAAGCCGCTCTCCGCCCAGGCGTTCGCCGGCGAGTATGCGCCGCTGTCGCTCGCTCTGGCACCGCTCCGCGATCTGGGCAATGTGACGGTGACGGCTGCCGATCTTTCCGGGCCGGCCGGCGCCATCCCCGCCAGCGCGATCGACATCAGCTTCGTCTCCTATCGCCTCAGCCGCGTCACCATGGAAGGCACCGTGTACACCATCGCCCCTCGCCTGCTCATGCCGGCCAATGTCGCCCCCGTACCCGCCGACACCACCCGCCAGTTCTGGCTCACCGTTAAAGTACCCGCGACCACCAAGCCAGGCATCTACAAAGGTCTTCTCTCCGTCAAACCCGAGAAAACCGCCGCGACGCAGGTGCCCATCGAATTCCGCGTCCGCGCCGGCACGCTCGATCCGGTGGACATCCCGGCCGGGCCGTGGGGATACCACATCGGCATCCCCTGGCCCAGCGACCCGGCCGCCGCCGCGTTCAACGACGACATGGCCGCCAAGAGCCTCCGCAAAATGCGCGAATACGGCTTCACCACCTTCAGCGGCGCCCCGTCCATCGCCTACAAAGGTTTCAAAAACGGCAAGCCCGTGCTGGACTTCGCCAACGCCGACGCGCAGATGAAACTGGCCAGGGATCTGGGATTCCTCGCCGTCGTCTCCTACGGCGGCGGCGTCCAGGGTTTTGACCCCTACTTCCAGGACACCGCCGCCATGACCGCCGCCGGTTTCAAGGACTACTCGGAATTCATCAAGGCAATCTACACCGAAGTCCAGAAACACGCCGACGCCAGTGGCTGGATCCCTGTCTACTACAATCTCGGCGATGAGCCCCTCGGCGATGCCCTCACCCGCGCGGCCGAGAACGCCGAGGCATACCACGAAGCCTTCCCCAAGGGCCCGCCCTATTTCACCGCCGCCAGCAGCTTCCGCGGCAGCAAGCAGGACGACCCGCACTTCCGCTTTTCCAAGGCGCTGCACGTCGCCGACTGGAACGACCACGACGAGGACTCAGTGAAACTCATCCACGACGCCGGCGGCGGCTGGGCCTTCTACAACGGCGGCAACCGCTGGACCTTCGGCCACTACATGTACAAGGCCGCCCATCAGTTCGGCATGAAGTTCCGCCTCTCCTGGCACTGGAACGCCACCGCCGGCGACCCCTACTACGCCCTGGATTGCCGCGAAGATGACTACGCCTGGTGCAACAGCTCACCCGATGGGCAGTTGATTCCCTCCGTCGAGTTCGAGCGCCTGCGCGAGGGCCTGGGCGACTATCGGCGGATGTTAACACTGGCCCGCCTCGCGAAAGAAAAGCCCAACACCCCCGCCGCGCAAACTGCCGAGCGCATCATCGCCGAGCGTTTGAGCACCTTCAAACTAAGCCAGCGCGACCACGACGCCCTGTTCGGTCCCACCGACTGGACCGACTCCCGCGCGCGGCTGGATGATGCGATTGAATCGCTGCGGAAATGACTCTCTGAGGGCGCGACCGTTGGCTTACGTTCGGAGTTCACGCTTTAGCGTGGTTGCAGAAACGCCCGACAGACACGCTAAAGCGTGAACTCCGAACAGACGCGCGGTCGCCGGTGATCCCGTCGGCATTTCGGGGAGTTCCGCTTGCTCGGCGGATAGTCCAGGCTATACTCCAATAATGCCGAGCCCGGTCAGATTCGCGGAAATCAGGCGATACCTGGAGTCGCATGGCTGGACGCTGGAGCGCATCTCCGGCTCGCACCATGTCTTCACCAAGCCCGGTAGACGGACGTTTCCGATCCCCGTGCATGGTGGAAAGGTGAAATATGGTTACCTCAAAGAAGCGAAAGAAAAGTGCGAAAAGGCTTCCGATTGACCGGCCGTTCGACCCGGCGATTCTCCGCAAGGCCCGCGAGACTGCCGAGAAATACCAGATCGTGATCTGGTTTGAGGACGGCGAGTACTGGGGACGGTGCCTGGAGTTGGACTGCATCGGCGACGGGGCCACGCCTGAGAAGTGCATCAAAGCCACGCGCCAGGCGGCCACTGTGGTTGTCGCGTACACGCTCGAGCAGGGCCAGAACCCGCCCCTGCCAGCCAGGGAAGGCGTGCGCACCGAACAGGTCAATGTGCGACTGAGCATTGATGAAAAGATCACCATCGAGTCGGCCGCCAAGCGGATGGGCTTCCGCGGCATCTCCGACTACATTCGCTCGGCCGCGATCGCGGGGTTCGGCAAGTGAATCAGCCCTACTGAAACACGTCAATCTCCAAATACACCCTCGGTTGTTTCGGTAGATTGATGCGCACCGTCCAACCATCGTCGATGCCGCGGTCGGGGACGACGCGGAGGGCAAACCCGTGGAACTTCGTTTCGCCTGTCGCGAGGCTACGGATGTAGCGGGTGATGTCGATCTTGAACTCCTTCGGCGGGTCCCAGTCGGCGGCATCTTTGGGCAATTTGGGGACAACGACGGTCCCCAGCACATCGCCGAAATTGGCGAAGTCATACTTGGCGCCGGAGTCGAACGCGGCTTTCAGATTGACGACGCCGACCTGGGTGGCGGCTTGTTCGTGGGCGCGAATGGCCGGGAAGACCAGGCGCGCGGCGGCCAGTTCCTTCAGCGCCGGCAGGCCGCTCACCTCGCCGCCGATCAGGAAGGCCATCGGTTCGACCTTCTCGTTGGCGTTCTTGGGCCACTTGATGAAATCGCTCGTGGGCACGTCGCCGGCGCGGGTGACGAAATGGCCGGGCTTGAGTTCGATGATGGCCGTCCGCGTCGGCCGCACGATGCGTGCCGGCGGCGGCTGCGAGCCGATCAGGAACGGATTGGGCAGCGTCTTGAGTTCGTCGTTGGCGCCCGACTTGGGCTCCTGCGCGTTGGCCGGCAATGGCAGCGGCTTGGCGGCCGGGGCGATCACCTCGCGGCGGACGAAAAGCATCCGCGGGTAGACCGGGTATTTGTCCTTGGGCGTCGGGATGTCGATGTCGAACTTCGCCGGCAGGTCCCCGGCCGCGAAGCTCTTCTGCACCACCGTCGGCGACTCCGCCCAGGTTGCGTTGTGCTGCTTGGCGATCTCCTTGCCCTCATCGCACAACTGCTCGAACGACTTGCTGCGATAACCGGGACAGTAAGCGTACGTGACCACCAGCCTGTTCCCGCCGAGCGCCTTGGCGTCGCCCGTGGAAACGGTGACGGTGTTCTTCCCCGGCGAAAGATACGGCAGGCTGCCGGGATTATTCTGCACGAGCACATCCAGCCGGAGCGACTTCAGCGCCGTGGCGAAGTTGACGCGGACCAGCGCCGTGACCTGCCCCTTGACCGCCGCCGTAAAATCCTTCACGTCGGCCGCCTTGAACGACTTGCCGCCATCGACGGAAACCTCGCAGGAATCAGCTCCCTCGGCCGCACCGCTGGCCTTGGTCATGATGTAGGGCGATTGCAGCAGCACGGTGACGCTCGCCGGCGTCCCCGCCTGCGCAGGCACAAGCGCGCCGCCTGCAAACTTCACATTGTTCCTGGCCACGAACGACCGAAGCACCGCGTCGCTGGTGAAGTCCGGGGCAAAAATCAGCGTGCCGTTGGTGAAGCTGCGAACATGCTGGTTGTACGGCTCCATCACCAGCCCGGCATCCGGGCTGTTGCGCAGATCCTTGTTGCCGCAGGTGTGCGCCGGAGCGATCTTGGAACCGGCCCAGTACCAGCCGCCTTCGACGGCGTCCCAGGTGTTGGTGAGCGAGAAGCCGGGCGCCAGGTTGACGTCGGCCGAGTAGCTGCCGGTGGCATGGAAGATCCCGCCCCACTCCTCGGACCGGCCGGCCGGTTTGTGCGTCTTCAGGCCGCCGATGACATCCGCAATCGTGTCGCCGCAGGAGAGCAGCGCGGGCGCCGTCCAGTTGGCCTTCTCGCCGACCATCTCGAAACGGTTGTCTTTCGCGTAGACCGCGCCGCGCCCCTTGTCCAGCACGAAGGCATCAGCGATCAGCGCCTGGGCATTGCGGGTCAGATCAGCTTCGCCGGCGATCGTCCGCCCGCCCGGCGCGTTGGGGTCGGGCATCCAGGCGTAGAATTTCAGAAACGCATCGAGGTAGTGCCAGCGGCCGTCGTACTGCGCCTCGACGGTGGTGTGGCCGTTCCAGCCGACAAACCGCCAGTCCCAGCCGAGTTCGCGCCACAGAGCCGACTCCTCCGAATGCAGCCCGCCGCAGAGGCTCCAGCCGTAGGTGTTGATTTCCTTCAGCACCGATATGCCGCCGGGTTCGGACGGATACGCCCGGTGGTACTGGGCGAGGATCATGAAGTTGTAGATGGCGATGGCCCGCTCGTCGTTGGTCTTGCAGTCGCGGGTGACGCTCAGGGCGATGCTCTTGAGCGAGGAGCAATCCGGGGCCTTGTCCGGGAGAACTCTGATGGCGCGGACGACGCCCTCAGGCTGCGCCACCGGCGCCGGCTCCGCGGCCCCGATCGCCAGGGACAGGCACGACACCACCACACAGCCGGCCAGCCAGAAGATTCGACTCGACATGGGTGCTCCTTTGCGCGAGGTCAGATTGTCACTATCCGACCATTTCAACACTCGAACTCGCCCGGCGTTGGCTCGTCTGCAATGCCGCGTTCAGGCGGCTCTGCAAGTGGCGCCAGCGTCCCCGCCGGCCGAGTTGTGGCGGCGTTTGCGTTTACGCCCGGCAATCAGCCGCGAAAGCGCGAAGCCGCGAAGACAGACGCGAAGAGAGGCAGGTCGTTTCGAAGTGTTTGATGATCCCTTCTTACCGGCCCGTGACGGCGGCGGCTACCGCGCGATCAAATCCCCGGAGACTGAAATCGGTCACCCCCGTCTACAGTTCATAGTCCCTCGCCACGAACTTCGCCCGATCGACAACCGCCATCATCTGATCGATGAACCCGCCTTCGTCGACGGGCAGTTCCTCGACGGCGGTCTGAATGGTGTCCAGCCAGGGGCACTCGCGCTCGCTGAGCCGCAACGTGCCGGCGGCGCAGGCCTCGCGCATGAGCCTGACGGCAGTCAGGGCGGCGGCCTTGCCGGCGTGATAGTAGTTGTCGCTGGAGACGATGGCGCGGGCGATGGCGATCACGTTCTGCGGCGCGAGGATGAACGCCTGGGGGTCCAGGGCCGCGTCGGACTGGACCATCCAGCGCTGCATCATGGCCGCCCCGGCCGAGCCCTCGGCGATCGCCTGGTTCATCAGGCGGCAATCGTAGATGAGTTGCTCAAGGTAACACGTCGGGGCCATGCCGCCCAGCAGCTTGATGTTCTGCACGGACTCGTTGCTCCAGGTGTCGCAGGTGGCGGCCGCAATGTTGCCGAGCGGGCTGAAGTGGGCGCAGGCCGCCGTCTTGCCTTCCATGGCCATGGGGAAACCGGTGATGGCCTTGAGGAAGGGGTTTTCGTAGCCGCAGTCCTTGCCCGGTCCCACGGCACCACATTCGTAGGCGACCAGCGAGCGCACGGCCGAAACGGCCCGCACGACGGCGGCGAAGACGCGCGGGATCATCTTCTGCTCGGCCAGCACCATGGCGGTGTTGGCGAAGCCGCAGGCGGTGTCGCCGGCGCAAACGGCGTTATGCCGCTTGGCGATCCGACCGAGTTCGGTCCAGAGGAACTTCATGTCGCGCACGCCCATGACGCAGAGGGCGAAGATCACCTGGGCGATGTCGCAGTAGGTGAGCGCCTCGTCGTGGATTTCCTTGCCGCCGACGGATTCGATGCTGAGCAGTTCCGCCCCGGCGGCCGCGCAGCCGTCGAAGGTCTTGAGCATATTTTCCCAAAGCGGGCCGCTGCGCATGAGCGAAGGGCGTTGCATCTCGCGGGTGTCGTTGGGGGTGATTCGCAGCACGCTCTTGAGGCCGTTTTTCGCATGGGCGTTCTCCAGGCCGTCGAGAAGGACTTTGTTGAGGTCGATGCCCCACTGCGGGTTCTCGGTCATGGGCGGAAGCGTCTCGAACTCGATGACCAGCCCGTGGCAATCCAACTCGACGGCGCGATGCACGGCGCCGGTGATGATCTGGCGGTAATGCTCGATGATCCGCGGCATGTTGGCCGCCTCGATGCTGATGGGCGGCAGGGTGAAGTTGAGCTCGGGATAGACCGTGCCGCCGCCGATGACCATGCCCCGGCGGGTGGTGAGGGGATGCGGCGCGCGGCCGAAGATGAGTTGTTCGGGACGGTCGATGGCGAGGGTATCGTACGATTGCATAGGGACTCCATCAGCATGCAACGACAGACAAGAATGTCTGTCCTACTGTTGAGGTGGAGACTATCGCGATGCCGCTCGCCGGTCCTGAACGATACGCTCAGGGTTTGGTAATTTGGTGCTCGGCACGGTACGCCGCCGGCGTGGTCTTGAAGCGTCGGCGAAAGACCTTGGAGAGGTAGCTCTGGTCGGAAAAGCCGCATTCCAGGGCGATCAGTTTGAGCGGCTTGTCGGAGCGCAGCAGCAGGTCGGCCGCCCGGTCGGTGCGGAGGCTGTTGAGCAGGCTGGTGAAGGTCCGGCCGAAATGCTTGCGGAATTGCCGCGAGAAATGGGCCGGGGACATCGCCGCCGCCCGTGCGGCGTCGTCGCGGGAAATATCCTCGCAGCAGTGCTCGGCCATGAAGCTCAGCACATGGGCAAGTTGCACCGCCTGTACGCCGGCGGGGCTGCGCTGGATCGAGTCCATGATGCGCTCGAGCATTTCCCGGAGCCACGGGGCCAGTTCCTCGTCGCTGTGGATGGCGGCCAGGCGCGAGACGCTGTCGAAGTTGGTGCCCAGCAGTTCCTCCGGGGCCCCGCCGGCCTCGACGGCCGTGCGCGACATCATGGCGACCAGTTCCATGAAGAAGCTCTTGGACAGGTCCAGCCGGTTGCCGGCCCGGTGCATCATGCCGACCAGCAGCCGGTTGAGAATGGAGCGGGCCTCGCCACGATCGCCGCGACGGATGGCCGCGATCAAGGCGGGTTCCTCCAGCAGGTACATGTTGCGCACGTCGTAGTGTGGGCTGGCTTTGTAGGCGTGGATGGATTCGGCCCGGATGCGTTCCCGCTGATTGTCCCGGCGGCGCGACTCGAGCAGGGCCGCGTTGGTCAGATTGTGCTCCTCGGCCAGTCGCAGCAGATCGGCACAGGCGGCGCGGACATCGACGACGGGCTCGTTGCTGCCGGCGCGAAACAGTCGCCGCTCAGGAATCGACGCCACCAGCCCGCCGCGCAGCTCGGCATTGTGCATGAGCGGCACGGCCCAGAGGAGCGTCTCGCCCGGCCCGGGCATGACGATCGGCTCGCCCCAGCGCAGGGCTTCGTCGACGACAAGTTTGCGAGCCTGAACGTGGGATGGCTCAGCACGCCTCGGCCGAGCGGCCGCAATCGTTCGCCCCTCTGCGTCCACCACAAACAGTTCCGCCCGCCAACGGCGGCGATACTGCGACGCCAGCGTGGCGAAGATGACGGGCGGAACGACGAGGTTCGGTCGGGACATAGGGATACGGGACGATTTTCAACCTTAACATCACAATCCGCAACCGGGCGCGGGACAATTATTGAGGGCGCAGGTTCGGCCCCAGAGGGGCCGGAGGTGTGTGGCCACGGGTGAAGCGCAGCCCGCCGCAAGGCGGGCGGAGCGCAACCCGTGGGAAACGGATTCCCCGGGCATTCCCGTCCCGGCAGGGACGGAGGAAATGCCGCCACTGCGACGGGCCAATCAAACACATACTGCTCGTCGCAGTCGACGCCCTCTGCATGAAGCAGCCGCAACGACTCCGACTTCAAGTCATCCTTCTTGTGATGCTCGGCCTGCCCAGCGATGTACTTCTTTGAAGGCGAGAATCTCCTTCGCCCCGCCGGGGCGAGAAGGGAATAAAGAGCATCCGATTCCCACGGGTTCCGCGTCCGGCCGCGGGGCGGCCGTACGCTCCACCCGTGGCTATAAGCCAGCGGCCCCTCCGGGGCCAAGACCGCACGCGCACCCCTTCGCGTCGGCTATACTCAATAGACGTAGCAGGACAAATCGCAGCCCGCCTTACGGCTTCTCCGTCGCAAACTCCACCGAATAGTTCGGCGCTTCCTTGGTGATCTGGATGTTGTGCGGATGGCTCTCGGCCATGCTGGCGCCGGTGATGCGCACGAACTTGCCGTTCTTGCGAAGTTCCTCGATATCCTTCGTGCCACAATAGCCCATGCCGGCACGCAGCCCGCCGACAAGCTGGTAGACGAAATCGCCCAGCGGGCCGCGATACGACACCCGGCCTTCGACGCCTTCGGGCACCAGTTTGGAACTCTCCTTCACGCCGGCCTGGCCGTAGCGGTCCTTCGATCCCTGCACCATCGCGCCCATCGAGCCCATGCCGCGATACGTCTTGTAGCGGCGGCCCATGTAGATGACGAGTTCGCCGGGGGATTCATCGAGGCCGGCGAAGAGCGAGCCGAGCATCACGGCGTTGGCCCCGGCGGCGATGGCCTTGGTGATGTCCCCGGAATGGCGGATGCCGCCGTCGGCGATGATCGGGATGCCGAACGAGGCGGCCGCCGCGGCACAGTCCATCCCGGCCGTGATCTGCGGGATGCCCACGCCGGAGACGAGGCGCGGGGTGCAGATCGAGCCGGGCCCGATGCCGATCTTCACCGCATCGACGCCGGCCTTGATCAGATCCTGCGTGCCGGCGGCCGTGGCGACGTTGCCGGCGATGACCTGGATGTCCCAGTTCTTCTTGATCTCGCGAACAGTGTCGACCACGTTCTTGGAATGGCCGTGGGCGGTGTCGACAACGACGACGTCGACGCCGGCCTTGATGAGGGCCTCGACGCGGGCGAAATCGAGCACGCCGGTGGCCGCCCCGACGCGGAGCCGCCCGCGGTTGTCCTTGCACGCATGGGGAAACTGGTGAAGTTTGTCGATATCCCGCATGGTGATCAGGCCGCAGAGATGGCTCTGTTTATCGACCAGCAGGAGCTTCTCAACCTTGGACTTGTAGAGGATGCGCTCGGCCTCGTCGAGCGTGGTGCTGTCGGGCGCGGTGATGAGGTTTTCGCGGGTCATGACCTCGCCGATGGGGCGCTCGTCGTTTTCCTGGAACTTCAGGTCGCGCCGGGTCATGATGCCGACGAGCCGGCCACCCCGGCCGGACCCGTGGCTGCCGCGGCGGCGGGGTTCGTTGGAGGAGCCATCTTCGCCCTCGACGATGGGAATGCCGCTGACGTTGTACTCCCGCATGATGCTGCGGGCGGCGCCGACGGTGGCGCTGGGGGGCAGGGTGATCGGATCGACGATGACACCGTTTTCGCTGCGCTTGACCTTCTCCACCTCGCGGGCCTGGCGGTCGGCCGGGAGGTTCTTGTGAATGATCCCGATGCCGCCCTCCTGGGCCAGGGCGATGGCCAGCGCCGACTCGGTGACGGTATCCATGGGCGCCGAGAGAAGCGGGATGTTGATCTCGATGGCCCGGGTGAGATGCGTGCGCGTATCGGCCTGCGCGGGAATGAAATCACTGTAGGACGGGATGAGAAGAACGTCGTCGAAGGTGATGGCCTGCGCTGTAATCTTGGGGTGTTCCATGTGATAGAGATACGGCGGGGGCGGGCGGGTGTCAAGAGTCGGCGTGTCAAGCGTCGGAGACAACAAGTCGATTGCGAGCGGTCCGTGGCAGCAAGACACTGACGCTTGATTCGCCGGGACGTTGCGCTCACTCATCCACGCTCTGCAATACGTCGGCGGGTATGGGTGTCACTTCACACGCGGGCCTGTTCGAGTCCGGCTGCTTCGGATCGCGGTGGAACTTGCAGATGTAGACGCCGATTTGACGGTCTTCGCGTTGCGCGGTCGGCGGCCAGAAGTCGTCGGCGTTCTTGAGAAAATAGTCACCCACGTTGGCGGTGCTGATGCTGGAGAAACCGATGAGGGCGACTTCGAGGGCATTCCGGTTGGGCTCGTTGGTGACGACCACAATGGCGGCGTCCTGCTGTGTTTCATCATCGTAGGCGATCCCCTCCCAGTTGCCGGGGGTCTTCTGGTAGTAAACTCCGGGCAAGGCGGGAAGGGCGATGGCTTTGGGCAGCGACCGCCCGCCAAAACAACTGGACGTGGCCATGTCGTCCTTGCGGTAGAGAACAAAGAACGGCAGTTTGAAGTCGCGTGTTGGTGGCGTGAAAGGCTTGGCGCCAAAACAGGAGGCAACGAGTTGCTCGGTGATGAGGTTGGCCTTCTGGGAACCGATGAGAAACACGGCAGTCTGAGCCAGTTCCCGCGAGCGCATACGTTCGAACGTCGATTTGGCCAGGTCCTTGTCCTCGTCGCGGATGACCTGCGAAGTCTCCGAGACGTACTGAAACGGGACGTAGGACATCTCCACTTCGCGGAGATGGCCCCGGCTGGCCATCGCCTTGACGATGTTCGACGCCACCTCGGCGTCGTGGCGGGAAATCATGCTCCGGGCCAGCTTTCGCGGTCCGCCGGGCACGTACTCGCCCATGTACACCAGGGCGCGGCGGGCCAGCCCGATCCGGTCCCACATGGCGCCGGGACCGACCAGCGCGCCCGGGAGAATTTCAACTGGAACGCCCTTATCGACGAGCCATTCTGAAATTCTGCCGAGGACTTTGAGGTTGATGGAGACGGCACTGCCCGTATAGAGGTTGGAAACCGTATGGCGGTGGGTTTCGGCATATTCTGCAATCTCGTTGAGAACGCCGCGACGGTCCAGTTGATGGTCCCGCAGCAGTTTCCTCAACCGGCATTCGATCTTCATAGGGAAACATCATCGTCAATAGAGAGAAGATTCGCGAAGAAAAAAATAGTGGATTCTATTTGTGTACAACGTGTTCGACACAAACCCCACCAGAAGTCCAATATTATCGGTATTAAGTCCACTATATTGTACATGCGTCAACTTCAGGTTTATTCATATCGACATCCCCTTGACACTTGATCATTTCTTTGTATGATCTTCATTCAGAATGGGCTCCCTGCGGTTTGCTGGCGGATGGGAGTCCTCAGGGCCGCAACGGCCCGGCGGAGAAAGAGCGATGGTGGCAGTGGCGACGTTCATCTCGACGGCTGTCTCATTTCGGTTTGGCCGAATAACCAGTCTGTCACTCCACCGTTCGCTTGGCAAGTGCTCTCCTGCTTTACGAATCGCTTGACGAAATGATAGTCGCGCGGTCCTGAGGATCGTGTATTCCCCAGGACACACGAGGGCTTTATGTTCTTGCGCGCTTCAGACGCGCCGCAAAGACGAGGAGGCTTGTATGGCCAAGGACGACCTTAACAATGGCAACGATGGCTCGACAAACCAAGGCGACAACCGTCTCACAGCTGATCCGATATTCCATCTGCCGACTCTGGTCGGCGGAGGCCGGCGCACTGTCTACCTGCAGACTGCGCAGGGCGAGATCCGTTTCAAACTCCACAAACGATACCTGCGATTGCTCATCGTCCTCAGCGACGCGCTCCGTGAGCAACTCAAAGATCCGGCCATTTGCGTCGAGGACAAGGGCCGCCTGAGCGCCGCCGACATTGCCGCGGAGTTGGGCCGCGGCAAACACGGTTACAAGATTGAGGAAACGACCGTGACTGCCTATGTCTATGCGATCAACAAGGCCATCAGGCTGGCCGCCCAGGAACACGGCATCGACCCGCCCGAGTTGATCACCTTTGATTCGGGCGGATACCGCATCACGCGTCCATTTCCGGCACTGCCTATTGCGCAGACGCCGGATCGACCGGGCTCGTCCGCGCGGCGTAACACCCGGGCCGCGTAGGCGCCGCCGTCCCCATCGGCAGCACCACCCGCATCGCGCCGTCGGCGATGTCGAAGGCGATCTCGCTGTAGCCCAGCGCGCCCGCCAGGTGCAGCCACAGGGCGTTGAGCATCGCCGAGGCCACGGCCAGGTTCGTGAAGAGAATCTGCGGCACGTGGGCCACCAGCTCGGCGCAGCTCTCGTCCGTGGGGAGCTTGTCGGCCGGGTTTTCGATCTCCGGGTGATAGCGCGTCAGCGGCGGCGACACGTCGTGGTCGTCTTGTCGCACATATATCTGCGCATTGCCATATGTTCCCCTCCGGCGATGTCCGTCGGGCAACTCTTCGATGCCGTCGTTGCCGCCGGAGATGAGCACGATGTTCTTCAGCCGCCCGCCGGCGCAGTAGCTGCTGACGAGCTTCCGCGTGGCGTGGTTATCGACCGCCAGGAGGGCGATGTCGTGCTCCTGGACCAGCCGGCCGATGTTCTCGGCGGTGATGAACTCCGGAATCGCCACCAGCGACAGCTTCGACCTGGCGAAACGCGGGAGCAGGTCGTCGCGGGTGACGGCCGCCTTGTTGCCGGCCTTGGAGAACAGCATACGCTCGCCGTTGCGCAGCTCGAAGGCGTCGCCGTCGATCAGAACCAGCCTCGACGGACTCCCGAGGGCGGCCATGAATACCCCGCAATAAGGCGCGACGATGCCGCCGATGCCGCCCAGGCCGATCAGCTTGACGGACGTGTGGTCGGCCAGCTTTGCCGTAAGCGGACGATTGCGATCAGTACGAACGGTCATTGCGCGCCTCCTTGTGAACCGGGATGGAATAGCTGCTGGACTGGCCCTGAACGTAAGTCGTGGGCTGTGTTGAATACGACGAGTACGTCTCGACCTTCACCGTGACCTGGTCCATCCACTCCTTCGGCACGCCCAGGCGGCGGCGCTGATACCCCTCGATGACCGACTCCGGCGCGACCGCGAACCGGTGGCCATCGACGACTGCCTCAATGTGTACATCCGGCGGATCGCGGTCGATCCGGCCTACGACAATATGTAGCCCTGCACGGAACGTTTCGTCACTCTTATCCATCCAACTGGCATAAGCCGCGCCATCGCCGTGGGAGTGGATGTCACCCAGCGGGAACTGGTGCGGCGGCAGGCCGGGGATCTCGTAGTGGACGTCGTTGGGATAGCACTTGCCGCTGTAACCGCGCGTCACCGTCGCTTCCTGCGGCGGGACGACGAGCCGGATGCGCTGCTGCCGGCGATCCCAGACGGGAATGATCGCGGCCTCGGAGCGATGCTGGTCGAACACGCGGGAGAAGAAGCCGATGACCAGCTCGAACTGGCGGCGGTCCATCTTCGGATAGCGGAGCTTCATGAATGTCCGCTGCGCTGAGAGTTCGAGCGGCCAGCCGCGCGCCGGCACGCAACTGCTGAAGAACTCGGTGTTCCGGCAGTAGAACAGGCCGTTGGAGCCGAGCATGTAGAACGCGGGATCCTGCGGGAAACCGGTCTCGCCGTGGTTGTGGTAGATGGGGGTGAGAAGTTTGTTGGAAGATGGGTCCATGGGAGTTCCTTTCAGAAACAGGCCAATTCATCCTCGTTGTTGAAGACGAGGCGAGACAGGTCCGCCAGCGACGACACGTCTGCCGACGATTCGTGGCAGATGTCGAAGATGCGGCCGACAATGGTCTTGAGCGACCGGCCGGTCTTGAGCCAGGGGACCGACAACACAAACAGTGGATCCTGCTTCGTGGCCTCTTCCCATTTCTCGACGGTAGAGATGCGGGGGTCTTTGCAGGTACGGAGGGTTTCCGTGTACCACTCGAGCCTTCGTGTTGTTCGGAAGAGTAGTTGAAGCTGGTCTCGAAGAGGCAGCGGAGGATTTCGGTGAGGCTGGCGCGCATGCGGCGCTGGAGCGGTTTGATGGCCGCCAGCGGCTCGAACTTCACATGCTGGGTGCAGAGCCACGACAGCGGATGGCCGGCCTCGGCGCGAAATTTCGAGCAGTTCAGAAGCGCTGCGAAGCACAGCTCGTCGTCGATGCTCTCCAGCGGGGTGTTCCTGAAGAAGCACTCGCAGCGGGGCTGGAGAGCGGGCAAATCGTCCGGACCGGGGCTGAACGGGAGCAGGAGAATGAGGTACGGCAAGGCGATGCGGACGCTGCGGTATTTCGCCAGCGGACCATAGGGCACGGGCGAATCGGACGCGATCCACTGGAGATTGCAGACGCGGGGCGGCTGCTGGTAGACCCAGATGACCATCCGCCCG
>JBIOJL010000104.1:0-15272 GCA_044450885.1 Tepidisphaerales bacterium
ATGATAAGTGTTGGCCTCATTGTGTTTCGTCGGATGTTACATTCTGTCGCACCGAATGTTGGCAACCGGCCCGGGATAGGTTGCCGATTTCGGGTGTTGCAGGTTCGGGGTGGCATCACATTGTTCCGCCGGGCGTACTCGCCCTTTGGAGTGCGGTGGCTTGACGCCGCTTTTCGATGTGCGTCGGGCCGGTGTTGGTCGCGCGAATCGGAGCGAAACGGCGAGGAACAAGGCTGGTTCGCCGCCGCGCTTTCCCTGTCGCCATCACCCAGTCTGCCCCGCCGATGGAAAAGCGGCGTCAAGACCGCCGCACTCCAAATAGAGCGGCGTCGAGACCGCCGCTCCGAGGGCGATTCCCAAATTCGCCGCATTTTCCAATTGCCTCCGGTCGTCCGTCAGGGGATAACCATAGCCATTCTTACGAAAGGTCCACACCATGGCCGCCATGTCCGCCTCGTGGTTCCTGCTGGTGTTCGTCCTGCTCGGCCAGGGAGGCAACCATCTCCTGGACTACGCCAGCACGCCCGCCTATTGGCAGATGCAGAACGTGACCGTGAGCGTCGAGAGCATGTCGGCCGTGGTGACGGCCCGCGATGCCAAAGACCTCACGCCGCTGCTGGTGGATCTCGGCTCGCCCGATGCGAAAGTGCGGGCGGCGGCGGCCGGAAAACTGCGGGCCGCGGGCGACCGGGCGCTGCCGGTGCTCGAACAGGGGGCGCAGATGCAGGACCCCGAGGTCGCCGCGACCGCCCGGACTCTAAAGAAGGAACTGGAACGGGCGCCGCAGCGCGGCAACGTGCGCCGGCTGATGGCCATCCGCGCCCTGGGTGAACTGAAGAAGGCCGACGCGCTGCCGGTCTTGCAACCGCTGCTCGCATCGAAGGAGCCGTTCGTCGCGGAATACGCCCGGCGGGCCATCGCCGGCATCCAGGGCCAGCCGCTGGCCGCGACCAGCGACCTGGCCGACCGCCGGGCCGATGTGGACGTGCTCCCGGCCGACTGCCGCGCGGTGGCGCAGAACTCCTTCGCCGGCACCCCGATGTCCGTCGAGGAGTTGATCGGGAAAATCGGCCCGATGCCCGGCATCGACCCGGCAACGGCCGCCCAGAAGCTGACCAAAGAGGTTCTGGACATCGCCGACAAAGCCGGGGACGTCCGCCTCGACTGCATCACGCTCGGCGTGTCCGGCGATATCGGCAACCAGGCCGGGTGGGTCTGCGTGATCGTCCGCGGCGAATGGGATTCGGCCGCCGTCAAGGCATGGCTTCGGGAGATCCTCCCGCCGCAAATCCAGTGGGGCAGGATCGGCGACGTGGATGTGCTCAGCCCGGAAAAGAGCGTGGCATTGGCATTCGTTGACTCGCGGAGAATCCTCTTCACGGCCGGCCCTAAGCTGGAATTGCTGCCGACCGAGGCCGTGATCAAGGCCATCGTCGCCGGCAAGGGCCCGTTGCTGGCCGAGAAGGAAATGAAGCCGCTGTTGGACAAGGCCGACATGTCGCTGCAATTCTGGGGAATGCTCAAGATGACGGACTCGTATCGCCAGGCCCCGGTTCTCTCGCCGTTTGATCAGCTCAGCGCCTCGGCCAAACCCGACGGCGCCAAGCTGATCCTCGGCGTCGATGGCAACGGTACCGACCCGGCCCAGGTCGCGGTCGCGGTGAAGATGGTCAACGACGGCGTGCAGATGGCGCTGGGCGAAATCCAGAAGATGGGCGTGAAGGCGATCGTGATCCCCGGCGTGGGCCAGTCGCGCCAGTTTCTGGAATCGGTCAAGTGCGAGGCCGACGGCGCCAAAGCCACGGCCTCGGCCACCGTCAACCGCGACACGATTCTGCCGATGATGTCTCTGTTCTTCTTCGGGATGCGGGATGAAGTGGCGCCCGCCCCGCCTGCGGTGCGGGACGTCCGGCCGAATTAGAATTGGAACAGGAATACTGCCGCGATTCGGTGGGTGCCACGGCTTGTCTACTGCAAGCCGTGCTTCGCGGTCACGTTCGTAGTACCGCCTTCAGGCGGCTCTTCAGACCGCCTAAATGCGGCACTACGAACAAGCACCCCGAACGGCAAGCCTGACAGTTGTTGGTACGGCAGTTCAAACCGTCAGGCCTCGGATTCCGCCGGTGAGGACACCGGCGGCACTGCATGCGACTGTCCTGCGCTAGCGCGGGATCGCCGTTCCACATTCCGGACAACGGTCGGTCGAAGCCCGCAGGTCGTAGCCGCAAACAGCGCAATGGCCGCGCCGGATTCGCCTTCGACAGCGCAACCAGCGGCGGCCGGCGCGCAGGGCCGGAATGGCCGCGAGCAACAACACAAACCAGGCGGGCACAATTCCCGAATACGCGCGGCGATGGAACGGCTGCTCCGGCGGGCTTGCGAGGACATACGAGTCGAGGCCGAAACCCAGCCTGTTCGCCGTGCGCTCGTCCAGGAGTTCGGTTGCCGCGGCGTCGGCCGGAATTGCCATGTACCGCAGCCGGCGCTCGTCGGGGTGGAGCGCTTTCCATCGTGCCAGCGTCCATGCATCATCCGGCTCGGCCGCCAGCGTTTCCACGCGCAACACCAGAAGCCCGTGCCCGGAGAAAAGCCCGAACTGCCACCGCGACAAGTGCCCGCCCTTCCAACTCCCAAGCGACAACCACGCCAGATCGCAGGTGCTGCGCCCGCGAATCCAGAGCCCGCCCGTGCCCACGCACACGAGCAGGCAGACCAGCGCGAGGATTCGTCCGGGACCGCGATGCACGGCTACCTCTTTGCGGGACGAGAGTTCAGTTGCGGCCACTTTTCTTGGCGATACTTCATCCAGGGGTCGTGTGTGATGATTATCGGCTTGACCGTGAGTATCGCCTTCTCGTACCGTGAATTCCCGGGGAGCAGGAACACCGCGGTCATTCCATCCTTGCACATGAAGTTCCTGTCGATGCGGCCGATGGGGGTCGCCTTTGCACGTCCGACATTCAGATCAGCACCGGGCGGCGCGTCGGGAAACGGGATCGTCGCCACGCCCAGCACCTGCGCCCGGAGTTGCAGGAACACGGACGACTGGTCGGCCGTCACCGCCGGTATGACGCTGAGCTGAAGTCCGTAGGCCGCCGTGTCGACGGTTTCGGCGAATCCGAGCGGCCTGCCTGGATTTCGCGACCAGCCGACAACAAACCTTGAGTCGCCCGGAAGAACGATGCACGCCTCCTGCCATTCAAAGACCGTGACACGCGGCCGAGTAACGATGGTCGTGTTATATGGCCACAACGACAGAGCCCTGCCGAGTTGGTCCGCCTGTGTCCTCGTGAGCATCACGGGGGCACCGTTTTCAGCCGGAACGACGCCAAGCCGTTTGAATGTTGTGGCTGCGTCGCTGCCATCCACTATCTTGAAAAGGCACTCGAAGGAAACCTGTGCTGGCCACGGAGGTCTGAGCCGGGCTTGAGCCAACCGAAACGTCGCCCGCCCGTCGCGTTGTCGCCACTCCCAGAATTCCGGCTTGGGCAACTTCTCCGGCGACGGCGAACTCAGCCCCACCGACATCCCCCGGGCGAGAAACCATCCCGCCAGGATCAGCACCGCACCGACCACCCATCTCCGCCGTCGGAACATAGCGACAATATACCACGGCCGCGGTTACCGGCCCTCAAGATCTTCGGGGAGTGGTGCAAATCCGAGTGACACATTGCCAGCACGGGCCATTTGTCTGCCGCCGCATTTCCTGAACCATGCCCCTCGAACCCTGCACCCCGGCATGCTTGACAAAATATTAGCATTGTATTTTAAGCCCGATTTCGCGTACAACTCCCGATGCCGGCACAACTTCCATTTTCCCTGTTGCGCTCGACTGTTGCGCGCGCGGAAGATTTTCAATCTTATTCTGGCGCACCGCTATAGCACCAAAGCCACTTTCGCGCTGCGCAGCGCTGCGCGCCCGCGACAAAAAACGTGCAGCGCGACGGTATATACGGAGGGACAGCCCTCCCGGCCCGCACCGGCCGGTTCTTTGACAACCGCATACGCCCCCTCATTCGTCATTGCTGCTTCCTTCGTCATTCGAGTTTCGAGTTTCGTCATTCCCCGATCCCATCTTGCCTTTCTCACTTTACGGGACCGAACGGGATCCGATCGGGACGGGGTTTGGACGGGGATCGGGACGGCTTCTTCCCGACCCTCGCCAGCACCCCGAAAATCCACAACCGCAATCAAACCAGTGACTTACGCCACACACCCCCTAAGATTCCGCGACACCCCCGGCGTCGCCGCTAATCAGCTTACCGCCAGATCCCCGTGATCGCCATCGCCCACGGCGCGTCATCCTTGGCCGACCCGCCCAGCCGGCCAAGCTGGAAGTTCTCCTCGATGGTGCGCAGCATGTCCAGGTGATTGAAATACCGGCCGTCGGAGGCATGGTCGCGGAGCATGTTGCCCAGAAAAAGCGTGTAGATGGATCTGCACGTCACCGGTCACGCCAAAGGCATCGCCGCCGATCATCGCCAGGTAATACGGTATAGAATGCCGGCATGGACGAACTCGCAGGAGACACCGTTGAGGCGGCACTGAGCGTCGAGGGGATGGACTGCGCCAGTTGCGTGGCCCATGTCGAGAAGGCGCTCCTCGGCGTCGACGGCGTCAAGAACTGCCGCGTGAATCTCGCCCGCGGCCGGGCGGTCGTGGAGTACGAGGCGAACCGGACCGACCCCGCCGCGATGGCCGAAGCAGCGACGCGCGCGGGATATCCGTCCAGACCCGAAGAGGTCGGGGCCAATGCGGCGAAGGCGGAACATGAGCGGCTCGAGCGGCAGCGGGAGGTCGCCACCGGCTGGCTCGTCCGCGCTGCCATCGCCGTCGCACTATGGCTGCCGGTGGAGGCGACCCATTGGCTGCTGCATCTCGGCTCAGCGCATCACGCGCCCGGGTGGATGCTGCTCTGGTCGCTGCTGGCGGGGACGCTGGCGATCATCTTCGTCGGCGGCGCGTTCTACCGTGGGGCCTGGGCCGGCCTGCGCGCCCGCACCACCAACATGGACACGCTTATTGCCATGGGCTCCACCGTCGCCTACGGCTATAGCCTCGTGGCGCTTGTGGGGTGGAAACTGGGTTGGTGGCCGAATCTGCCCGAGTTGTACTTCATGGAAAGCACGGGCCTGCTGGCGCTGATCAGCGTGGGACACTGGCTTGAGGCCCGGGCGCGGGACAAGGCAGGCACGGCCATCCGCGGGCTGATGGATCTGGCGCCGGCGACGGCCCTGGTCAGGCAGGCCGACGGGCAGTTCGTCGAGAAGCAGGTGGGCGACATCGCCCGCGGCGAGCGCGTGCTGGTCCGGCCCGGCGACCGCGTCGCCGTCGATGGCGAGGTGATGGAAGGCGAGTCGGATGTCGATGAGTCGATGCTGACCGGTGAGTCGATGCCCGCGGCCAAGCGCGCGGGCGATGCCGTCACCGCCGGCACGGCGAATCAGTCCGGCCGGCTCGTGGTCAAGGCGACGCGCGTGGGATCGGAGACCGCGCTGGCGCAGATCATCGGACTCGTGGAGACCGCCCAGTCGGCCAAGCCCCCGGTGCAGAAACTGGCCGACCGCGTGGCGTCCGTGTTTGTGCCGGCGGTGCTGGGCATTGCGCTGATGACGGCGCTGGCG
The DNA here is from genome assembly GCA_044450885.1 of Tepidisphaerales bacterium. GTDB lineage: Bacteria > Planctomycetota > Phycisphaerae > Tepidisphaerales > Tepidisphaeraceae > JANYKD01. Next base: position 5,625 of record JBIOJL010000104.1, read on the forward strand.
TGGTACGCGTGGGGGACACGCCACGGCTGGCCGGCCGACCGCACCTGGGGAATGCTCGCGCGTGCGGTGTGCAGCGTGCTCATCATCGCCTGCCCGTGCGCCCTGGGTCTGGCGGTGCCGGCGGCGCTGATGGTCGGCCTGGGGCGCGGGGCGCAACGCGGAATTCTCATCCGCGACATCGACGCCCTGCAGCAGGCGGAGACGATCGACACCGTGGTCCTGGACAAGACCGGCACGGTGACGGAAGGCCGCCCGGCGGTCGTCGGAACCACGCCGTCGGGCGGCATCGAGGAATCGGAACTGCTCCGCCTGGCCGCCGGCGCCGAGCAGTTCAGCGAGCACCCGCTCGGCAAGGCGATCGTGAAAGAGGCCGAGCGACGCGGCATCGCCTTGCCCGACGTCGGCGCCTTCACCAGCGTCAGCGGCATGGGCGTGGTGGCGACGGTCGATGGCCGGCAAGTTCTGGCAGGAAACGCCGAACTGCTGCGGCAGCAGGGCATCGCGATGGAGGAGCCGGCCGGCGCTGCCACGCGTGTGCATGTCGCTGCGGATGGCGTCTGCATCGGCCACATTGAACTCGCGGACCGTCTGAAGGCCGATTCGGCCCGGGCGATCGCGGCCTTGCACGCCATGGGTTTGCGGACAGTGCTGCTCCCGGCGACCGCCGGGCGATCGCGGAACAAATCGCCAGGGAAGTGGGCATCGACGATGTGCGGGCTGAGGTCCGCCCGGAAGGAAAGGCCGCCGTCATCACGGAACTGCGGGTCGGGCGGCATGTAGCCATGGTGGGGGACGGGGTGAACGATGCCCCGGCCCTGGCGGCCGCCGATCTGGGAATTGCCATGGGCGGCGGCAGCGATATTGCCAAGGAAACCGGCGGGATCGTGCTGGTGTCATCGTCGCTGATGGGCATCGTGACGGCCATCGGCCTGTCGCAGGCAACCATGCGAAAGATTCGCCAGAACCTCTTTCTGGCTTTTGCGTACAACGTTCTGGCGATACCGCTGGCGGCGGTCGGGATGCTGAATCCGCTGATCGCGGCAGGCGCCATGGCACTGTCCGACGTGACGGTTATCGGCAATGCCCTGCTGCTGAAACGGGCGAGAATCGACCCGTGAGAAATACCCCTTGACCGTGGGGGGCAAAATCGGTTCAATGCCCCCACCTACGGGCTGCCGGCGCTGGAAATCAGCGGCGATTGTTGCGGGGCCGCGTGAGGAAGAAGGGAATCGTGCCGCCGGACCAGTGGCGGCGAGACAAAAGATGGGAAGCCTGTCCATGACCACCAAACTCTCGACGATCGGCCATGTTATCGTTGTCCCGGGGCTGCCTGTGGAAGAAGAGACGCCCGCCTGGCTGGCGGCACTGATGGAGGATCTGCGCACGAAGAACGCCAAGAAGAAAGCCCGCGATGACGACGAGGGGGAAGAGAAGAAGGAAGACGAGGACGACGAGGACACGGAGGAAGCAGAATCCGAAGAGGAGGAGAAGGAGGAAGAAGAGGTCGAGGAGGAGGAAGAGGAGGAGTTGGAGGACGAGGAGGACGACGAGCTGGAGGACGAACTCGACGAAGAGGATGACGAGTTTGAGGAGGAGGACGAAGACGAAGAAGAGGACGAAGACGAGGATGAGGAAGACGAGGACGACGAGGAGGAAGGCTTCGATTACGACGACGATGATGACGATGACGACGAGGAGTGGGACGACGACGATGAATAACAACTTTCCCTGTTCTACTGCGCCAGTCGCCTCCGCTTGACACGAGTGTAGACAAGCATTCCCAGGGCGACTGCGAGACAAACCCACGCGAGGTGGCGGTCGAGCGGTATTCGCCCTGCGCCCTTCATCCAGATGTCCCCGGCCAGCGTCTCGCCCTGGCCGGGATAGCCCCCGGAGGCAATCACGCGGCCGCGGTCGTCGACGATCTGCGAGACTCCCGAACTGCACACGCGGACCACGGGGATGCCGTATTCGGCCGCGCGCGTCGGCGCGATCCGGGCGTGCAGGTTGCGGTGTTCGTACTCGCCCCAGTATTCCGCGTCCATGGTGGGAACGACCAGCATCCGGGCGCCCTGGGCCACCAGGTCGTCCACGACCCGCCGGTAGCTCAGGTCGTAGCAGATACAGATGCCGATCGGGCCCCAGGGGGACTGCCACACCCGTCGCCCGGCGGCGGGCAGGCCATCGTCGAAGAACTGGACCGGCACCGACTTGGCCTGCTCGAACACAATGTTGCCATCGGGACCAACGACGAAGGCGGTGTTGTAGTACCGGCCGTCGGGCAGGCGGCGCTTGCCGCCGGCGATGAGATACTTGCCGTGCCTCCGGCAGATATCCCGCACCAGTTGCGGAGGCGGGTCTCGGAACGTGTATTCGCTCATCACCAGCAGTTGCGCACCCGGCTCTTTGGCGATCAACCGCTCCAGGGCTGCGGCGACGCCGCTCTCGTTGGGAAACTCCAACTGAACGCCGGCCGCGCGGAGAGTTGGCGCCGCGTCCGCTGGCTTGGCGGGCCCGGTCGGCACGAGCCAGAGAACGCACCCGATGACAGCACACGCGCCGACGCCCACATAGCGCAGTCGGACCACCGGTCCGACGAGGCACGACGCGATGGCCATCATCACAAACCCCACGCCGTACACACCGAGGGTTGCGAGCCATGGCTGCGGACATCCCGAATACCCGGCCGACAGCCAGGTGAACTTCAGATAGTAGAGTTCGCCGCGGAAATACTCGGTGGCCGTCCACAGGAACGGCATCAGGAGTATCGCGACAGCAGGCGGTGTCGCCCGCCAGGCGAGATTGCCCAGCAGCAGGAAAACGGCGATCCAGAAGGCCAGCACCAGCCAGAGGAGGATTGCGGCCGCGCCGAAGATGTTCCAAAAGAAGCCGAGCTGAGGACCGTAGAAGGCGAGACCCAGCGCCAGTCCTCCATACACTGCGACCCTCTTGCTGGAGACGCGCGTCAGTATGGCCAGGCAGCCAAGACAGAGCGTCATGCACGGCCAACCGTGAGTCAGGGCCCATGTGGAGTGGAACGTGGCAAACGCCAAGACGGCGATCACCATGACGCGGCGGGCGGAGATCATGGCAGCGATTGTTGGAGGCAAGCCGCTTCATTGTACACGCGAACGCCCTGGCCGACGAGGGCGTCGGCCCCACTGCCCCTTTACACCGACGCCGGTTTCCCTAGACTTACCACTCCTTTGAGGCACGGTAGCCTCAGGGAAACGGCAGGCACAACGTGGGTCAGCGCGGCGCGGCGGCTTTGGCCGCCACGAATCCGGCGCTCCACACAACAACACGCAAAGGATCACACTATGAGCCTCTCCATCGAACTCATCCAGGGCCGGCAGGTTCTCGACTCGCGCGGCAATCCCACCGTCGAGGTCGACGTCATTCTCGACAACGGCGTGGTCGGCCGGGCGGCGGTGCCCTCGGGCGCTTCCACCGGCGAGAACGAAGCCTGCGAGCTTCGCGACGGCGACAAGAAGCTCTACGGCGGCAAATCGGTCTACAAGGCCGTCGAGAACGTCAACGCCAAGATCGCCCCGGAACTGATCGGCCTGGATCCGCGCGACCAGGAAGCCATCGACCAGCTCATGATCGACCTCGACGGCACGCCCACCAAGTCCAAGCTCGGCGCCAACGCCATCCTCGGCGTGTCGATGGCCGTCGCCAAGGCCGCGGCCGAGGCGTCGAACCTGCCCCTCTACCGCTATCTCGGCGGCACCGGCGCCAAGACGCTGCCCGTCCCGATGATGAACATCCTCAACGGCGGCAAGCACGCCGACAACAACGTCGACTTCCAGGAATTCATGGTCCAGCCCTGGGGCTTTGACAAGTTCGAGGATGGCTTCCGTGCCTGCGTAGAGATCTACCACTCGCTCAAGAAAGTCCTCCACGACAACAAGATGAGCACTGCCGTCGGCGATGAAGGCGGCTTCGCGCCGAATCTCAAGGACAACGAAGACGCGCTGAAGGTCATCGGCGAAGCCACCGAAAAGGCCGGCTACAAGTTCGGCAAGCAGATCTTCGTCGCCCTCGACCCGGCCGCCAGCGAGATGTGGGACAAGGCCAGGAAGGGCTACCGCTTCTTCAAGAGCAACCCGGACAAGGTGATTGCCCCCGAAGCCATGGCCGACTACTGGGCCAAGTGGATCGAGAAATATCCGATCCGCTCGCTGGAAGACGGCATGGCCGAGAACGACTGGGCCGGCTGGAAGAAGCTGACGGATATGGTCGGCGAGAAGGTGCAGCTTGTCGGCGACGACCTGTTCGTCACCAACGTCAAGTTCCTCGCCAAGGGCATCGCCACCAAGACCGCCAACGCGATCCTGGTGAAGGTCAACCAGATCGGCACGCTGTCCGAGACTTTCCAGACGGTAAACATGGCCATCCGCAACGGCTACAGCGCCGTGCTCAGCCACCGTTCGGGCGAGACCGAGGACTCGACGATCTCCGACATCGCCGTCGCCACCAACTGCGGCCAGATCAAGACCGGCGCCCCCTGCCGCTCCGACCGCAACGCCAAATACAACCAGCTCATCCGCATCGCCGAACAACTCGGCGAGCAGGCCCAGTTCGGCAGCAAGTTCTGGAACAAGTAAGCTGTGCAGCAACACCGCCCCTGCTCTCTTCTCCCTCTCCCACTGGGAGAGGGCCGGGGTGAGGGCATACGACGGAGTTGCTTCGGCGCGCTTCATCAGGAGCCAAGTACGCTCAACTCCGCAGACCCGAAGGGCCGTCACCTTTGGATCGGAACCGGCCGCGCAGTGGGGCAGATGCTGGTTTCGGGCGGCGGCCCGAATTCCACTTCGATCCGCTCGCCCTCCAGGCGGACGCGGCGGAGGAACTTCAGCGGATATTCCCTTTTCCTGAACTTCACCAGCAGCCACCGGCGGTGTCCGCAAAACCGGCCGTTGCCAACGCAGATCAGCGTGCCGGCGGCCATGGGCACGTGCCGGCAGATGAGGACCAGCGTCACGATACTGAACGCCACCACCGCGATGCCGATCCCGGAATGCCAGTCGATCGGCGGATGGTCCGAGTTCACGAATCTGGGCCCAAAGACCGGCATCGCCACGAAAAAAGCGGTCCCGGCGTAGCCCATGAACCACATGCGCAGCAGCCTCAGGACGGACGCGCCGGGCACGGCCATTTCCACGTCGGGTGCAGGGGCGTCCTCCGCGGATTCGTAGGGGATCACTCGGTCATCTGCCGCGACGTTGGGGGTCGCGTCCACCGCGGATGCCGCGGATTGCGTGTCCGGGGGCTGCGCCGGCCGGACTTCTTCGTACGCGATTTCATCGTGCAGCAGCAGGCCGGTCAGACGGGCAATCTCCATCGCCCGGGCGCGGGCGGCCGGAAGACAAGACTCTCCGTGCCGCTGGAGTTGAAACGAGCCGCTGCGCCAGACCTCGAGGTCGAATTCCTGGACGCGGAACGGCTCGGGGCCCGGCTGGCGCCATTCAATTTCGAGTGCAAATATCGGGTAGCTGGTGTCGTTTCGCTCAATCTCATCTCGGCGCAGCACGATGCCGCCGATCTCCGCGATGCCTCCTTCGCGGCGGCAGAAGAAAGGGAACACGCCGGTCTTCAGGACCCATCGGCCGCCGTCCGGGTCGATGGTCAGCGAGCGTCGGCGGAGCAGCCCGCGATAGCCGCCCGCGAACGCGGCCAGCAACACGGCGACAAAGGGCAGCGTGAAGTACAAACGGGATTCCGCCCGGGCGGACTCCGCGCGGCCGTGGACAAGCCGGTAGCCGATGTAGAGCCCAACGCCGAGGACCACCAGCCCTGAAAACCGCTTGGGGAGGACTAACGAAGCTGAATCGAGTCGGGACCGTTGACTTCCTCCCACTCGCACACGCGCAGATGCTCAGAGAGTACTTGTAACACCGCAGCTTTGTTCAACGCCAGAGACTGAGGCCATTTGACGAACACCCCAGTGATCCCGCTTTCCCATCTCGCTCGTGTATTGACCTCGGGCATGGAGACTGTCGAATCCGGTCCGAAGATGAAGACCTGCCAATCGTGATGCGGCAAGCGAAACGTACCCTCGATGAAAGACATGCTATCCTTCATCAAGAGATCGAAACTGATTTGCGCTTTCATTCGAGCCATCCGGTTCAAGAGTTCAACGGTTGAAGGGTTCAAGGGTTCAAGGGACTTCGTGCCCTTCGTGTCCTTCGTGGGCAGCAATTCGCCGCCCTCCCACTGACTACTGACCACTGACTACTGACTGTTTCGCAATCAGCTTCCCGATGTCGGCGGTGCCTTCGGCGGCGATGACGTCTTCGTCGATGGTCAGCTTGCCCAGCGTCTTGATGTCGGCGATACGGTAGTTGATGGGGATCATGATCTCCTCGACGACGCTGCGCAGGCCGCGGGCGCCGGAGCCGTGCTTGTGGGCCAGGCGGGCGATCGCGCGGATGGCGGCGTCGGTGAACTGCAGGTCGATGCCGTCCATGTGAAAGAGCTTCTGGTACTGCCGCACCAGTGCGTGCCGGGGTTTGAGCAGGATGTCCACCAGTTGCTCCTCGGTGAGATGTTTAATCGTCGTGACCACGGGCAAGCGGCCGATGAACTCGGGGATCATGCCGAACTCGTGCAGGTCCTCGGGGGTGACCTGGGCCAGCAACTCGTCGCGGGACTGGTCGCCCTGATCCCCCTTGCCCGCGGCCGACTCGGCACCGAAACCGATCTGGCGCCGGCCGATCCGCCGGCCGATGATCTCATCCAGGCCGACGAAGGCGCCGCCGCAGATGAAGAGGATGTTGGAGGTGTCGATCTGGATGTATTGCTGCTCGGGGTGCTTACGGCCGCCGGCCTGGGGGACGTTGGCGACGGTGCCTTCGAGCATCTTGAGCAGGGCCTGCTGCACGCCCTCGCCGCCGACGTCGCGGGTGATGGAGACGTTGCCCCGGCTGGCGGCGATCTTGTCGATCTCGTCGATGTAGATGATCCCCCGCTGGGCGGCGGGCACATCGCCGTCGGCCACCATGATCAGCCGCAGCAGCAACGACTCGACGTCCTCGCCGACATACCCGGCCTGCGTCAGGCTGGTGGCATCGCCCACGGCAAACGGCACATCCAGCGTCTTGGCCAGCGTCTCGGCAATCAGCGTCTTGCCGCAGCCGGTCGGGCCGATGAGGAGGATGTTGCTCTTGGAGAGTTCCACGTCGCGGAAGGGGCCATCGTCCTTCGCAGTTAGCGCCGACAGCCGCTTGTAGTGATTCACCACGGCGACGGCCATGGTCACCTTGGCCAGTTCCTGGCCGATGACGTAGCGGTCGAGGTGCTCGACAAGATCCTGGGGGCTGGGGATGCTGACTTCCTTATGCTTCTCCTTGTCCTTGCCGCGTTTGTGCTGGGCCTGGACGATGCTCAGGCCCAGTTGCAGGCAGTTGCCGCAGACGAAGTGCGTCTCGGTCTTTGGTGGCCGCGGGGCCATCTCGATAAAGGGCCCGACGATCTTGGCCGGCTGGCCGCAGAGGTCGCAAACGATCTGGCCGCTGGATGGTCCCGTGTTGTTGCCGTTCATTCTGCGTTTACCGATCTTGTATGCTCTGGATTTCTGACACACGCATTGCCTTAATGGCCGAATCGAGGCGGAGATTCTATCCATCGGGCCGGCGGATTCTACACCGATCGGATGACAGACAGGAATGTCTGGATGACAGACAGGAATGTGTGTCCTACTGAATTGCGGGTAGAATCAGCGGCATGGTGAACTTGAGAGCCCGCGAGAATACCAGCGCGGCAGGAACCGTAACGGAGAACCCGATGACGCATGTGTACACGGCGCGGCCGGTGGCCGCTGGATTGATTGGACTGGCATTGCTGCTGGGCGCAGCTCGGGCGGCGCGCGCGGACTGGCCGGAGTTTCGCGGGCCTTGGGGTGATGGGCACGTATCGGCTCCCGGCGACAACAAGCCCATCGGCCTGCCGCTGAAGTGGAGCGAAACCGAGAACATCAAATGGAAGACGGAGATTCCGTACAAGGGCTGGTCCACGCCGGTGGTGATGGGCGGGCAGATCTGGCTGACGACGGCGACGCCGGATGGCCACGCCTACTTCGCAATCTGCGTGGACGCGGAAACGGGCAAGATTCTATATAACGAGCAGTTGTTCCGGACCGACAACCCCGAGCCCCTGGGCAACGCCGTGAACTGTTACGCGGCCCCGTCTCCGGCCATCGAGCCGGGGCGCGTGTACGTCCACTTCGGCGTTTACGGCACCGCCTGCCTGGATACGACGACGAAGAAGGTGCTGTGGCAGCGCAACGATCTGCCCTGCCGGCACTTCCGCGGGCCGGCATCATCGCTGGTTCTGTTCGAGAACACGCTGATCGTGACCATGGACGGGGCGGACGTGCAATACATGGTGGCCCTGGACAAGGCCACCGGTAAGACGATCTGGAAGACGGACCGCTCGGTGGTGTTCAACGACGCCGAGGGATTCCAGGGGTTCGCCAAGGAAGGGGATCTCCGCAAGGCGCACAGCACGCCGCTGATCGTGAACGTCGACGGGCAGCCGCAACTGTTCATACCCGGCGCCAAGGCGGCATATGCCTACGATCCGCGAACGGGCAAGGAACTGTGGAAAGTCCACTACATCGCCTGGTCGGCGGCGCCCCGGGCGGTGTACAGCCAGGGTCTGGCGCTGATGATCACCGGACTGGGCGCGACCGAGCTGTGGGCGATCAAGGTCGGCGGGCAGGGCGATGTGACCGGCACTCATGTGGCGTGGAAGTGCAGCAAGAGCGTGGCGGCGACGGCGTCGCCGGTGGTCGTGGACGATCTGGTGTACATGGTGAGCGATGATGGCTTTGCCACCTGCCTGGAAGTGGCCACGGGCACGCAGGTCTGGAAGGAACGGCTCGGCGGCAAGTACGCGGCCTCGCCGATCTATGCCGACGGGCGGCTGTACTTTGCCAACAACCAGAACACGGCGACGGTCCTCCAGCCGGGGCGGACGTTCAAGGTGCTGGCGACGAACACGCTGGACTCCGGCTGCATGGCGTCGCCGGCGGTAGCGGGCAAGGCGCTGATCTGGCGAACGCGGACGCACTTGTACCGGATCGAGGCGGCAGGAACTGAAGGCAAATGATAACGCCCGCGATTCGGCGGGTGCGGCTTGTTCGTAGTACCGCCTTCAGGCGGTCTGAAGAGCCGCCTGAAGGCGGTACTACGAACGTGGCCGCGAACACGGAGCACGGCCATGCGATCGCGATGCCAGATCCACAAGTTCGGTTGGCGCCTGATTCCCCTGGTGCGGTTGGTGGCCGGATTCGTTCTGGCCGCTCGCGCGGCGACCGCCTATGCGGACGTCATTCCGCCGCCGGCCGAGCCGTGCAGGCTCCAGCAGATTCCGGCCGGCAGTTCGGTCAAGGGGACCGCGTTCCTGCTCAACGTCCCGGACCGGGTGCATTGGCCCGATCGGTCGCAGAAACAGGTGGGCTGGTGCGGCGAGTCCGCGCTGCAACAGGCGCTGCTGTACCACGGCGGGTTCTTTCCGCAGAAGACGATCAACGAATCGGCGCGGCCGGCGCATCCCGACCTCTATTCCAACGACATCCCGGTGGCACTGGATGCGCTGGGCATGCGGGCGGAGACCTGGCCGGCCGATGCCGCGGATCTGCCG
>JBIOJL010000105.1:0-15121 GCA_044450885.1 Tepidisphaerales bacterium
AGTGGGCAAGATGAGCGTATCGCGGTGGGAGCGAGGCACGATGCAGCCGGGCGACGATGCTGTCAGGGCGATGGTCCGCCTCCGGGCCGGGGCGTTGCGTCGGGGATTGCTGGTCGATGCGGAGAGGCGGTGAGCCTCCGGCGGCGGGACGGTTGGCTCCTTCGCGTCCTATCAGAACATCCGCAGGATGTCATTGTAGCTCACGTACAGGAATATGCCCAGGATAATGGTCAGCCCAACGTACTGGAGGGCGCCTTGGATGCGCGCGTTCAGGGGCTTGCCCCTCAGTTTTTCGATCATGAGCACCACGAAGAGCCCGCCATCCATGATGGGGATCGGCAGGAAGTTCACCACGGCGAGGTTGGCGGAAATCATCGCGAGGAACCAGATGAGCCAGTCAAGACCCTTCATTGCGAACATGGAGCCCGCCCAGAAGATGCCCAGCGGTCCCATCAAGTTGTCGGCCGAAACCGAGCCGGTCCCGATACGATGCAGCGTGACGTAGAACTGGACGAGCATATCGCGTGTTTCGATGACGCCCCATTCGAGGGCGCTCAGCGCGCTGGTGGTCTTGCGGACAATCTCTTGCCCGCGCATGTTGATCGTCTCGGCCAGTTCCAACCGCAGGCCGCCGGTGGCGGCGATCTGAGCGGGCGTGAGTTGCAGGGTGCAGGATTTGCTTGCGGAGGCGAGGGGCAGATCGGTTTCCAGGTCGAGCGGGGCAAAGGTCAGTTCGGCCTTGCCACCGGAGTCGATGATGGCCCGGCGAACCTCGACCCAGTTGTTGACTTCGCGGCCGTTGATTTTCTGGATGAGCGAGTTGGCGGGGACGCCGGCGGCTGCGGCGGGCGAGTCCTTGAGCACGCTGGAGACGACAGCACGATCGGTGTTGTAACTCAGGCCCATCCCCATGCCGCGTCGCTTCTTGTCGGTGCGGAGGTCCGGAACAACGGGTTCGGTCCAAGCGAGTTTCTTCTCGCGCAGAACCAAGAACGAAACCTTGACGTCATCCGCGCCCGCCTTGGCGGTTCTCTTGCGGATTTCCTCCTCGTTGGGCTGGCTGACGGTTTCGGCGCCGACCTTCATGGCGACGATGACATCGCCGGGTTTCATGACGCGTTGGGCCGGAGATTTGTCCTGGCAACTGACGACCATGGTCCGAGGCGTCAGGCCGGCCATATCGAATGTTGCGCCCGCAAACACCGGCACGAGCCGCACCGGAGCGAAGATCTCCTCCTTCCCGCCGCCGTACCGGGCGACGTCGAATCTGATGGGTGATCCGTCCGACGACTGCAGGATCTGATCGAAGAAATGAACATCGCGCACGTTGGTTACGGGTTGGCCGTTGACGGAGGTCACGACGTCGCCGGGCATCAGCACCTTCTCCGGGTCGATGGGCTTGCCGTCGGTGCGCTTGAGGTCGGCGGCCTTGACGATGGCAGGGTCGGGTCCCTGAAGTTCGAAAGCCGGGCCGACGCCGAGCGCGACGAACGATCCCGTGCTTTCGTCGCCCTTGCGGGGGGTAACCTGGATATCCTCGACTCTGCCGCTGGCACGTTTCACCTTAACGGTGAACTGTTGATCGGGCCGCATCAGCGCCGACCAGATGGTCAGTTTGTTGAAGTCATTGGTGGTCCAACCACTGATCTGGAGGATCTCGTCGCCGACTTCGATGCCGGCTTGAGCCGCGGGACAATTGCTCTGCATGGTGCCGACGATGGTCGGCGAAACGTGGAAGCCATAGAGGAACAGGACGACGAAGAGGGCGCTGGCAAGGATGACGTTGAAGATCACCCCGGCCGAAATCACCAGGGCCCGGGCCGACACCGACACCTGCGAGAACGAACGGGGATCGTCGGAAGTCGCCGTGGCGTCCATGTCGTCCTGGCCGACCATCTTGACGTAGCCGCCGAGGGGGATGTAGTTCCAGCGGTATTCGGTTTCGCCCAGTCCGAGTTCCTTGCAGCCACGGTCGATCTGCGGGCCGGTCAGGGGCTTTTCTGGATCGTCCGGCAGGCCGAGATGTTCGCGCACTCGCCGCTCGAATTCCTGGCGGGTTGTGCCGCGGCGCACGCCGAGTCCCTTGCGCCAAGCCAGGACCGCGTGCCCGAAACCGACCGCGAACTGCTCGCAGCGGATGCCCACCCAGCGGGCGGCCAGGAAATGGCCCAGTTCGTGGATGAATACGACGAACCCGAAGCCGAGGACTAGACCGGCGATGGCGAGGATATTCAGCAGATAGTGCATGCGGGATCAAATCCTTTGCGTTGCAGAAGAACGGCCGGCAGGGGGGCACATGCCGCCCGACAACACGAGCGACTCCACGCGGTTCCTGGCCCAGCGATCCGCCTCAAGAAGATCGTCCATCGACGGATCAGGCTGTAACTTATGCCCGGTAATTGTAGTTTCAACCAGCCGGGAAATCCCGGTGAAGCGGATTTTTCCGGACGTAAATGCCTGTACCGCGGCTTCGTTGGCGCCGTTGAGAACGGCGCCGGCGGTGCCGCCGAGTTTGATCGCCAGGTACGCCAGCCGCAGAGCGGGAAAACGCTCCATGTCCGGTGGTTCGAAGTGCAGGGTGTGGGCCTGGGTCAGGTCAAGGCGACGCCCGATGCCGCAGACGCGATCGGGATACGTCAGGGCGTACTGGATCGGCGTCTTCATGTCCGGCGGCGAGAGTTGGGCGATGACCGAGCCGTCGACGAACTCGACCATGGAATGGACGATGGACTCGGGATGGATCACCACCTCGATTTTCTCCGGCGGCAGGCCGAAGAGCCAGTGGGCCTCGATGATTTCCAGGGCCTTGTTGAACATGGTGGCCGAGTCGATGGTGATCTTGGCGCCCATGCGCCAGGTCGGGTGCTTGAGGGCGTCTTCGAGTGTCGCATCTTCCAGTTGTTGACGCGAAGCGAGGCGGAACGGGCCGCCGGAAGCGGTGAGGATGATGCGGCGGACCTCACTGGCCCGGCCGCACCGCCAGGCCTGGAAGACGGCCGAGTGTTCCGAATCGACCGGCAGCAGGGTGACACCCTTCCTGCGGGCCAGGGGCATCAGCAGCGAGCCGGCGACGACCAGCGATTCCTTGTTGGCCAAGGCCACGCGCTTGCCGGCCTCCACGGCCGCCAGGACCGCCGGCAGCGCGGCCGCGCCGACCACGGCGACGAGAACGGTGTCCACGTCGTCGCGGCGGACCAGGTCGATCATCGCGCTCGGGCCGCTGTGGAGGGCAACATCCAGCTTGCGGAGCCGGGCTGCGATGGCAGGGGGGACATCCCCGGTGGTGATGGCGACGGCCGCGGGACGATAGCGCGCTGCCTGTTCGACCAGCAGGTCCAACTGGCGATGCGCCGACAGGGCGGCCGCCCGGTACGGAAGTCTGAGGTGCTCGATCACCTCCAGCGCGCTGGTGCCGATGGAGCCGGTCGATCCGAGGATGGCGATGCGATTGCTCAAAGTCGGTTGAAAGAGGGACGGCGACAGTTCCGGGCAGGGCTATAAAAGGGACGGGACGGGTTTCTTCTTCCTGGTTGCCTCGTACTCGGCCTCGAGTTCCCGCAACCGCTTGCGCCAGGTGAGTTTCTGCACCGGGCTCATGTGGTTCAGCAGCAGGATCCCGTTGAGGTGGTCGGTCTCGTGCTGCCAGATGCGGGCGACGTAGCCCGACTCCGTCTGCTCGAACGGCTTGCCGTCGAGGTCTTGCGCCCGGATGCGGATGGCCTTGCTGCGCAGCACGTCGATGTTGATGCTCGGCAGGCTGAGGCAGCCTTCCTCGGCTTCGTCGTCGCCGTCGGGATCGGACAGCACCGGATTGACGTAGAGCCGGTCGTCCTCGGGCTTGCCGGTGTGGTTCATGACGAACATGCGGATGGTCTGTCCCACCTGCGGGGCGGCCAGGCCCACGCCGCGTTGCTCGCGCATGAGTTCGAACATGCGGGCGGCGAGCGACTTCAGGGAATCGCCGAACGCCTCGACCATGCGGCATTTCTCGCGGAGCCGCGGATCGGGATAGCAGATGATCTTGAGATCTTCGAACATGCCGGCGGTTCTCTAGTATAAGAATGACATGCGTAACATTAAGGTAACGGGGCGGGCGGTTCAACAGGCGGTTGCGACGATTCGACTCCCGGACGCAACTCCTGTAAGATACAAGGTCTTGTGGTAAAGGATCAGTTCCCGGTTGGACGATGAACCTCCGGGGTGTTGGCAACAAGCAACAGGATTATCGCCGTGGCTGAGGAAAATCAAGGATATCGAAACGTTTCGGAAGAAGACCAGCGCAAGGCCAAAGTGTTCTTCGACCGAGCCAGAACCGTGGCCTCCACCGGACAGTATGATTTTGCGATCATGATGTACCTGGAGGGGCTGAACATCGACCCCGACTGCGTCGAGGCCCACCAGGAACTGCGCGAGGTGGGGCTCAAGCGCAAGGCGTCGGGCGGCGGCTCGCTGGGGATGTTCGAGAGGGCCAAAGTCAAGACCAACACCAAGGACGACAAACTCAACATGCTGGGCCACGAGCGGCTCCTCTCCTTCGATCCGGGCGAGACCGATTACATGATCGGGCTGATGCAGAACGCCCACCGGGGCGGATACGTGGCGACCGTCATGTGGATCGGCCCGGAGCTACTGCGCGCCAATGCCCAGTCCAAGAAGCCCGATAAGAAGAAGTTCATCATCCTCAAGGACATCTACAAGGACCTCAAGCAGTGGACCCAGGCCATTGAAGCCTGCTCGGCCGCCAAACAGGTCGACCCCGGCGACATGGACCTCATGGCCGAGATCAAGAACCTGTCGGCGCTGGAGACCATGCGGAAGGGCTACGACACGGCGACCAGTTTCAAGGATGTGGTCAAGGACAAGGACGGCCAGCAGCGGCTCATGGAGTCGCAGAAGGACGTGTTGACGGAGGATGTTCTGGTCCGCCACATCCGCGATGCCGAGGCCGAGTTCAAGGTCAACCCCAACGAGCCCGGCAAGATCAACAAACTGGCCGAGGCCCTGCTGCGAACGGAGGATTTCGAGAACGAGAACCGCGCGATCGAGGTCCTCGATGACGCGTTCAAGCGGCTCAAGCGCTTCCAGTTCCGCCAGCGGCTCGGGCAGGCCAAGATGGACCAGATGAAGCGAATGGAGCGGTCGCTCCGGCAGGCGCTGATCGAGACTCCGGACGACGAAGCGCTTCGCCAGGATTACGAGCAGTACGTCAAGGAACAGCGGGAATTCGAGTTGGCGGAGTACACGCTCTGGGCCGAACAATATCCGACGGACCTGACGCTCAAGTACGAGATGGCCGCCCGGCTGTTTGCCCTGCGGCGTTTCGACGAGGCGATTCCGCTCTTCCAGCAGTCCCGGCTCGATCCCAAGAAGAAGAACGATGCGACCATCGCCCTGGGGCGCTGCTTCCTGGAGGCGGGATTCGCCGACGAAGCCATCGAGACGTTGCAGCAGGTGATCGACGAATACGCCAACACGGGCGACGACCGCTCGAAGCTGATGTACTACTGGCAGGGCAGGGCCTTCGAGGCCAAGGGAGTGTTCGACCAGGCCATCAACCGGTACAGCCGCGTGGCCCAGTGGGAGTTCAAGTACCGCGACGTGCAGCAGCGCGTCAAGGATCTGCGGAGCAAACATAAGGGCGAGGGGAAATAGCCCGGCTTTACAACCCGGCGCAACTCGCTAGTATTCCCGATCTTCGACGTCGCCCCGGTTGGGCGGCTCGGCCGTATATTTTACCGGAGACCCCGAAGTGGCCCATTCGCTTTCTGCCAAGAAACGCATCCGTCAGAACCTCAAGCGCCGCGCCATCAACCGCGCCCGCAAGTCCGATGTCCGGGACCAGGTGAAGGCATTCAGCGCCGCACTCGGTTCAGGCGACATCGCCAAGGCCGAGGTCGAGCTGCGCAAGACCGTCATCAAGCTCGATCGCACCGCCGCCCACAACACGATCCACCGCAAGGCCGCCTCGCGCAAGCGCAGCCGCCTGCAGAAGGCGCTCAACGCGCTCAAGGCCAAGGGCACGGGTACACCGGCCGCGACGGCCTGATCGCGGCCAGACAAATCGCCGAAACAGATCGAATACCCTTATCGGCATTCGGCATCAGGCTTGACGGAAGATCGGCACGGGCTCGCGCCCGCCCGGTCCCGCGAGGCCCGATGCCGGATGCCGACTCCGCATAATGAGGTTGCATCATGGCTGACACAACGGTGATGGAGAAACTGGTCTCGCTCTGCAAGCGCCGCGGGTTCATTTATCCCGGCTCGGAAATCTACGACGGCCTGAAGGGCACCTGGGACTACGGCCCGCTGGGCGTGGAACTGCTCCGCAACATCAAGAACGCCTGGTGGCACGACAACGTCACCACCCGCGAGGACGTCGTCGGCGTGGACACCGCCATCCTCATGCAGCGCAAAGTCTGGCAGGCATCCGGCCACGAATCCAACTTCACCGACCCATTGGTCGACTGTAAGATGTGCAAGGCCCGCTTCCGCGCCGACCAGATCCAGGAGAGCGAGTGCCCGCGCAAGCCATCCAAGCACCCCGGCGAGCACCACGAGTGCCAACTCACCGAAGCGCGCAAGTTCAACCTCATGTTCAAGACCTTCGTCGGGCCGGTGGAAGAGGATGCCCAGCAGGTCTACCTGCGCCCCGAGACCGCGCAAGGCATCTTCGTGAACTTCAAGAACGTGTGCGACAGCACGCGCATCAAGGTTCCCTTCGGCATCGCCCAGATCGGCAAGAGCTTCCGCAACGAGATCACCCCCAAGCAGTTCATCTTCCGCTCCCGCGAGTTCGAGCAGATGGAAATCGAGTTCTTCTGCCACCCCAGCACCAGCCAGGAGTGGTACGCCAAGTGGCGCGATGAACGGTTCAACTGGTATCGCAAACTCGGCATCAAGAGCGACAAGCTGCGCCTGCGCGAGCACGGCAAGGAAGAACTTTCGCACTATTCCGTCGGCACCAGCGACGTGGAATACCTCTTCCCCTGGGGCTGGGGCGAGCTCGAAGGCATCGCCCACCGCGGCGACTACGACCTCAAGCAGCACATCCAGTTCAGCGGCAAGGACCTGTCCTACTTCGACGACGAAAAGAAGGAGCGCTTCGTCCCGCACGTGATCGAGCCATCGGCCGGCGCCACCCGCTCGCTGCTGGCGTTCCTGTGCGAGGCGTTCGAGGAAGAGAAGATCGTGGATGAGGAAACCAAGAAGGAGGACGTCCGCACGGTCCTCCGCTTCCACCCGCGCCTGGCGCCGGTGAAGGTGGCCATTTTCCCGCTGGTCAAGAAAGAGGGCATGCCAGAAAAAGCATTGACTATCTACAAAGAGCTGCAGAAACACATTGCGGTTTTCTACGACGAGAAGGGCGCCGTCGGCCGGCGCTATCGCCGCCAGGACGAGGCCGGCACGCCGTTCTGCCTGACCATCGACGGCCAGACCGCCCAGGACAACACCGTCACCGTCCGCGAGCGCGACTCGATGAAACAGGAGCGCATCGCAGCCGACACACTGCTGGGCTACCTGCTGGAGCGCCTGACGCGATAGTGGGGCCGACGCCCTCGTCGGCCGAGGCTGAAAGGCGGCTTGCAAGAGGCCGGTCAGGGCACCTCGACATGCAACGGATCAATCCGAAAACTTCCTTCGCCCCTTCGGGGCGAAGAGAAGAAGCGGGGAATCGCCTTCCACGGGTTGCGCTTCGCCCGCCTTGCGGCGGGCTGCGCTTCACCCGTGGCTACAGCCCCCGGCCCCGCTGGGGCCGCAATCACGCCCGGACTCTCCGGCCCTCAATCTTTCCCTTCGCCGTCCGCCCGCCCTTCTGTTTTGCCCCTTCTTCCCGCATAATGACAAGTCCCCGCGAAGGGGGCTTATGTCGTCATCGCAGCTCGACATCCTTGCTCTCGAACCGTTTTTCGGCGGCGGCCGGCGGGCGATGCTGGAAACGATCATGCGCTACAGCCGTCACCGCTGGACGCTGCTACGCCTCCCGCCGCGCCGCATCGACCGCCGCCTGGCCGCGGCCGCCCACTGGTTCTCCGAGCAGCTCTCGCGCCACTGGTTCGGACGCGTCGATATCCTCTTCACCAGCGAGGCCATGAACCTCGCCGATTTGCTGCGCATGGTCCCCGACCTCGGCGGCAAGCCGTCGGTCGTGTACTTTCACGACAACCAGCTCCCGGCCGAGGGCATGCGCGCCGAATCGCCGCTGCACCTGGTCAACCTCACGACCGCCAACGCGGCCAGCGAGATCTGGTTCAATTCGATCTATCACCTCAAGACGTTCCTGCGCAAGGCGACAGCACTGGTTGAAGGCCATCCGGAACTGTCCGCCCGCAACCCGCTGCCGGAACTCACCGGCAAAGCGCATCTGATGCCGCCGCCGGTCGATCTGACCCTCGACCACGACGTCCTGCAGCAGGAGGAGATCAAGCGCGACCCCCGGGTGCTCTTCGTCGATACCCGCGATGCGGACCTGCGCACGCTCAATTTCGCGCTGGGCGTCCTGGAAAGGCGGGGGGAAAAAGTCACGCTGGTCACCATCGGTCCGGTCGTCGGCCTGGAATGCCGCGGGCCGCGAATCACCATCGCCGAGCAGGATGAGATCGCCCAGATCCGGGCGCTGCACCAGGCGGGCGTGATGTTGTCAACCCGCCCGCACGCCCCGTCCGACTATCACGCCGTCCGCGCCCTCAACGCCGGCTGCTGGCCGATCTTCCCCGACAGCGGCGTCTATCCGGAGTTGCTGCCCGAGGCCATGCACCACGCCTGCCTCTACGAAACCGGCTCGGGCGACCGGCTGGCGACACAGATTCAGAACACCTGGCTGACCGAGCCCCCGGCCGGCTATGAGCGCGAGCTGTCACACATCCTCGCCCGCTTCAACGCCCTGGAAGCCTGCCATGCCATGGACGAACGGCTGGAGCAGATCGCCCGGCCGGCAGGCGGTTGAATGTCTGTAGCCGCGATCGTCGATCGCGGTGCCGGCCGTGCAGGAGCACGGCCCTCCGGGATTTGCAGCCACGCCCCGGCAAGAAAGACTCACCACGTTCCTTGCGGGACGCGGTGAGTCGGTTTCTGCGTCGGGATGTCGCGGACGTGTCAGAGCGAAGATGATCGCGTGTGCCGAAAAAGTGCCGCCAGTGCCCTCACTGGCGGTCTCTCGGGTTTTTCTGCACGTCCCGGATTCCGTCGGCGAGGGCACCGGCGGCACTATCACACCACCTGGACGCGCCGCCCGGCGCGACGCTTGCGGTTGATCATCTTCCGGCCGTTCGAGGTCTTCATGCGGGCGCGGAAACCGACCGCCCGGGCCCGTTTGATCTTGCTCACCTTGTGCGGATAATGCATGACGCTGGCTCCTGTCCTTACGGCGGCGCGGCGGCCGCAAACTGCCTGCTTTACTGTTTCTGCTCGCCGATTTTCACCTGCACCGTCTCGTACGACTGGTTGCCGTGATCGTCGGTGGCGCGGATCGTTATCTGATGCGCCCCGGCCGACAACCCGTCGGCCGTGAAAACCACGCCCTCTTCGGGCGAATCGAAAATCTTATCAGAAGCTTCGGCCGCCTGCCAGTCGTCTTTTGAATCAACCGCATAATCCACCGTCGCCACCGTTCCGGTGCGGTCGACGACCCTGGCCTCGACTTTCACGCTCCTGCCTTCGACAGTCGTCTTGATGTCGCCGATGACCGGCGGCGTGTTGTCGATGATGAACTGGCTGCTAACCCGGCTGCCGGTCTTGCCCTGGCCCTTGGGGTTGCTCTTGGCATCGGAGGCGACCACGCGGATCTGGTACCGGCCGTCGCTGGCCGTGCGGGTGTCCCATGTGTACGTGGCTTCCTTGAGCTTCTCCGCGAGCTGCACCCAAGGTCCGGTCGTGCCCTGGCGGTAATAGAGCGTGTACTCGATCGTGTCGTTGTTCGGGTCGCTGGCTTCCCAGGTGATCGGCAGCATATGCCGGTCGGTCTTTTCGGCGGGCAGTTGAGCCGCTCCGAAGGGTTTGACGCCGGGCATCGCCACGGGAGGCTTGTCGCTGTCGCCGCCGATCTTGATCGACTTGATCTGCGGCGCCTGGTTGGGCGACAGATAGGCCACGTCGAGGCTGTCCAGCACGGCCGTGTTCTTGCCGTCCTTGCTCTTGAACGTGGCCCGGTATTGCAGGAACCGGGCCGTCGGCGACGGCGTCTGGAGAAACTCGGCCGCGGGCATCTCGTCGCTCCACTTGGACCAGGTCTTCTCCGACGGTTCCTGGAGATTGCCGCTGCGGGTGGCGATCGTCAGAGCGGCGTCGGACGGCAGCGAGCCATGGAGACGAATCTTGCCGAACCGGCTGATCTGCCCGGCGTCCAGCACCGGGCTGATGAGCGTCCCGTCGGCCGCGAATCCGCTGGTCATGGCGGCGATGCCGCCGATGTTGGACAGCCCCATGATGACCCGGCCGCTGCGGGTGGCCAGCAGCGCCGACACCTGCTTGGGATCGACCTTGGCGATGACGCTGGTTTCGTCGGCCTCGGGGTTGATCTGGTAGACGAGGCCGTCGCTGCCGGTGCCGACGATCAGCGCGCCGTCCTTCTCGATCATGGAAAGGAACATGACGGGCTGGCGGAAAATCTCGGTGACGAAGCCGTCCGGGTCGATGCGATAGATGGCGTTGCCTGCGGGGTTCTGGCCGGCGCCGACGACCGGCGGGTTGGGTATTTTCGGCCCTTTGCCGCCCGGGACTGGCGGCGCGATGACCGGCGGTTTGACCGGGCCCGGTTTGCCGCCGGGCAGGTCGGGCACCGTCCGATCCATCTCCTCGGCGAACATGAACCGCAGCCCGTGGCGCGGAATCGGATTCGGGTCGCCCGGATTCGGGTCGGGTTTGGCCGGCGGCTTGCCGGGCGCCGGTTTGGGCAGGGGGGTGGTGTTGTCCATGCCCTCGGGCCGGCCGCCTTTGCCGGGTTCATCGTTGTCGGGAGTCTGCTCGTCGGCGTCGCTGGCCTGCGACGTGGCCACGTACAGGTTCCCTTTGGCATCGAGCAGGAGCGCGCCGATCTCGGGCTCGCTCGAGTCGAAGAGCACGAAGATGTCCTTGCTCTTGCGGTTGATTTTGTAGACCAGGCCATTGGGGTCGGTGCCGATGTAGAGGGTGTCCTTGCCGTCGGAAACCATCGACAGCAGGTTGTGCTCGTCGCAGGAAAAGATGACTTCGCTCGGGCCGTCGGCCTTGAGCTGGTAGAGCTGGCCCTTGGGTCCGGTGGCGGCGTAGATCATCCCGTCGGGCGTCTGCACCAGTTGCCAGATGTACTGCACGTCGTCGTTCTTGAATATCTCTTTCGGCTTGCCGACGGCCTTTTCCAGCTTGAAGATGCGGCCATGCTCGCCGCCGGTGCCGATCAGCAGGTCGCCTTCCTTCGTTGGCAAGAGCGAGGTGATGTTCTCATCCTCCACGGTGAGCAGCGTGGCGACGGCGTCGCCTTTGAGCGCGAGCAGCACGCCTTCCGGCCCGGTCCCGGCGTAGACGGTGCCGTCGGCCGCCTCGGCCAGACAGTTGACGCTGGTCACCTTGGGGTCCTGTTCCAGGAGCATCTTCACGGCGCGGGAGAGCTTGACGTCGCCCAGGCTGGTGACGACGACATTGTGCATCTTGCCCTGCTTGAAGTCGGCTTCTGAAGCATGGGTCCAATGCGAGGTCCCCGCGGCCAGCGCGGGCAGGGCCATGGCCAGCACACAGGTCAGAACGAAAGCGAGCTTGCGAGTCATAGGAATGGTCCTTTTCATCGCGATCGGTGGGACAGACATTCTTGTCTGTCATCCTCGGACATTCTTGTCTGTCGTCCAAATGTTCACGGTTCTCCCGGCATCTCCGGCGGCGGCTGTCCGCCGCCCGCGGGCCCGGATGGCATCATCGGCGGGCGCACGCCGGGCATGGGCAGGTTGTTCTGCTTCGGGGTCTTGGAGGCCGGCTTGCCGGGCCTCTCGATGACGATCTGGAAATGCGCCTGCCCGGTCATGACGTAGTCCGTGGGCACGATCCGCACATTTCTGGATACGAACGTGGTGGTGTTGGACAGCCCCGCGTCGGTGATGATCTTCCGCCGCGACGACGGCAGGTGCGACATGGCCGTCCGCCCGATGGCCACGCCGTCGTTCTGCTTGAGGAGGCGCAGATAGAGGGCGTCGTGGCGGATGGCCGCCACATCCCGGAGCACGGCGAACATCTCGTCGGCGCTCTGGGCGCTGAAGCGGAACGGGCGGGCGGTCTGCTCATCCTGCACGTGCGCCTGCCAGTCGAGCAGGGCGAAATCGTAGGAGCCTTCCGGGAGGTCCTTGGGCAACTCGAATTCCAGCGGCATGATGTCTTCGTTGCCGCGGAATGGACGGTAGGTGACAAAAAGCTTCAGCGTGTCGCCCGGCTCGAACTTCTCCTTCGGCAGCGCCACCGATTCGATCTGTGCCTCCTGCACTTCGCGGGAGACGCGCACGGTCCCGTCGATCCGGGTGGGCATCACCCGCTCGAAGGGGTTGTTCTGCCCGGTCTGGATGGTCTGCACCATCATCTGCAGCAGTTCGTCGATCGAGTTGTTGACCGACCGGTTCTTCACGCGCAGCGAGCGCTTGTCGCCGAACTCCAGCAGGAAGTCGTAATCCACCGTGTGAAACTGCGGCAGATCGCGGTTGGAGCGGACGGCGGCGGTGGTGGCCATGCCGGCCGCAATCGGCGTCAGCTTCTGGTGGCGCGAGACATTGAAGTGGTAGGTCAGGTCCGATGTGCCGTCCTCATAAACGCAGCGGATCTGCACCGGGACGGTCGCCGGCACCGGGCCCAGTTTTCCGGCGATTCCCACGATCTGGTCGTTCTGCAGCGTGCCCGCCAGGCCGGTGATCGACCCCAGTTTGAAGCTGGAGAGGATGCTGGGGATCACCGAGTGGATGTAGGCCGGTCCCATCGGCAGCGAGACCTCGCCCTCGCTGAAGAAGGCGTGGCCGAATGCGAAGACCCGGCCGTCGATCACTTCCGTGACGGTTCCGATGGCGGTCATATCCATGTCTCCGGTGACGATCGGCACCGCGATCGCCGCGCCCGGCTCGAGCGTTGCCGGGGCTCCGTAGCGGCCGGATGCATCGGCGCCCGCTCCGCCCGCCTGCACGGGCATCATGCCGTATCGCCGCAGCATCGGCGCGAACTGGTCGAGCACGGGTTGCGGCAGGCCGCTGGCCATCACGGGCGTCGCCAGGGGGCGCAGTTCCGACGAATCGAATCCGACGGCCATCGCGCGCGGCCTTGCCCCTTCGTCGCGGAGCCTGCCCTGAGTACTCGAAGGGTCTCGCTTCGTCGCTTCGTCGCTCAGCTTGCGGGCATGCCCGGCCCCCTGGTTCCAGGGCGCCCCGAACGATTCGCCGATCATCCACAGCCCCCTCTTCTTCCCGACAGCCTTGGTTTCATTCGCCGCTTCCCTGGCGGCCGCCGGTTTGGGCATCGCCAGCATGTATTCGATCGGCTGCACGCCGGCCAGCGGGTCCTTGGCCGCCTGCCAGCCGTAGGCGAAAGCCCCGATCATACGGTCGCGGCCCTTGTCATCGCGCAAAAATACCGGCGAGCCGCTCATGCCCGCCACGCCGCCGGTGTGTTCGAGGTTGGCGCCGCTGGCGCGGACCAGCACGACGTCGTACTTCGGGTTGAAATTACGGAGCACGGAAATGACCTCGACCTCGAAGCGCTCGATCTTCGTGCCCTGGAACACCGACAGGCCGTAGCCCTTCATGCCGTTCTTCACTTCCGCCACCCGCATGTGCCGGGCCGGATCGAACGCCGTCGGCGCGGGGGATTCGGCCCGCGCGGCCACCGCGAGGGCCAACGCCACCACGATCGCCATCAACGGTCTGCTCCGGTCCAATGTAGGGCGGGCATTGCCCGCCATCTGTGACTTCATCATTTCGACCTCAAGGTGGGCACCGCCCACCGAATCCGGTAGGACAGGCATTCTTGCCTGTCATCCCGTCTATCTTAGATCGGCGGAATCCCGCCGTCACCCCCAACCGGCGTGACCACAATTCGGGAGGGCCGTGCTCCTGCACGGCCGGGACCGCGATCGACGATCGCGGCTACAGATGGCCGCAGAGGACTGCGGCCCTCCCTGGAGGATGATCACGTCACCCCCAGCCGTTATCCTTGATTGACAACACCTTACCACGGCGATAGTTTCATCTGTCCAGTCGTGGAAGGAGGCCTCCGCCGTGACTTCGGGTCCGCGGACGGACTTGTAGCCTGAACATTCATCGAACGCGAGCATCGTACCCGTGAAGCCTGAGATATTTGAAAAAGCACAACGTATCCTGGGGCATGAGTTCAAGAACCCGAACCTGCTCAAGGAAGCCCTCACCCACGCCTCCATCGCCGATACCCGCCTCAACAGCAACGAGCGCATGGAATTCCTCGGCGACGCCGTGCTCGACCTGATCATCTGCGAGGCCCTCTACCTGCGCTTCACCCAGTACCAGGAAGGCGAACTGACCAAGATCAAATCGGCCGTCGTTTCCCGCCGCACCTGCGCCGAGGTCTCCATCGAGACCGGCCTGACGGATGTCCTCATCACCGGCAAAGGCGTCGGGTCCGGCCTGTCGCTGCCCAATTCGCTCTCGGCCGCCGTCTACGAATCGGTGGTCGCGGCCATCTACCTCGACGGCGGCTTCGAGGTCGTCAAGCAGTATGTGCTGCGGACGATGGGTGACAAGATCGACGCGATCGCCTCCTCTGCCCACCAGCAGAACTACAAGGCCATTCTCCAGCAGCACGCCCAGAAGTTCATGGGCGCCACCCCGCAGTACGAGTTGCTCGACGAGAAGGGCCCCGACCACAGCAAGTGCTTCGAGGTCTGCGTCGACGTCGATGGGCGGCGCTTCCCAGGCGCCTGGGGCCCCAATAAGAAGATGGCCGAGCAGAAAGCCGCCCTGCTCGCGCTCGAAGAACTCGGCCTGATGGACGAGCGCGAGATCGACAACGCCATCCAGGACATGGCCGAGAACCCGCCGGAATGAAGTGCCGCCAGTGTCCTCACTGGCGGAATCCTCTACTCACTCCTATCACACATCCTGTCAGAATGCCGATCAAAGTGGGGCCAGCGTCCTCGCTGGCCATCCGGAAC
>JBIOJL010000106.1:0-15109 GCA_044450885.1 Tepidisphaerales bacterium
CCTCGGCCGATTTCAGGTCGTATCGGCCGAGTATGGTGAACTCACCGAGGCGGTCGCGGCCCTCGCCGCGAACGTTGCCGCCGGCGAAGGTGAGCTGAAGTTCCATCCAGCTTCGCTCGCCGCGATAGATGGAACGCTGCATCCAGAAACCGGTCCATTCCCCGGAAGGGAATCGCTCGTCGGTTTCCAGTGCCTCGGGAGTCTCGTCCTTGTCCTTCTTACGCACGTGTGCATCCACCTCGGGAAACTGGTCGTGTGATCGTCGTATGACTATAGCTTGGGCGCGCGTTAGAGGAAGAGGGCGAAGTTCACGGCAGGGGCATCTTCTGCTCGGCCGAGGACATTTCCGCCGGCCTGATCGGCCAGCAGATCGACGGAATCATCGGCTACACCCCTGAGACGGCGCTGGCGATCATGACGAACATCCTGCTCTATTCCGCAAAGCAATAACCGTGGCCAAGCCGTGCCCGGCCTTTACGCCGGCGCGTGCAGGACCTACGCTTGGGGCATGTCAAGCGATGTTGAAGTTGAACCGGCCGCGGACGCCGGCGCGCAGCCTGTCACGGCCGCGCCGGCGAGACTGGACCGCCGCTACGTGACGGCCGCCCTCATGCTGGTCATGGTGCTCGCCTCCATGGAGCAGACCATCACCAGCACCGCCATGCCCACGATCATCGGCGAATTGCACGGCCTGCAGCATTACGCCTGGGTGGCGGCCATCTACCTTCTCGCCTGCACCGTGAGCATGCCGCTTTACGGGCGGCTGGCCGATGCCCTGGGGCGCAAACGCGTGATCGTGTTCGCCATCACCGTGTTCGCGGCCGCGTCGGTGCTCGCCGCGTGGTCACATTCCATGACGCAACTCATCGTCTACCGGGGGCTACAGGGACTCGGGGCCGGCGGGATCATGCCGGTGGTGCTGACGATTCTTGGCGACATCTTCACGCTCCAGGAACGCGCGAAAATCCAGGGCCTGTTCTCGGCCATCTGGGGCACGGCGTCCCTGGCCGGGCCGGCGCTGGGGGCGTTTCTGGTGAAGAGCTTCGGCTGGCGCTCGGTGTTCTTCGTGAATCTGCCGCTGGCAGTGCTGGGGCTGGGTGTGCTGATGTGGAAATATCACGACACCGAGAAGCCGCATTCGACGGACCTGGATCTGCCGGGCGTCGTGTCGCTCTCGGCCGGTTGCATGGCCGTGCTGGCGCTGGTGTCGGGACTCGGCCCGGACGGGTGGTCATGGATGTGGATCGGCGTGCTCACGGCCGCGTCCATCGCAGGTGCGGTCTTCTTCATACGGCACGAATTGCGGGCGGCCAACCCAATTCTGCCGCCGGCGCTGATGATGAAACGCACCATCGGGCCGCCGATCCTGGCAGGCTTCCTCTTCGGTGTGGGGTTCCTGAGCCTGGATACCTACGTGCCGCTCTATGTCCAGGCGGCACGCGGGGGTGGCGTGACGGCGGCGGCCGGCGCAGTGACGCCGGTGATGCTGATGTGGGCGCTGTCGTCCATGGTCGCGGCCCCCCTGCTGGTGCGCTGGGGCTTCCGCAAGACGGCCCTCGTCGGCGCCGGATTTATCGTAGTTGGGTTCACGGGACTGCTTCTGTGCGCCGTGGCAGGGGCGCCGCACTGGGCGATCACGGCCGTCCTGGCGGTGTCGGGCATGGGATTCGGACCGGCGGCCATGAGTTGCCTGCTGGCGGCACAGGGCGCGGTGACCTGGCAGCAGCGCGGCATCATCACCAGCGCGGTGGCCTTCTTCCGGACGATCGGCGGTTCGCTGGGGATCGGCGTTCTCGGAGCGATGTTCAATGTCCTGACCGGGCCGGGACTCGACAAGCTCAAAGCGGCCGGCGCAACGCCCGCCAAACTGCTCGATCCCCAACTCGTCGCCGGCCTGCCTGCCGACGTGCTCCACGAAGCCCAGGGCGTCATCTCCGGCGGCTTGATCTGGGTTTTCGCGGCCATGGTGGTGGTGGCAGCAGCACAGATGATCGTGACAACGCTGATGCCCGCCGGCAAAGCGGACCACGCGGTGAAGGCATCGGAAGGCATGGAGGCAATGGGATAGCGAGCCTTTCGGGGGCTATTATTACGGGTAAATGAACGGACTTGGACGGCCGGCGGACGAAGATTGCCGCGCCTTATGGGCATCATATTAAGAATTCGTTGACACGTCGTTTCCCTGGGGTAGAGTGTTCATTGGCTTACTCTGACAGATTGGGTATTTCGGGCTCGCACCATTGGCCGGGGGCAACTCTATGTCTGGAGGCTGGACTGTGTCGTCCACATTTCTCTGGTGCAAACAATCGTGTACTCGGAATCGACGCGCTGCCAAGGCATCCAGGTGGCTACGCGTCGCTTCGCCGCAATGGTCGGTGGATTTGCTCGAATCGCGACAGTTGCTGTCGGCACTGCCGCTCATCAGCGAGTTCATGGCCTCCAATCACTCCACGCTGACGGATGCGACGGGCGCCTATTCCGACTGGCTGGAAGTCTACAACCCTGACAGCCAGCAGGCGATCGATCTGACGGGCTGGAAACTGCAAAGGGGCAATAATACCTGGGATTTCCCGTCAATGAGCCTGGGTCCGGGGGAGTTTCGCATCATCTTTGCCGACAGCCAGAGCGGCTACAACGATCCCAACGGCGAACTGCACGCCAGCTTCAATCTCAGCAAGGACGGATCGAGCCTGCGCCTGATCGACAATACCGGGCAATACGTTTCCGACTATTACAATCCCTACCCGGCCCAGCAGCGGGACGTCTCGTTTGGTGTGGGGCAGCAGGTCACGGAAACCAAGCTGGTGGCCGCCGGGGCGAATGTCCGCTATTACATTCCGACCAACGGGTCGCTGGGACAATCCTGGACCACCCCGAATTTCGCGGATTCCGCCTGGGCGACCGGAACCACCGGCCTGGGGTTTGCGCAATCTGTCCCCGGCTTTGCCGTCTGGAACTACAAGTCAGGCAATACGGGCACTATAGGCAGCCTGGCGACGGCCCAGTCGATCGTGGACAATCCCGCGTACCACAGTTGGGTTCAGACGGAAACCGCGGCCACCATCAATTACCTCAATACCGGCAGCGCCGGACACTTCGTCTACGATCGCACTTTCCCGGGCCTCAACCTGGGCGCGCAGCAGAACAACTGGGTGACGACCGCCACGGGCAAGATACACATCGCCTCGCCCGGCACTTATACGTTCGGAGTCAACAGTGATGATGGCTTCAAACTGTCGTTCCCGGGCCTTTCCTTCAGCAGTGTCGCCGGCACCGGCACCACGTTGGCCGGTGGAGCCATGCAGTACGACGGCGGCCGGGGATCCGCGGACTCGCTGGGCGTGATCGCATTCCCGGCGGCCGGCGACTACGACGTGAACCTGCTGTACTTCCAGGGGAGCGGCAACGCGGAACTGGAGATGTTCGCGGCCCCGGGCAGCTTCACTTCCTGGGGCGCGACGAGCGCCTGGCGGCTGGTGGGCGACACCGCCAACGGCGGCCTGGGTGTGAGGAGTTATCCGTTCACGGGGCCGGCCAACAGCGTCGCCGGCAAAGTGAAGACCGACATCCGCTCGGCGATGCAGGCGGCCCTGACGACGGTGCAGCAGCAAAGCGGCGACCCCGCCGCCGATACCTCGCTCTATGCCCGGATTGCGTTTGATGCGCCCAACCTCGCCGCGCTGCAGACGCTGACGCTGAAAATGGCGTACAACGACGGCTACGTTGTCTACCTCAACGGCGTGCAGGTCACCAGCAAGAACGCGCCGGGGACGGTCGCCTGGAATTCGCAGGCCCTGGCCGAGCGCGGCAGCGACGTGCAGTCGTCAACATTCGAGAATATCGACATCACCGCGTATCTCAATCCCGCGACGCCGGGCCATCTGCTGGCCACCGGCAACGTGCTGGCCGTCCAGCTTCTCAATGCCTCCGCCGGCGACGCCGACATGCTGCTGCTGCCGGAGATTTCGCAGATCGTCTCGACGCAATCGGGGACGCACTTCTTCTCGCCGGCGACGCCCGCGGCGGCCAACTCGTCGGAATTCTGGGAGAAATTGCCCGACCCCGTCTTCAGCGACCAGCACGGGATGTACAGCCAGTCGTTCCCGCTGACACTTTCCACTGCCACGCAGACGATCACCAAACTGACCCGGAAGAACTCGATGGCAACGGCCACGGTGGCCAACCACGGGTTCGTGGCGGGAGACGTGGTGCGGATCGCGGGCGCCGTTCCGGTGCAGTACAACGGCGACTTCGTCATCAGCAACGTCACGCAGAATACGTTCGACTACACCGTGGCCGGGGCGCCGGCGTCGCCGGCATCCGGGAAGATGACCGCCCAGCGCCTGGACAAGCTCTACTACACGGTGGACGCCTCCGATCCCTGGACCGACCCGATCGTGCGCACGGCGAGCGGCGTCTCGCTCGCCGGCACGACAGTCACGTTCACGTCGAACTACCACGGCTTCGCCAACGGCGACAAAGTGCTGGTCAGCGGCGCGGTGCAGCCGGAATACAACGGGCTGTTCACGATCGGCGGAGTCACG
Source organism: Tepidisphaerales bacterium (assembly GCA_044450885.1). Taxonomy (GTDB): domain Bacteria; phylum Planctomycetota; class Phycisphaerae; order Tepidisphaerales; family Tepidisphaeraceae; genus JANYKD01. The sequence goes on from JBIOJL010000106.1 coordinate 4,545, forward strand.
ACCAACACGTTCAACTACACGATATCGGGCGCGCCCGCCGCGGCCACGGGGACCATTATCGCGCAGCACGTCGACCGCGTGGTGACATCGCTCGCCGCCAGCGGCACGACCGTTACCGCCACCGTAGCCGGCCATGGTCTGGCCAACGGCGACCTGGTGCGGATCGCCGGGGCATCGCCGGCGGAGTACAACGGCGACTTCATAATCGCCAACGTGACGACTAACACATTCACCTACACACTGGCGGCCGCGCCTCCCGTGTCGTCGGCGACGGGAGGCATCGCGGCGTTCAAACTGGGAACCCAGTACACCGGTCCCATCACCATCAGCACCACGACCACGGTGCGCGCGGTGGCGTACAACAGCAACGGCTACCTGCCCAGCAATGTCGTGACGCAGACATACGTCTTCCCCGGCGACGTGATCCAGCAGCCGGCGAATCCGCCGGGTTTCCCCGGAAGTTGGGACACCTGGCCGGCCGACTACCAGATGGACCCGCGGATCACCACCGATCCGGCCTACCGCAACACGCTGGTCGACGCCCTGAAGTCGCTGCCGTCGATGTCGATCGTCAGTGACAAGACGAACCTTTTCGACCCCGCCAATGGCATCTACGCGAACCAGTCGATCAGCCTGAATGGCAACTACAACGGGATCCCGATGCAGGTTCCCGGGTCGCTGGAGTATTTCGCGGCCGACGGATCGAACGACTTCCAGATCAACGCGGGCGTGCAGATCTATGGCGGTGTCGGACGTTCGCCGCAGTACAAGAAGCACTCGTTCCGTCTCGTCTTCAAGTCGGAGTACGGCGCGTCGAAGCTGGACTTCCCGCTCTTCGGCGACGGGGCGGCCACCTCGTTCGACACGCTCACTCTCCGCGCCCAGTTCAATGATGCCTGGACCTGGGCCGGCTCCGTGGTGCAATTCGTCCGCGACGCCTTCGCACCCGACCTGCAGATCGCCATGGGCGATCCGTCACACCGCTCCACGTTCGTCAACCTCTACGTCGACGGCCTCTACTGGGGCGTGTACCAGGCCACCGAACGGCCCGATGCCAATTTCTCGGCCAGCTACCTGGGCGGCACCGGAGACGACTGGGAAAGCAACAATGCCGGGTTCTCCAACGGCGTGACCAACGAGCTGCCCGCCTGGAACGACCTGATGGCCAAGACCAGTTCCGGCCTGGTGGCGACCGCGTACCAGGCCGGCACGCCGGGATTCAATACGACGCTATACGCCGCGGGCGCATCGGCAACGGCGGGGTTCACCTCGACCGTGTACCGTGCCAACGTCGCCCTGACCACGATCGCCAGTGCCGAGTCGGCGATCGCAACGCCCAGCCAGCAGACCTCCGTGACGTCGGGCACTACCAGCACGCTGAACTTCCTGAACACGGGCACCGACGGCCACTTCACGACCGGCAACAACAACTTCCCCGGCATGACCACCACCGAAGTCGACAACTTCGTGGTGGAAACCACCAGTGCCATCACCATTCCCACCACCGGCAACTGGACCTTCGGCATCAGCAGCAACGACGGTTTCAAACTGACGCTGACCAATGGCCTCGACACTTACATCTTCAATAACGACGGCACGAAATCCAGCCCGGCCGACAAATTCACGACATTCAACATCACCACGGCCGGCTCCTACCGCATGCGCCTGGTGTATTTCCAGAACACCGGCGGCGCGGAGCTGGAGGCGTTCGCCGCGTCGGGCAGCTACACAACCTATGGAGCGACCAACACCTGGCGGCTGCTGGGCGACACCGCCGGCGGCGGGCTGGCTGCCTACCAGTTTGCCCCGCTGACAACTCTGGCCAACGCCGAGAGCATCATCGCGACTCCGGCGCTGCAGGCATGGACCAGGACGCAGGTCGTCAGCACGCTGAACTACCTGAACGTCGGCGGTGACGGCCATTACACCAGCGGCAACCTGACTTTCCCCAGTGCGGTGTCAGGCACGCCGATGGAGAGCTTCGTGCTCAAGGCTGACAGCACGATCAGCATTCCGTCGACCGGGACATGGACGTTCGGCGTCAGCAGCGACGACGGATTCCACCTGCAATTGTTCGACGGCGCCACCACCGTGCTGGACATGTCGTCCGACGGCCTGCGCACGGCTGCGGACACGTTCGCATCGGTCAACATCACCAAGGCGGGTTCCTATACGCTGCGGCTGGTCTATTTCCAGAGCACGACGCCGGCCTCCGAACTGGAGTTGTATGCCGCCAAGGGTAGTTTCACCGCCTGGAGCGGCACCACGGCCTGGCAGCTCGTGGGCAGCAACGTCACTGCGACGACGAACCCCGGGGTGCTGTCGCTCGCCAGGGTGATGCCGGTCACGAGTCTCACGGATGCCGAAACCGTCATCAATCCGGCAACCAAGTCCCTGGCGGCCCTGAGCGCCAAGACCACCGTCACCAGCGTGACGATGAACACCACCACCAAGTTGGTGACGGTGACGCTGGCGAATCACGGGCTGGTCAACGGGGAAACGGTGGTGATGAGCGGCGCTGACCAGGCGGCATACAACGGGACGTTCGTGATCTCCAACGTCACCGCGACCACATTCACCTACACCGCGTCGGCGACGGCCGCCACGCCCGCCACGGGGACCATCTCAGAGCAGGTCTACGGGCTCTGCCGAACCGGGAGCACGGTCACCATCAACCTGCCCGGCCACGGCTTTGCCAACGGCGACTACGTGACGATCTCGGGCGCCGGCCAATCGGACTACAACGCCACGTTCGCGATCTCCAATGTCACCGCCAATACGTTCACGATCAGCGTGCTCAATACCCCCACGACGCCGGGCACGGGAACCAACATCGTCGTCCGCAAGGCCGTGCAGGCGTGGAGCAGTTCGACGACGGCGGCCAACATCAACTATCTCAGCACCGGCAACGACGGGCATTTCGGCAGCAATGCCACATTCCCCGGCACCATCGCGGGAAATCTCGTGGAAAACCTGGTGCTGGAAGCCAAAACCACGGTGGGCATCCCCTCGGCCGGAGCCTGGACGTTCGCGGTCCACAGCGATGATGGATTCAGCCTGACGCTGACGGACGGCACCAATACGTACACGGGTCAATACAACGGCGTGCGTTCGCCGAGCGACACGTTCGTGACGTTCAATCTGCCACATTCAGGCGCTTACCGGATGCGGCTGGTGTACTTCCAGAACACGAGCGGCGCTGAGGTGGAGTTGTACGCGGCGCCGGGCACTTGGACCGCCTACAGCCAGACCTCCCTCTGGCGGCGCGTGGGCGACAACGCGGCCGGCGGACTGGGGACCAGCACCTACGACATGATGGCGGTGACCACCTACCAGGCGAACGTGCCCGTCACGTCACTGGCCGACGCGCAGAGCGTGATCGCAACCCCGTCCGAACAGATCTCGGCAACCACCGAATACCGCAACACCGTAAACCTGCTCAACACCGGGACGGATGGGCATTTCTCCGGCGGCGCGGCCTTCCCGGGACTGGCAAGTGATACGCCCACCGAGGTCGACAACTTCGTGGTCCAGGTGCAGTCGGCCGTCACCATCCCCTCCGCCGGGACGTGGACCTTCGGCGTCACCTGCGACGACGGGTTCAGCCTCACGCTGATGGACGGCCTGACTCCGCTGTCGCCGACACTCTCGCGCTCCGGCACCGGCGCAACCGCCGACGCGCTCCAGACCTATACCTTCGTCCACGCCGGCACATACACGCTGAATCTCCTCTACTACCAGAACACCGGCGATGCGGGTGTGGAACTGTACGCCGCATCGGGCACTTACAGCACTTTCGACCCCAGCAACTTCCGCCTGGTCGGCGACACGGTGAACGGCGGCCTGGCGGTCGGTTCGGGAATCAGCCCGGTTGAGATGTACTTCACGCTCCAGGGGGAGAACCCCGACGGCACGCGCAACCCGAGCTACCCCGTGTTGCTCGACATGAACAACTACATCGACTACATGCTGATGAACATCTTCATCGGCAACACCGACTGGCCGGGTCACAATTTCTACGCGGCCCGGCTCAATGGCCCGAACAGCACGGGCTACAAGTTCTACGACTGGGACGCGGAGTGGTCGGTGGGCCTGCAGTCGTCGCTTACGCAGAACGTGACCGGCGTCAGCACGGTCGCAGCCAAGCCCTACTACTACCTGCTCGGTTCGCCCGACTTCCGCATGCAGTTCGCCGACCGCGTGCAGCAATTCATGTTCAACAACGGCGCCCTGACGCCGGCCGCAACCGGCGCCCTCTACCAGTCGCTGGCCGACGAGGTTCAGTGGGCGATTGCGCTGGAGTCGGCCCGCTGGGGCGACGTGCCCACGTCGCCCACGCCGATCCCGCACACACCCGCCGAGTGGCGCACCGAGCGCGACTACATTCTCAACACCTATCTGCCGCAACGCACCGGCATCGTCATCGGGCAGCTCCAGGCCGCCGGGCTGTTCCCCACCGTTGCGGTTCCGACGTTTGCAGTGAATGGGGTTACGGAATACGGCGGCACATTCCGGCCGGGCGACACGCTCACCGCCAGTACCGGCACCGGCATCATCTACTACTGCAACGACGGCTCCGATCCGCGGCTTCCCCGCGGTGCCCTGAACCCCAGCGCCGTGCGTTATGCGGCCGGCATCACGCTCGCCCAGAACACGCAGGTCCGGGCCCGTGTGCTGGCGAACGGCACCTGGAGCGCGCTGGCCGACGTCGCCTTCTACGTGGATCTCGCCCCCTCGATCCGCATCACGGAACTGATGTACAACCCGCCGCCCGCAACCCCGGCCGAGGCGGCCGCCGGCTACACGGATCAGGAGTTCGAGTACGTCGAAATCGAGAACATCGGCGCCAGTCCCGTGCCGCTTGCCGGCACGCGGTTCAGCGATGGCATCGACTTCACCTTCCCCGACGTGACCATCGCCCCAGGCCAGTATCTGCTGGTCGTCTCCAACGCCGCCGCCTTCGCGATGCGTTATCCCGGCCTGGTGTCGGCGGTCGTCGGCCAGTACACCGGGCAACTCGCCAACGGGGGAGAGCGCGTGGAACTCGATGCACCGGTCGGCGGCATGATCCAGGCGTTCACCTACAACAACAACTGGTACGGCCAGACCGACGGTGGCGGCTTCTCGCTCACGATCCGCGATCCGTTGCAGGATGGTTCGCTGTGGGATTCGTCCGCCGGCTGGCGCGCCAGTGCCGCGTTCGGCGGCAGCCCCGGCGCCGGCGATTCGCTCGCGCTGCCGGGCTCGGTCGTGCTCAACGAAGTGCTGATCCACAACGGCACGGCAACCGACTTGGTCGAACTCAGGAACACCACCGCCCAGCCCGTCGACCTCAGCGGCTGGTTCCTCAGCGACAGCAGTGCGGACCTCACCCGGTATCAGTTCGCCACGGGAACCATCATCGCCGCGGGCGGATTCCAGGTTCTCACCGCCGCCCGCGATTTCGGAAACACCGGCAATCCCGCCTGCCACACGGCCTTCGCCCTGAGCGGCCACGGCGGCCAGCTCTATCTCTCCTCGAACTCTTCCGGCCTGCCCGGCGGCTACCGCGACAAGGATGACTACGGCGCTTCTCCCGCCGGCATGCCGATCGGTCTGTACACCACGCCCTCCGGCTCCGCCGATTCCACGCTTCTGCAAACGCCCACGTTCGGCCCCGGGCCGGATTATCCCGGCGCGGCCAACAGCACGCCCTGGGTCGGGCCGGTCGTGCTGAACGAACTCATGTATCACCCCACCGATCCGACGCCGGCGGAACTGGCGGCGGGCTATGCCGACAACAGCGAATTCGAGTTCATCGAGTTGTACAACCGTTCCGACACAGCGCGACCGCTATCCAGTTTCCTTCTCGGCAACGGCGTCGGTTTCACCTTCGGCTGGTATCCCGACAACAGCGGCAGCGAGGTCGCAACTCTCGAACAAGGGGCAACCGCAACCTGGGCCAGCAGCGCCTTGCAGAACGCCACCTACACGGTTTATGCCCACCTGACACTTGTGGATGGCGACGGCCACCATCGCTCGCTCGACGACGCGGCCCAGTACACCATCACGACCGCCGGTGGTCCCGTGACCGTGGGCATCGACCAGAACCAGGTCGGCGTCGCCGGCAACGATGTGTGGGTCAACCTGGGCAGCTACGCCTTCGCCGGCGCCGGCTCGGTCCAACTCGCGCGCGGAACCACCAGCCCCGGCAACTGGACCATCGCCGACGCCGTGAAATTCACGACCTCGGGTTTCCCGGACACCGTCGTGACACAACCGGCCGTGGATTCCTTCGCCACGCGCAGCGGTCTGACCACCCTGGCGCCGGGAGCTTACGTGGTGGTGGCCAGCAATTCCGCCGCCTTCGATGCCCGCTACAACGTGGCCGCCAACCACATCCCGCTTGCCGGCGCGTATACCGGCCATCTCAACAACGGCGGGGAAACGGTGGCTCTGTACGAAGCCGGAAACGCCGACCCAGGCTTGGTTCCCTACTACGAGATCGACCACGTCAAGTACGGCAACCAGGGCGACTGGCCCACAACGCCGGACGGCGGCGGGACGACCCTCATCCGCATCCACCCGGCCGCCTACGGCAACGAACCAAAGAACTGGCGCGCCAGCGCCATGGGAGGCACACCCGGTCTGGCCAACATTCCGCACGACAAGACCGCGCCCTCGGTTCCAACGCAGCTCACGGCGCAACTCGCCATCAGTCCCGCCACCCGAATCACGCTCAACTGGACGGCATCGACCGACCGCGACAGCTTCGTCGACCACTACGTGATCTACCGCAACGGGACGGTGCTGGACACGTCGACGAGTCCAAACTACGTCGACTCCAGCGTGCAAACGGCGACCGCGTACAGCTACCAGGTTTCGGCGGTCAATCGCGACGGCTATGAAAGCGCTCCTTCCGCAATTGTCGTGGCGACCTTGCCGGGCATCGCATCCTACAGCACGCCCGACGGGCGCCTGGAAGTCACTTTCACGGAGGCCCTGACCGTGGCCCCGGCCACGCTGCCGGGCAATTTCGCGATCAACGGCATTGTGCCTGCCAGCGCCAGCCTGGCCAACAACAACACCAAACTGATTCTGGCACCCCAGTCTGCTCTCGTGCCCGGAAACGCGTACACGATCGCGATGAACCATCTGACCACCCTGTCGGGACGTCCGCTGGGGGATGCGCTTCAGATCACGTTCACCTACGCGCCGCAGGGGTCGGGCTACATTCTCCGCGAGTATTGGACGGGGATCACCGGCGGCAACGTCACCGACCTCACCGGCAACGCGAATTACCCCAACAATCCCACCGGCAAGACCTACCCGTCGTCGCTGGAGGCCCCGTACAACTGGGCGCAGAGCTACGGCACGCGGATGCGCGGATACCTCTCGCCGCCCGTCACCGGTACGTACTACTTCTGGCTGGCCGCAGACGATACCGCCGAACTCTGGCTTTCAACCGATGCGACGCCGGCCAACAGCGTGAAGATTTCCTCGGTGGCGGCAGCCACGGGCTATCGCGGCTGGACGAGCAAATCGGCCGGCATCACCCTCACCGCCGGACAGCGCTACTACATCGAAGTCCTCCAGAAGCAGAACACCGGCAATGACAACCTCTCGGTCCGCTGGCAGTTGCCCGATGGCAGTTGGGAGAACGGCGATCAGAACGCGCCCCTCCCCGGCATTCGCCTCTCGCCCTGGAACGGCCTGCCCGACGTCACGCCGCCGACCGTGCCGCAAAACCTGGCCGGGCGATTGGTCGGCGGCAACACGCAGATCCAGTTGTCGTGGTCGGCCTCGACGGATCCAGAGTCGAGCGTGGCTCAATACGTGATTTACCGGGACGGAGTGAAGTACGCCACCTCGAACACAACCAGTTTCACCGACGCCAGCGTGTCGTCCGCCGCTCGACGCCGGTATCAGGTGTCGGCTGTGAATCCCGCCGGCTTTGAGAGTGCCACGTCGGCTCCGCTCGCCCTCACCGCGCCGGGCATCGCTTCGATCACCTGCTGGAGCACCACCTCCGCGCAGGTGGTATTCACCGAGCCCATGGACCCGGCGACGGCGCAGCAGACCGCCAACTATTCAATCAACAACGGCGTCGCCGTTCAGGCCGCCCATCTCGAAGCAGATGGTTTGACCGTGACCCTCACGATCAGCCCCGCGGCCGCGAACACCACGTACACGCTGACCCCCGGCGGCCTGCGCACGCGATCCGGAAGCACGTTGCCGTCGACGCCGGCGACATTTGCGCTCGGCGGGGCCATCTACCGCGAATACTGGTCCGGCATCAGCAGCGGCAGCGCCATCACCGACCTCACCAGCAGCCCCACCTATCCGAACAACCCGACCGGCAGCGGCTATCTCACCCAGTATTTCGAGTCGCCCAGCAACTGGGCATCCAATGCCGGAGAACGCGTCCGCGGCTACATTCTGCCCGATGTCAGCGGCACCTACTGCTTCTGGATCGCCAGCGACGATGCCGGCCAATTGTCGCTGTCGACCGACAGCAGCCCGGCCAACGCGGCCATCATCGCCACCGTCGCCGGTTGGACCGGCCCCCGCCAATGGAACCTGTACGCCTCCCAGAAATCCGTCGGCATCAACCTGGTCGCCGGACAGCGCTACTACATCGAGGCCCTGATGAAACAGGGCGGCGGCAGTTGCAACCTCGCCGTCGCCTGGCAGCGGCCCGGCGATACCTTCAACACCACCAGCGGCCTGCCCATTCCCGCCGGCTACCTTCTTCCGTATGTCGTGCCCACCAACGTGGTCTCCATGCCGCTCAGTGTTGCCAACAATGCACTACAAACGGCCGATCCCACTCCCGCGCTCGGCGGCGCCGTCTCCGACCTGACGGCGGCCGTCAGCGTGGGCATCAACGGCGTATCCTACGCGGCGACCAACAACGGCGATTACACCTGGAGCCTGTCCGATACGGCGTTCGCATCGCCGCTGCCGGACGGGGCGTATCAGGTGATGACCACGGCCGTGGATTCCACCGGAAAACTGGGATTCAGCGCCGGCGGCAACGACCTGGTGATCGACACCATCGCTCCCTCGGCGCAAGTCAGCGCCGTCGCGCCCGACCCGCGCAACACCGCCGTCTCGCAATTGCAGATCGTCTTCAGCGAGCCGGTCACCGGCTTCAGCCTCGCCGACCTGCGCCTGACCCGTGATGGAACCTCCGACCTGCTTGCCGACGCGCAATCGCTGAGCACGACCGACAACATCACCTGGACGCTGTCCGGCCTGGCGGCGGTGACCGCCGATCCCGGCAGCTATGTCCTGGGCCTGAAGGCCGCGTGCTCGAATATCCAGGATGCGGCCGGGAATCCACTGGCCGCCGACGCCGCCGTCTCCTGGACGGTTCTGTCGCCGCTGATCGTTCTCGACGGCAGCACCAACAGCGCCGGCAACTCCTTCACGGTGCGCCTGAACGCACAGGGATTGGCCGAGTTCACCCGGAACGGGACCACCACAACCCGGCCGCTGAGCCTTTTCAACAGCGTTCAGATCATCGGCGGCCCGGGCGATGACCTGATCCAGATCGATCTGTCCAACGGAAACCCCCTGGCTACGTCCGGCCTGTCCATCTCCGGCGGCGGCCAACTGCTCGGCGATTCCCTGGTCATCATCGGCACCAGCGGCAATGACGCGTTCACTCTCACGGGCAGCCAGATCCTCACCGGTGCTTCCACGTTCAATTACACCGGAATCGAGACCCTCACGCTCGATCTTGGCGCAGGCGACGACACGGCCGACATCGCAGGACCGCTGGCCGCGAAACTCACGTTCAAGGGCGGATCCGGCGCCAACACCGTCAACGTAGCCTCCGGCAGCCAGGTTTTCGACAGTGACCTCGGTGCCGGCGGTTCGGCCGCGCTTACCGTGGCCAGCGGAGCGTCCGCGGTCTCCGGCGTCAATCAGCACCTCACGTCATTGGCGATCGGCGCCAACGGGACTGCGTCGGTCTCGCGCGGCGCCGGCGTGGTTGTGCAGACGTCCAGCCTCTCCATCGGCGGGAGCGGCGGCAGCCTGGGCACGCTCGACCTCGCCGATGGCAGCCTGGTTCTCCCCTATTCCGGCCCGGCCCCGTACGCCATGCTGCGGGATCTGGTGTGGAACGGGCGGATCACCGGCCGGGGAATCGTCACCTCCATCGGCAACAACAACAATCCGGGCGCTGTCGGCATCGTGGACAACAGCATGCTGCACCAGACCGTCTGGAACGGGACCGCCATCTCCGATGGCACTTCCTTCCAGCAGATGATCCTCAAAGGCACATACGCGGGAGATGCCAATCTGGACGGCCAGGTGACCGCGGCCGACTACCTGAGCATCATCGCCAATATGGGCACGTTCAACAGCCCCTATTTCCTCGGCGATCTGGATTTGGATGGCAACATCACCCCCAACGATCTCGCGATCGTCTCCCAGAATCTCGGGCACGGTTCCGGCGCCGGCGCCCAACTGCTGCCCGCCAGCGTGGCCCCCGCACCTCGGGCCGCCACCAGTCAAGCCGCCAGAACCCCGATCAAGAAGAAGGCCCCGCCCGCGCCGCCCCCGCGTCCCAAGCC
>JBIOJL010000107.1:0-14876 GCA_044450885.1 Tepidisphaerales bacterium
AACCATTCTTCTTTGGGGGGGGGGGGGTCTTTTTCCCTGTTTTCCCGTAATTGACCTAACCCCCAACCCCCCCCCCCCCCCCGGGGGGGGGTTTGTTTTTATTCTCCCCGCGGGGGGGGCGCCCGCGGCACTGCCTGCAATGAACCACGCCCGATCCTGCAACAACTTCGCCTTGCCGCCGTACAACCAATGCGCCGGCCGATCCGGGGCGTGGCCGCAATTCCGGGAGGGTCGTGCTTCTGCACGACCGCGGCCGCACGGAGTGCGGCCCTCCCCGATAGGAAGGCCACGCTCACGGTGAGTGCATGATACGGCCGCCACGGACAAATATCACCCATGGGTGCATCAGCATGATTCGTCGAAAACTACCGATCGTCGCGGCCCTCGCGTCAATATCGTTTGCCCTCGCCGCCTCCGCGGCCGACTGGCTTCAGTGGCGCGGCCCGAATTTCAACGGCTCGGCCGATGTCGCCAACCTTCCGGACCGCCTCGATGCCCCCGTGTGGCAGGCCGGACTTCCCGGCCCAGGCTCCTCGACCCCCATCGTCGCCGGCGACCGCGTCTTCGTCTCCACGTTCGAGGCCAACTCGCGCAAACTGATCGGCCTCTGCCTCGACCTCAACACCGGCAAGCAACTCTGGCGCGCCGACATCGGCATCCAGACGGTCACGAACCGGCAGAACAACCTCGCCAGTTGCTCGCCGGTCTCCGACGGCAAGAACGTCATCTTCTACTTCGGCACCGGCGACCTCGCCGCCTTCGACTGCGACGGCAAGGAACTCTGGAAACGCAGTCTCTCCAAAGACCACGGCGCCTTCCAGGTCCTCTGGCTCTATGCCTCCAGCCCGCTGCTCTACGGCGGCAAACTCTACATCCCCGTGCTGCAACGCGACGTTGCTTCCGACCAGTGGCGCGACCGCAAACCCGACGAACAGGCCATCCCCTCCTACATCCTCTGCATCGACCCGGCCACCGGCAAGGACCTCTGGAAACACGTCCGCCCCAACGCCGCCCGGATCGAGTCCAAGGAAAGCTACGCGACCATCATTCCGCTCGACGCCGCCGGCCGCAAGCAGTTGCTGGTCGTTGGCGGCGATTGCGTGTCCGCCCACGACCCGGAAACCGGGACGGAGCTATGGCGCGGCGGTGGCTGGAATCCGCAGAAGACCGAGCACTGGCGCATTGTGCCCTCGGCGGTGGTGGCCGGCGGCAATGTCATCGTCTGTGCCCCCAAGAAGGGCCCCGTGCTGGCCTTCAAGCCCGACGGCCAGGGCGAAGTCACCGCCACGCACCTCGCCTGGGCCAGCAAAGACATCACCAGCGACGCCCCGACGCCCCTCTTCTACAAAGGAAATCTCTACATCATCGATGGCGATTTCAGGAAGGGACTGACCTGCGTCGACCCGGCCACCGGCAAGGTGCAATGGTTCACGAAACTTGACAGCAAGCCCGTTCTTCGCGCCAGCCCCACCGGCGCCGACGGCAAGATCTACTGCACTAATGAAGGCGGCGAGGTTTACATTCTCTCCGCCGCCGACGGCAAACTGTTGTCGACGGCCGCGCTCCCGACCAACGGCCCCGCCCGCGGCAGCGTGGTTGCCCTCGACGGCCGGATTCTCGTCCGCACCGCCGATCGGTTGTACCTGTTCGCACACAAATGACGGCCGACGATCCTCGCCAAACTGCCGACACTCTCGCCGACACTCTCGCCCTTGACGCCGGCTTCCGCGCCCCGTATATAAGCGGCCCTTGGGCAAAAGCTCCGCGACGCCCCCATCGTCTAGTGGCCCAGGATATCTGGTTCTCAGCCAGAGGACAGGGGTTCGACTCCCCTTGGGGGTATTAGGTATATGTTAGGATCATCGCATCCTGACGCAACATGCAGAAAAGCCCCGCAAATCGCGGGGTTTTTCGCTTTTCGGGTTTCGGCTTGCGATGCATTGCGGCCGTCCGCGTGCGGTTGCTGCAACGGATTCTGCAACGCTTTTTGCGCCGCCTGTTTCGGCGTGTCTTTGGGGGCGGCAATCGCCTGGGCGAAGTGGGCATCGGTGACTTGCAGGAAGCTGGGCATCCGGCAGCAGCCCACGGATATCGGCGACCCTCTCGATCATCTCGTACTCTCTCGTTGAGCTTGGGGCTTCGCGCTGGCCGAGTCTTCTGTTGTGCAAGGCCCGGCGCACGATCGCGCAGAACGAGCCTGCTGCCGTGCCGCGATAATCCGCCATCGGCAAGCGGATCGGCGTCACTCAAGTATATCGGCCGAGACCAGGACTGCTTCCTGGGCTTGTGTGACCAGTTCCTGAAGCGCTTTCTGAGCATCCTGCAGCCGCTTGCGTGTCGCCGCCTTCGCCTCACGGTAGGCGGTGACCTTCTGCTGGATCTGATCTGCGGGAGTATCCCGTTTGTCAATCGCCTGGCGCAGTTCCGACGCCGCCGTTTGCAGGGCGGACTGGCTCTGCGGTCCGCCCGGACCACCACCCGGTCCGCCCGGTCCTCCACCGCTTCTTGTCTCCCGCTGGAGGGCCATCACCGCCTCAATCTTCGGCTTCAGTACGGCCCACTCATCTTCTTTAGCGCCGATCTGGTCGCGGATCCGGTCCATCTGCTGCTGTTGCATCACTTGCTGTTGAATCTGGGCCGGGTCGAAGTTTCCCGGGCTGCCCTGGTTTCCCGCCCCGCGGCCTCCGCGGCCACCACGACCCCCTTGTGCCTGTACCGGGCCGGCTGCACAGAGCAGCAGCACTGCCAGCACGCCCATCAGCCATCTCGCGCGTACCATGATGCGTTTCCTTTTCATTGTGCGGCCGTCTTCGGGTTGGGTGCCGTCCAGCAGCCGCCGGTTTTGTCCGTAAACCTCAACTGAGTTACGATCCGGCACCGGGCGTCCAACCGCACGATGCGGTGTATCCGGCCAAGATCTTGGTCATCCTATAAGGGCCAACCTTAAGCGATCGTGAAGTCCGCGAAATTCACGTGTACGTTGCCTTCCGCAGGGACACGGCCACGCACGGCGGGTCGGAGCGGCAGACGCCACCCCAGGCCGCCGTCATCCCGTTGGGCTTACCCCACTTGTCGTACGAGCCGACGATCCAGATGGGCGTCGGGTAGATCACTGTCCTGGCACCGATTGAGCGTTTCATGGTGGGTCTCCGTCTCCCGGTGTCGGGGCCGTCCATTGTTGCCCGCGGGGCGGACGGGTCAAGGGTCCTGGCTGTCACTGCCTAACCTCCAAGCCGGCGGCGATTTCGGAGGCTGCGGTTGTGAAGTGCGGCTGGGCAGTATTTCGTGGCGGCCACAGCGTCAACTCGGTAAGATCATGGCCAACCGGAGAAACCAGATGAACGGGGACCGCTCTTGTCGGTGGGTGAGTTCTTTCGTCGTTGCCGTTCTTGCCATCGTGGCCCTGCCTCGGCCGGCCGCGTTTGCCGATGAGGCGCAGTGGAAGACGTACAACGACGCGGCAATGAATGCCTTCATTGCCGAGGACTACGCCAAGGCCGAGGAGTTGTACCTCCTGGCCCTGAAGACCGCTGAGGAATTGGGGCCGACCCATGAAAAGCTGGCCATAAGCTGGAACAACCTTGCGTTCATCTATGTCGCGCAGGAGAAGTACGCCCAGGCCGAAGCGCCGATGAAGCGATCGCTGGCGATTAGCGAGCAGAGGATGGGGCCGGACCATCCGATGCTCGGCCAGAGCATGAAACAACTTGCCTTCATCTACTTCGAGCAGGCGAAGTACGATCAGGCCGAGCCGCTGACGAAACGCGTGTTAACGATGGACGAGAAGAATCTGGGACCGGAGCATCCGCGTGTCGCGACGGACCTCAGCAAGCTGGCCCTTCTCTACATGAAACAAGCCAAGCATGATCAGGCCGAGCCGCTGCTCGAACGCGCGTTCGCAATCACGGAGAAGTGGCCGAGGCCGGATGATCCGGATGTCGCCGTGAGCTTGAGCAACCTGGCCGAAGTTTACCGAGAGCAGGCCAAATACGATCAGGCGGAATCGCTGTTCAAACGCGCGGTGGCGATTTGGGAGAAAGCGCTGGGACCGGACGCTCCGCAAGTCGCCACACTCCTGAACAAACTCGCCATCATGTACACCAACCTGGCCAGGTACGACCAAGCCGAACGGCTCCTCAACCGCGCGCTGGCGATCGAGGAGAAGACAGGGGCACGGGGTCGTCCGTTTGTCGGCCAAATTCTCGGCAGGCTCGCCTTCGCTTACGACCAACAAGGTCGCTACAACCAAGCCGAGCCGGCGTACAAACGTTCGCTGATCATCATAGAAAAGACTTTGGGACCGGACCATCTGGATGTCGCCAGAACTCTGCACCGTCTTGCGGGGTTGTACGTGAACCAGGGCAAACACGATCAGGCTGAACCGCTGTACAAACGCTCGCTGGAAATCCGCGAGAAGGTCTTGGGACCGGATCACCTGGATGTCGCCGCAAGCCTCACCGCCCTCGCGCTGCTCTACTACGACCAGGCCAGATACGATGCGGCCGAACCGTTGTACCGACGCTCGCTGGCGATCCGCGAGAAGGCCCTGGGGCCGAATCACCCGGAGGTCGCCGCAAGTCTGCGGCTTCTTGCCGTGCTGTACCTGAAGCAGGCGAGGTACGATCAGGCCGAACCACTGTGCAAACGTTCGCTGGCGATCCGCGAAAAGGCCCTGGGGCCGAATCACCTGGATGTCGCCTGGAGCCTTGAGACCTATGCCGTTCTGCTGAAGGCGACCAACCGAACGGCCGAAGCCGAAGAGATGCTCAAACGGGCGGCGGCGATCCGCGAACGTCGCGGCGGGAAACCGTAGCCGCTCGAACAGCCGGGCAAGGCCCTCGGGAATGAACGGCCCGGGCCCGACCAGTTATGAAGAACGCACTGCCACATTTCCAATCCGCAACACGCCGGCTTCCTCCGGGCCGTCGCTTTGGCCACCGGCCTGGAACAGCGGAGACTCATCGACGCAGTCCAGCGGCAGCCGGGACTGCGCCCGGCCGCCTTCACTGCGTCAGAGCACGCAACCGTTGCCCGCCGCGCCATCCGCCGAGCGTTCCTCGATCTCGGCTATCTCTTGACCGGGAGGATCATGAATTAATCCACTCAATCAATACAACCCGGTTCATGCCAAGAATTAGGTGAGGCGCACAGCGTCCGCGGGCATGTCGGAAAACGCCTGGTGGGCCGCCTGAACCGGGCCGCAGAAAAGCTGCCGGCCTTTATGGAGGATGAGCAGGTGCGTGCAGATGTCCTCCACCAGCGCCAACAGGTGCGACGAGATGATGATCGCCGCCCCGGCCGCCGAGTGATCGCGGATGGACTGCTTGATAGTCCGGATCCCGCGCGGATCCAACCCGGTCAGCGGCTCGTCGAAGAGGATCGCCTGGGGGGCATGGAGATAAGCGCAGCAGATGGCCAGCTTCTGCCGCATCCCCCGCGATAGTTCCTGCGCCGGCGCATGCTGCTTTTCAGTGAGTTCCGCATCCTCAATCAACCGCTGGGCCGCGCCCTGCCAGTCCGTCAACCGATACGCGGCGGCCACGAAACGCAGGTGTTCCCAGACCGTGAGCGCCTCAAACGGATGCGGGTCATCGGGGATGTAGGCCAGAGCCTGCTTGGCCGGCAGCGCATCCCTGGATAGATCGTGCCCGGCGACCCGGAGCGAACCGCAAGAATTGATCCGTTCGCAAAGGTTGTGGCTCTTGATGCCTGTTGCCGCTATGATCCCGTTTTCGCAGCCCAATGGCCCCGTGTGGGCCTTCGACGGGACGTCAGTCGATTCAGGGTTGTTCTCACACCAAGAAAGCAAGGTGAACCATGGCTCGTCAACAGAATACGCCCAAGCTCGGCACCGCGGTCAACGTTGCCCCGGCCCCGGCATTGTCAAAGACCACGACACCAGTCCGCAACACGACGATCCCGCCGGTCCCCGCCAGAACGCCGATCACCCGCGAGTTGATCGCGCAGCGGGCGTACTACATCTCGATCTCCGGCCACGGTGGCTCGGAAGTCGACAACTGGCTGCGCGCAGAACGGGAACTCAAGGCCCTTGCCACCTGAGTGGGCGCACCGTCCACTCAATCAACCCGGCGCTTCGAGTGCCGGCTGATATCTAAAGAGAAGGCCGCGGGGCGCAGTCGCCCGCGCCGGCCGCAGACACCCTCTCGCAATTGCGAACTGCTACGGGGGACGGTCTGCATCGGCCTCCTGCTCCACGATCTCCGGCAGCATCCCGGCCGGGGCCGCCGCCTGCAGCCGCTCGATCTCCGCGTTCACGGCCGCCTCATCGACCCGCGCATCCCGCAACACTTCCCCCGCGATCCCGGCCCGTTCTCCGAGCAGGGCCAGGAGCAGATGTTCGGTGCCCACTGGCCCGGGGTTCTCGCTGCACCCGAGTTGCACGGCCCGGGTCACGATCCGCACGCAACTGGGCGTCGGCGACAGGATCTGTACGTCGTCCGCCGTGGCATCTGGCTGGCCCCGAGGACCAACGGCCAGCCGGGAGCGCAATCCCGGCATGTCGATCTTCAGCCCCGACAATACGGTGACCGCCGTGTTGGGCGCGGAATCCAGCAGACCCAGCAGGAGGTGCTCGGCGTCCAGCGACCTTGCCCCTCGGTCCACAGCCCGCCGGTTGGCCAGAACCAGGGCCAAGCGGCTGCGGTAAGTGAATCGATTCGATCGCTGGCCGATTTGGGGGACTGTGAAAAGACGGCGAGCCCCACGGAAGAGGATGACGGTGCCCCAGAAGCACATGGCGGCGACGAGGGCAGGGCCGATCGCGGTTGCTCGTGGAGCGGTACCGGACCCCTTGGGAACCACCAGGGGTTCCCGGCAACCCAGGAGCAGCGCCACCGCCCAGCCCAGACTGGCCAGACTCAGGGCGAGCGCCGCCAGACAGAGCAGCGAGCAGCACAATCCGCCCAGCACGGCCAAGAACGTCGGCCCAACCCGCTCGTCGAGGACGGAGCGGTAGCCGAGGGTCAGTCGATGGGTGTTCTGGTCCGAAGCGTTCATCTCGGCCCCGATCAGTCGCCGGCCACAGGTCTATCGGGCTCTGGCACCACGCTCGCTATCGTAATCGCCGGCACCCGGCGATTCACCATGAATCTGGCTTCAGGTCCGCTGACGTTCTGAGCGGCAGCGGCCGGCAGCGGCCAGGTCTGGTTAGCCCGCTCCGACCCATTTCCATAAGCGCTTATGGCAAATCCCGCGGCTCCCGGGCGGTACGGTTGCTGAGCCGGGACCGTCCCGCATTCGGGGCAACGGTCGGGCGGGGCACGAAGGTCGTGGCCCATGAATCGCCGAAGAGTGGAACGCTATGCCCCGGGTGTTCCACTCCCGGTAGAATGGCCGCCAGTGACGCTGGCAGAATCTGATGGCGAACGCCGGGCCGAAACACCCAGTTGCTGATCCGAGGGATCAGAAGGCGCAGACTATGGGATGGCATGAAGCACGCGTGGTGTTGACCGTGGGCCTGTTGATCGCCCTGGCCCAATCGCCTGCCGCCGCCGCGGGACAGCGGACATACACCATCCAGGAGCCTTTCGGTTTGGCCTGGGGGCCGGATCGGGTGACTTACCGGGTGGAGTTCGCCCAGGGCGAGGCGAGAACTGAGGCGTTGACCCTGACAGATGGCCAGGGGCGGGTAGTGCCCTTCCAGCTTGCGGAGTTGGACTACTGGCCGGACAAGACAGTGAAGTCGGCCGGCGTCTCGTTCATGGTCAGCCTCAAACCCGGCGAGCGGGCCACCTGGACACTCTCCAACGCCCCGGGCAAGACGCCCGCCCCAGCCAGCGATCTGCAGGTGCGGGAGGAGGGCGAGGTGATCGAACTGGCCAACGCGCGGACGGCCATCCGGCTGCCGGCGGGCAGGAAGGCGTTTGCAGGAACGATGCCAACCGAAAAGGTCCCAGCGCCCATCCAGGCCGTACGTCTGCCCGGCGGAAAGTGGATCGGCAAGGGCTGGTGGCAGACGGATGTGAAATGCACTGGCTACTCGGCCGAGGTGACTGAGCGTGGCCCGGTCTTCGCCCGCGCCCGGCTGCGCTACGACTTTGAGGGCGGTCGGTTCTACGCGGCCACCGTCGAGCTGAGCGCCGGCCAGGACATGGCGATAGTGAGCGAGGAATACAACCTTTCCGAAGGCAAGACCTATCCGATGAGCGGGGTCAACGGCATGAAGCAGGAAGCCCGGTATGCCTACGTCCGCCCCACGTTCGACTCGCCCGACAAAGCGCTGATCTGGGACTGGTGGGGACAGACGCACGCGGTGTTGCCCACGCCCAACGCCTATTGCTTCTCCTTCGGCGAGGGCTTGCGGCCGGACAGTGCCGAGTTCCACGGCCGGAGCCAGTACGGCAACCTGCGCGAGGGCGATGGCGGGCTGACGTACGACGAGGATGGCCGGTTCGCCTACGTCAATGCCTTTCCGCAGTGGGGCGATGAGGAAACGCTGTATCTGGGCCTGTACAACTCCAAGGATCCGGGGCCGATGCTTGGGATCGTGGGCCTGCATCCCAGCCAGTGGCAACACCCGGATATTGCTCCTCATCCTGATGCCATCATTAAGCAGTACACGCAGACAACCTGTCTGACGTTTGAGCGCCGGACCTCCGGCGAAGCGTTCTTCCGCGCGCCGGCCGATCTCGGCAAGCGTGTCTATGGCATCGGCGGCATGGAGCGTACGCTCGCCCGGCATGTCATTCCCGACCGCAACGGTCCCTGGCTCACCCCGCAGCCACGGTGGGGGTCGGACCTGGCGCAGCGGCATGTCCGCCTCGGACGCCTGACGCTGGACACGGTCAAGGATTGGGTACTGGACTATGCGGAGACCGCTCGATATCCCCGGCTCTTTGTACCCGAAGGAGATCGGGTGCGTTATGAATCCCGCCGGACTCGCAAGCCGATGGACCAGGTGAAGAGGGCGCTGGACGCGCGCCCGGGGCCAACCGATGCCGATAGGAAAGTCGTCGCCGAAGCCCTCGCCAGGACCAGCGGCCTGGTGCGCCATTTCGCCCAGATCGACAAGGGGCTTATGGATTTTGGGATCGAGGAGGGTGTTCTCTCCGATCTGGCCGAGGACGCCCTTGCCAGCCCGGCGTGTACGCCGGAGCAGGCCAAAGAACTGCGCAAATGGCTGGCCGCCATCGCCTACTACGCCGTGGACGGCGACTTCGTGCCCCCGCGCCAGGCCGGGTTTGGCTGGGGCTCGGCGAACATGGAGGCGCAGGTCCAGTGCCGCGCCTGCCGGATTGCGGCGCTGCTTCCGAACCACCCGCAGGGCAAAGCCTGGCGCGACGCCTTGGCCAAGGTCGTCACGCTCTACATCGAGGACCAGGTCAACGAGTCGGGCGTGACGCTTGAGTGTCCCCATTACGGGGGCATGGCCGTCACCATGCCGGTGATCGGCCTGGCGGCGCTGACGTCGTGTGGCGATGTGGACCTGTCCAGGGCGGAGAAACGGCTGCGCGCGGCCGCCCACATGCGCCTCGCGACGCTCCTGCCGCCGGACATCCGCGGCGGATTCCGTTCGGAAATTCCGGAAGGCGATGGCTACTACGTGGGCGAAGGCGTGTTCGCTCCCCTGGCCGGGTTCTTCGATAAACGGGACGCGGAGCTGGCCCGCACACTCGCCTGGGGCGTCAAGGAGAGCGCCAACGACCTCGGCGGGCATTCGGACTCGGCCTTCAAGCTGTTCGACGTGGGGCTCGACTCCGTCCAGCCCACGCTCGGCTCGGAACACTTCCCCGGCTACGGCTTCGTGATGCGCAGTGGTTTCCCGCGGAATGATGAGGCGTATGTGCAGGTGTATGCCGGCTCGTTCTGCTGGGGTCACGGGCACAGCGACCGCGGCACCTGGGTGATGTACGCCAAAGGCGCGCCGCTCATGATGGATTTCGCGGCCATGTACACGCCGTCCATGCGGGAGAACTGGCTGCATCCGGGCGGGCTGACCTTCAACCACGATGAGACCGTGCGCCCGGCCGGAGCCGATCCGAAGGATGACTGGTGGCGTAAGGGGCCCAACGAACAGTATCGCAAGTTGGCCAATGCCCCGTTCACGGCGGTCGAGGTTAGCCCGTCTCCCGCGTCCGCCGATGATTTGAACCGGCAGGGCGAGGTCGCCGCGTTCAAGTGTACGCCGCAGGCCGATTTCGCCGTCATGCGGCGGCGGATCAGCTACCTGCATCAGGTGCCCTACCTGCTCAAACCGACGCACGGCGTCGACCTGTTCGATGACGGCGTGAACAAGGAGGTGTACCTCAAGAACCCGTTCATCTGGACGCGGCGGTTCGTGTTCGTGAAGGATGCCGACCCGCTGGGGCACAACTACCTGGTCATCCGCGACGACCTGCCGGGCAACGGCGAACTCGATCCCTGCCTCAACCTCTGGTGCCTGGCCGACAGGGTGGACGTGCAGGGGCAGGTGGCCATCTACACCGGACAGCACGGCGTGGACGTGTACTGCTACGTGGCCGAGCCCGCCTCCTTCACCCCCGGGACGCGCACCGTCGGCCACCCTTGCGGCTTCGGCTTCGCCGGGTACTACAAGAAGACATTCGGCAAGGATTTTCGTGAGGACCAGATCCAGTTGCAGATCCCGCAGGCGAAAAGGGACGGCGGCTACTTCGTGGCCATGGTGCCGGTGAAGCATGGCGAGCCAGCGCCGCAATTCCAGACACTGGCCGACGGCCGGGCCGTACGCGTCGTCTTTCCCGACCGCACCGACACCATCATCCTCCAGCCCGCACCCGGGGCGGTTGAACTGGACGGCCGGAAGATCAGCTCACCTTCCGCGCTTCTGGTCAAGCGTAGCGAGAAACAGGAGCTGACCGACCTGACTGCAAAGTAGCGACGAACCGGGCCTGGATGGACCCGGAATCGCGAAAACGTCCCCAACCGCGGGTACAATCTCCACATGCCCCGCATCCTACTCACGCTGATCTGCCTCTTTCCGCTGTTTGCCCGAGCCGATGAGCCCACGCGCTTCCTGATCTTCGCCGATACCCGCGACAAGGTCGGGTACGACAAGGTCTACGAAATCGTCAACCGGAAAGTCGGGAGCAGCGTTTCCTTCATCGTTGCCCCCGGCGATATGACCCCGCTCCCCAAGACCCGCGGGGTCATCGACCGGGTTTTCGGACAGGGCATGCCGTGGTATCCGGTCATCGGCAACCACGAGACCGCCGAAAAGCCCTCCATGCAGTACCTCCACGATTTCTACCGGAAACAGCTCAAGGGCCGGGTGAATCCCGGGCCGGCGGGGACGGAAGAGACCACCTACTCCTTCGACGCCGGGCCCATCCATTTCACGGCGATTAACGTTTACTGGAACGGCAAGACCGCGCCCGGCAGCGAGACCAAGACCGACGGTGATGTGGTCCCGCCGCTGCGCGAGTGGATCAAGGCCGATCTGCAGAAGTCCGACAAGCCCTGGAAGCTGGTGGTCGGCCACGAGCCCGCGTACCCGGCCCACGACCGCGACTGGCTTGATGGCCGCCACGAGGGCAGTTCGCTGAACGAACACAAGGAGAATCGTGACGCATTCTGGAAGATGCTTGGAGAACAGAACGCCACCGCCTATATCTGCGGCCACACCCACCGCTACAGCCGCACACAGCCCGAAGGCGGCAGGGTCTGGCAGATCGACTCCGCCCAACTCCGCGGCGACGACTCGTGGAAGTTCGATACGTTCATCGTGGTCACGGCCGATGACCGGTCGATCAAGTTTGAAACCTATCGCAACCTGAAACAGCGGGGCCGGTTTGAAGTGACCGACATGCTGACCCTGCCCCCGGCCGAAAAGTAGACTGTCCGTGGTTTGCCCGGGCAAAGTTACCCGGCGCAGGCAGGCCCAAAGCACTAACGTGGCCGTCGTGCCAACTCGGTCAACGCCTCAGCGGGGTCGACGGCCGCCGTCAGTTCCGTCTTGTACTCCGCCATCCGCCGGGAGAACGGCTCGACATCTTCCTGGCGGACCAGCCGCATCCCGGGCTCCGGATAGGGCAGCGACAGATTCCGCCAGTAGCCTTGGATCCGGGTGCGGATCGCGGTGACCGCCCGGAACTGTTCATGGCGCGTGTTTCCAGACCGTCCAGTTCACGGCCACGGTCGAGCCGGCGAAGAAGGCCGACCTGCTGTTTGAGATCGTCCGCAAGCAGGGCCGGAACGGCAAGCAGAACAACGTGACGCTGGAAGAGGCGCAGGTCGCGCCGTGAGCTCGATTCCGCTTTTTGCGCACCATGATCGCCGGCTAACGGCTTGGGCCCGGCTCAACAATGACTATCCCCTGGCCGTCGGAAGATTTGGTTACCCGCAGGAACTGGCTCTTGACGATCGTGCTCGTGGCTCCCCATGTCGCCGTCTTCTCCACCATCCACCAGTTGCAGCGGTAAGCGTTCCCGAACACTCGCACACAACGGACGGTTTCTTCCGGCAGCCTCTGCACCGTCTGTTCGATGATTCTGGAAAGATCGTCTTTCGCCACGGCCACTTCTCTACGCCCCGGCGCATTTTCCGTCTCGGTCATCACATGTCCTTCTGAGATCGATCAGATCGATCTCTAACGATGTCCCGTCTGCTTGTACCCGATCGCACTGAGGAAGACCAACGGCCAAAGCATGACGCCGCCGGGACAATTCCGCATTACGGAGTTTTTTTCGTGTGCCCGCCTCCGGGTAGTGGTATCATCCGCCGGTCGGCCAGACGACCGAGCCAAAACGGACGTGCCTGCGGTGACGCCTCTCTCATGCCTGCCTTGACTTTATCGCCCCGCTTACCCTTTGGGCCTGAACGCCGGACTCGTTGATGGTCCCCGACCGGCCTGGGGTTTCCACCCGCCAAGCAGGCGCAGAAGATGCCATGTCTCTCATACAAGTTGATGGCCGTGTGCGGTTGATGCTCGATCTCCCCGATCTGGGACTGCATCGCGGCGATATGGGTATCGTGTGCAGTACCTGGTTCGACCCGATCACCGCCTACGAGGTCAGGTTCCAGCGGAATACGCCGGACTGCGTGATCCATACCCTGCTGATGCTCGACCAGATCATGCGCGATCCCGAGGGGGAAGCGAAAGATACGCAGTGCCCAGGAGAAACTTTCCGGCCGGCAGAACGCCACGCCCCAGAAGGGTTTGGTTGAACACGTTCCACACGGCACGGGAAGACAATTGTATTTGTAAGCTCGTGGACGATGGTGTCCGCGAGTTTCGTGTTGCGCGGGCTCAGGGCACAGGCGATGTCTGGCCGACGCTCGTGAAGTGGCACCCAGATCGGAAGCATGCCGACGTGACGATGATGTGTATCTTGTACTGCCCGGCTTTGGTGTAGGTATGTGTGCCGGTCACGTCCCAGCCGGTCTTGGAGTCGGCCGCGACCTGCAGGACGTTGCCCACGGAGGTCAAGCCGTCGCCCCAGTCGATCGTGGCGCGCACGGGCAGCGACGCCGACACACTGACGGACGCAGGCATCGCGAACTGGCCGACGACGCCCTTAAACGCCTGGCCCGCGATCGGGTGTATCGTGAACAAGGGTCTGGCCACAATGGCCTTGCTGCGAATCGTGATCAGGGCTCCTGACAATGTTGTCGGAGATGGCGGACTCTGCCAGGCTTGCACGACAATCGTATAGGTGCCGGCCTTCAGATAGGTGTGCGTTCCCCGGACATGGACGATTCCCGCCGAGTCCAACTTTGACGTTGCTGGGGTGGTGGCCTGACCATCTCCCCAGTCAATCGAGCCCACAAAGCTCCGGGAACCGGCCGCCGCCACGTTGGCCCAGACCAGTTTCCCCACGTCCCCCGTGAACTTCTGGCCCGCGCGGGTGTGAATGGTAATCCCAACACCGGCGACCGGTCCCGGCGCTGTTGAAAGCTCCGCTACGGTGGCTGGGTATGAAACCAGAGGGCCACTCGTGACTGCCGCAGGATTCCCCGAAAGCAGAAGCCTCGATTCCAGCGGGTCCATGGCCGGTGCTGGCCGAGCAGTCTGTCTTACTTCGGTTTTCCGATTGCCGCGGAGCATCGATCGCCGGTGATGCATTGGTGCCTTCTTTCGGGGCTTGCCTCCAGAACAAGAGTCTCTGTCATTCGCGCGACTGCGCCGTCGCGCCATACCACTTGACCGTCTCCCCCACCCCCGCCTCGAATTCCACCACCGGCCGATATCCCAGCATCCTGCTCGCCTTGCTCACATCGGCCGTCGAGTGCAGCACATCTCCCGCCCGAACCGGCCGATATTCCGCCTTCACATCCCCCTTGCCCATCGCCCCGGCCACCGTCCGGTACAACTCGTTCACCGTGATGCACCGCCCCGTACCCACGTTGAACACTTCGCCCATGACCCGCCCCGCGCACCCCGCCGCCAGCAGATTCGCATGCACCACATTCGCCACGTACACGAAATCCCGCGTCTGTTGTCCATCCCCGAAAATCATCGGCTGGCGGCCCTGGGCCAGCGCCGTGGCAAAGGCCGCAATCACCGCGGCGTAGGCCGAATTCGCGTTCTGCCGCGGGCCGAAGACGTTGAAGTACCGCAGCACCGCCGTGTCCACGCCATAGCTGTGTACCCACGCCCGCATCATCTCCTCGCCGGCCAGTTTCGCCGACGCATACGGGCTCACCGGCAGCGCCGGAAGCGTTTCCTGCTTCGGACCCTGCTCCGGCGGATCGCCATAGGCACTGCTCGACCCCGCATACATCACCCGCTGCACCCCCGCCTTCTTCGCGGCTGTCAGCACCGCGAGTGTCCCCATCACGTTCACGCGGTAGAATCGCTCCGGCTCGGCCACGCTCTGCGGCACGCTGGCCAGCGCCGCCTCGTGGAACACCCACCGGCACCCCTCCATGGCCGCCGCCGCCGCAGGCCCATCCAGGAT
>JBIOJL010000108.1:0-14828 GCA_044450885.1 Tepidisphaerales bacterium
AGTGTCGGAGTACCGACACCACGGGCTGGAAGCCCGTGCCACAAAACCCCGGGGGACACAGGGGATTCCCGGAAAATGGCCACGCCCGATTTCATGGCCGGGGCTCTCCGAACGCCTCGCGAAGGCGGCCGCCCGCGAGGTCCAGACGCTGGCGGGCCTGGTCGGCGGAAAGCCCGGCCTTGCGCATGAGCACGGCGAGCTTGACGTGGCCGCCGGCGGCGTCGAGCGTGGTGAACGCGTCGTCGCGCGCGCAGCCGGTGAGCATGGAGATGATGCGGGCGGCGCGGTCGCGCAGCTTGGTGTTGCTGGCCTGGAGGTCGACCATGAGGTTCTCGTAGACCTTGCCTAGCCGGACCATGCTCAGCGTGGAGATCATGTTGAGTACGAGCTTGGTGGCCGTGCCAGCCTTGAGACGCGTCGAGCCGGTGACGACTTCGGGGCCGGTCAGCGGGCGGATGACGACGTCGACCTTCGCCTCGCCGGGGACGGGCTGCACGCAGGAGAAGAAGATGGTTCCCGCGCCGAGTTCGACCGCCCGGCGGAGGGCGCCGTGGACGTAAGGGGTGGTGCCGCCGCTGGCGATGCCCATGACGACGTCGAGCGCGCCGACGTTGCGGGCGTCGATGTCGGCGGCGCCGCCTTCGGGCGAGTCCTCAGCGCCTTCCCTGGAGCGGAAGAGGGCGTCGGGGCCGCCGGCGATGATGCCCTGGACCATTTCGGGGTCGCAGCGGAAGGTTGGCGGGCATTCGGAGGCATCCAGCACGCCGAGCCGGCCGGACGTGCCGGCACCGACATAGAAGAGCCGGCCGCCGCGGGCGAGGCGGTCGGTGACGAGTTGCACCGCGGCGGCGATCTGCGGCCGGACCTCGCCGACGGCCTGCACCGCCCGCAGGTCCTGCTGGTGCATCATGTCGATGGCGTCGGCGACGGAGAGCGCGTCGAGGTTCATCGACTCGGGGAGGCGCTGTTCGGTGAGGAGGTGGGAGCGGTTGTGCATGGCGTGGGGGTGATCGGTCATCGGTGATCTGTGATCTGTGATCAGTAACATACGCGGTAACCGATCACCGATGACTGATCACCGATCACCGGTCACCGACTACCTGTTCCCAACCGGCATCATCATCGCTTCCTGCTGGTTGATGTTGGGCTTGCCGAAGAGCTGTTTGGCTTCGCCGACCAGATAGAAGCTGCCGGTGATGCAGATCAGGTCTTCCTTGGTGACGGCGCGCATGGCGATTTCCATGGCCGTCTTCAGGTCCGGCGCGACCTGGGCCATCTTGCCGTAGAGTTCGACATACCGGGCGGCCAGGTCGTCGGGGTCGGCCGTGCGGATGGAGTCGATCTTGGTGAAGATGACTTTGTCGGCCCCGCTGGTGATGCGGTCGAGCATGCCCGGGATGTCTTTGTCGGCGCAGCAACCGAAGATCACGACCATGGAGTCGTAGGGAATGTGCTGCCCGATGGCCCGCATCATGGCGTCGATGCTGGCGGCGTTGTGGGCGCCGTCCACCAGGATGCGCGGGGTGACGGCGATGATCTCCATGCGGCCGGGGATGGTCGTCTTGGCCAGGCCTTCCATGGCTTTCTGGTCGGTGATGTTGAAGCCGCGGGCCTTGAGCTTGTCGAGGACCGAGAGCGCCAGCCCGCAGTTGATGGCCTGATGTTCGCCGACCAGGGGGACGGCCAGGTGCTCGAAGCGGCTGGTGGGCGTGGTGAGGCAGATGCGATTGTGCGGGCCGAGCATGCGGCTGGATTCAAAGCGATAGGAAAACTCGATGGTCTTGCCGGTGATGTCGAGGGTCGTGCCGGCCTTGTCGGCGGCGTGCTTGATGACCTGCTCGACGGCGGGGTCCTGAAGCACGGTGACCACGGGGATGCCGGGCTTGATGATGCCGGCCTTTTCCTCGGCGATCTTGGCCAGCGTATAGCCGAGCTGGGCCATGTGGTCCTTGGAGATGGAGGTAATGGCGCAGACTTCGGGCTTGATGACGTTGGTGGAATCGAGCCGCCCGCCCAGGCCCGTCTCGACCACGGCGATCTCGACCTTGTGTTCGGCGAAATGCTTGAAGGCGATGGCGGTAATGACGTCGAAGAACGTGGGATTGGGGCGCATGCGGGGAACGAATCCCGAGACCTGGCGCGTCAGCCGGGCGAGTTCGGCTTCGGAGATCAGCTCGCCGTTGACGGCGATGCGTTCGCGGATGTCCAGCAGGTGCGGCGAGGTATAGAGGCCAACCTTGTACCCGCACGCCCGGAGCATGGATGCGATCATGGCGCAGGTGGAGCCCTTGCCCTTGGTGCCGGCGACATGGACCGTCTTGAACTGTTCGTGGGGATTGCCCATGTGCTTGAGCAGCCGGCGCATGCGGTCGAGGTCGAAGTTTTCGGGGGTGTAACGAACGATGCGCAGGCGCTCGTGGTCGGTCAGGGTGGCGAGGAACTTCACGGCCTTGGTGTATCCGTTGCTGGCGGCGGGAAGTGTGGTTGGTTTCTCGTGGTCATGCGATTTTGTCCCGGCCGGTTTGCCCGAGACGTGGCTCGGTTTGGCCGGTTTGTGCGACACCGCCGCCTTGCGGTGCGTATGCGTAGATGCAAGTTTGGATTTAGTTCGGATTCGCATGGCCTAAAGATTTTACTGATTTCTTGCGAGGATTTCAACACCGCCGGCGCAAGTTTCTATAGAAACTGCACTTACGGGGGATTTCACCGGCTGCATTGCTGTTCGCATTCTGGTAGAATTGTCTACATTGAGGGCTTCCAGAGGCAATTCGAGCGCGTGAGTTGCGTCGAAGTTCCGCGGATGGGCCACCCGCTGCTGCCGCTGGCGGAACAGGCGGCGGGGGAAAAAGGTCCGATAACTCGCGCCCATGCCCAAGACTGTACGGAAACGGCGGACCGTGCCGATATATGGGACGGACGCTTTTCCGGAGGTTGGCTATGCGCTACCTGCTTCTGCTTGTTGCCGGGGTGTGCCTTTCAGGCTGCACCGGGGCCTTTGGCGTCGGCGGCGAGGACGGCGTCGGATTGAAGTCCTCGGTCGGCATGGACGGCAAGATCGTGGAGATCGCCCCGGCCGACGGGAATGGGGATCCAAAGTGAGAAGGACCCGGTGATCGGTCATCGGTCATCGCCGGACACCGATCACCGATCACCGCTTGATTCTCCCTGCGCGTTCTTCGATCATGGCGGGCATGAACCGGATTACACTCTTGGTTGCGATCTTCGCCGCCTGCCTGGCCGGATGCCATTCGGCGCCCGTGGTCAAGCCGCTCGATGAGCGGATTGCCGATGCCCACGGCTGGGACCGGTATAAGGAACTCGAGGGGCTGGCGGGAGACATTCACGTGGGCTTCAAGGATGGTTCGCAGTTCGACGCCCACTTCGTTCATGAGATGAAGAGCGGGCGGACGCGCATGCAGTTGGCCGACGAGTCGGTGTTGGTGTTCGACGGACAGGGCATCTGGGTGTGGCCGGCCAGTTCAACCGTGAAGGACCCGCGCTACAACCTGACGACCTGGCCGTTCCTGGTGACGCTGCCGATGCGCCTGCACGCGCCGGGCTCGACGCTCTCGGCGCCCGCGACGCGGAAGTGGGCGGAGATGGACTACGATTCGCTGACGCTGAGTTTCGGGCCGGCCGCCGGAAACAGGTCCAACGACTGGTTCGTGCTCTACGCCGACAAGGAGACTCACCTGCTCAAGGCGGTCGGATATGTGATCACCAGCGGGCGGGCGCCGGCCGTCGCGGAGAGCTCGGCCGTCGGGCTGACGATGTACAACTTCAAACGGCGGGAGAATGTCCTGTTCGCGGAGGACTGGAAGATCTGGCGCTACAACAAGGATGAAGGGTTCTTCGGACTGCCGATCGGCGATGCGCGGATCTACAACCTCGAGTTCTATCAGCCCAACGCCAGCACGTTCGCGCCGCCGGAAGGATCCCGGCGGGTGGGGCCGTAGCGGGGGAAAAAGACGCACTTCGTACACGAGTGGGAGGACGACCACGCGTGGTCGTTGCCAAACGTAGGCGTATTCACGGCCGTCAAACTGCTGGGCTACGTGGATCTGCCGGGGATAGAGTTCCCGACGGGCGTCTGCGCGGTCGGCAATCAGATGGGCGGCCGGATGAACGGCCGGGACGGCAACGCCGGGCTGCTGCGCGAGTACAGCCTGGCCAAACAGGCCGACCGCGACGTGTTCCTCACGGGCAGCAATGCCCATTTCGGCAGCTCGAGCGGCTTCGCGGTGGTGGTCGGAAAATACGAGGACAAGGCCGTCTTCATCGACCTGCGGGCGCTGTTCCAAGGCGTTCGCGAGATGTACTTCACGACCGAGGAGAACTACCAGAAGACCCGCGATGCCGGGCCGGCATCGAGACCCCCCTGCTGACGGTCACGGATTTCAAAGGCCGGAAGATCATGAACTACCGATACGGCATCCTGGTCTTCGCCACCCAGGGCGGGGCGCGCTTCGGCATGGGCCCCGACGGCAAGGACGAATTCGAGTGCGGCGGCATCCTGGAATTCCCCGGCTCGCCCTTCTGCGTCAGTGCCACGAACGTGAATTAGTCCCTACAGCGTCCACCCTTCGCGGTACTGGCGCCGGACGTAGGAGTTCGCATCGGCGTCGTTCGTGACGGCCATCTTCTCGCCGTCCCAGTTGAGCTTGCGGTTGGGATACCTGACGGCGAGGTTGCCCATGAGCACCATCTCCGACAGCGGGCCGGAGAAATCGAAGTTGGAACTGGCGGGTTTGCCGGTTTTGCAGGCGCGGACCCAGTCGGCCTCGTGGCCGTCCTGGCCGCGCGGGATGCGGTCGATGGACTGGGGCGGCTGCTGGAATTCCTTCATCTTTGATTCCGGGATGATCCGCGGGCCGCGGCCGTAGCAGCCGCACATGAGTGTCCCCTTATCTCCGACAAAGAGCACGCCGCCATCGTCATCGCCCATCCGCCGGCCTTCTTCGAGGGCTTCGGGCCGCGGAGGCATCATGCCGCCATCCCACCAGGTGAGCTTGACTTCCGGCATGTTCTCGCGGGCCGGGAACTTGTAGCGGACGATGGTCGACCGCGGATACTGCTCGTTCTTCGGGTCGCACTTCTGCCAGAGGCCCTTCCAGTAGGTGGAGATGCAACCTTCGACGCTGGTGGGATACTTGAGCTTGAGAGCCCAGAACGGCGCATCCAGGATATGGCACCCGAGGTCGCCAAGGGAGCCGGTGCCGAAATCCCACCAGGCGCGCCAGGTGCCGGGGTGATAGGTGGGGTGATATGGCCGCATCGCCGCCGGGCCGATCCACAAATCCCAGTCCATCGTGGCCGGGACGGGAGGTCTCTCCGTGGGACGTTCGGCCTCGACGCCCTGTGGCCAGACGGGGCGGTTGGTCCACGCATGCACCTCCCGCACATCGCCGATGGCCCCGGCCCAGATCCACTCGCAGATGAGCCGCGCGCCGTCGCCGGAATGCCCCTGGTTGCCCATCTGCGTCATGACTTTGTTCTTGCGGGCGGCCTCGGTCATCATGCGGGCCTCGTAGACGCTGTGTGCCATCGGCTTCTGCACGTAGACATGCTTGCCGCGATTGATGGCGGCCATGGCAATCACGGCGTGGGTGTGGTCCGGCGTGGCCACGATGACCGCGTCGATGTCCTTCTGCTGGTCGAACATGACGCGGAAATCCTTGTAGCGCTTGGCCTGCGGGTATTTGTCGAACGCCCCCTTGGCCATGGCGGTGTCGAGGTCGCAGATGGCGACGATGTTCTCGGTGGAGCAGGCGTTGAGGTTGTTGCCCCCCATGCCGCCGACGCCGACGGCGGCGATGTTCACTTTTTCGCTCGGCGGCCTGGCTTCTCCGCCCAGGACATGCCGCGGGACGATGGAAATGGCCGCCGCGGCCGCCGCGGTGCTGCCGAGGAACGTCCGCCGGCTGGTGCGGCCAGCGCGGGCGTTTGTGGTATCGGGTTGATTGCTCATGGGACTCCTGGAATCCGTTGCACGATGCGGGGCCGATCATCAGACTCACCGATAGTTACTGTGGCCGGTGCGAGGGGTTGAACGCAGGGTCGCGGCACCATCTTCATCATTCGGCCGCGCGTGTGTGTCGCCGGAATGAAATGCGGATGACAGAACAACCTGCATCGGCTAAACCAGTCTTGGCGAATATTCTTTGACTTGGGCGGCAAGCATGCATAAAGTCGTAGCGAATTGGTACCGTTGGTCGGGTACCTATGGGTGAAAAAAGGGCGCTGCGGGACAGGATGTTGGGGTCGCGCGGCATTGCCGGATAGACGGGAGATACCGATGAGAAGGGCACAAATCAGGAACATCCGACGGGGAATGGCGCTGTTGGCCGCCGCTCTTGTTTTTGGCGGTGCGGTGCGGGTCAGCGCCATCACCATCACGACTCCCGCGGGCGCCAGCACTGGCGGCGGGCCGGTCTCTGCGGAGGCCGACCTCACGATGAGCGCAGACACCATCACCCTGACGCTGAAGAATCTGACGGTCAATCCAGGGAATATCGCCCAGAACCTCAGCGCTTTCACATTCACGCTCAACAGTAGTTTCGGCAGCAACAGCCTGACGTCGAGTTCGGGCGTCGAACGTACGGTCAACAGCAATGGGACGTTCACCCAGGGCGGCAGCGTTGCCACCGGCTGGGTGGAATCAAATCCGAGCGGGAATACCCTCGAGCTCGACGTTCTGACCGGCACGGGGCACGCCGGCCCGGCGCATACCCTTATCGGCGCACCCGACCCGACGGCCCCATCGAACGGACTGAAGTACACCAGCGCCAACGGCTCGATCGCCGGAAACGGCCCTCACAACCCGTTCCTGGACGAGACCGCGACGTTCACGCTTCACGCCGTCGGCGTAACGGCGGCCACTTCTGTGACCAGCGCGATATTCCAGTTCGGAACCACGGACGGCTCGTGCCAGGTCAGCGTCACCTATTCCAACCCTCTGGATTCCGGGGTTCCCTTGCCCGCTGCGGCGTGGTCGGGCCTGGTCCTGCTCGGCGTGTTGGCCGGCTTGCGCTGGCGCCGCCGGGCCCAGGCAAACTGATTCCGCCTACTTCCCATCCGTTGCCAGCGACGCGCACACGAGTTCGCGGTCGTTGCGGACGTACACGTTGCGATTGGCGAACGCGGGCTGGCACCAGACCACCGGACGGCCGGGATCGTGGTTCGTCGGCTCCAATAGATGCGCACGGCCGACCTCCTCGTATCCCTGCGGGGTCAGCGATGCGATGATCAGGTCGCCCTTTTCGTTGAACAGGAAATACCGGTCGCCGTTGGGCACGATGAAGGCGTTGGCCCAGCGGGTGGGGTTGTTGTCGCTCGTGGCGGCCGCCAGAGTTTCCCAGACCCGCTCGCCGGTTCCCGCCTTCAGACAGCGCAATTGCCCGTAGCTGCACACACCGTAGATGAAGTCGTCCTTGATCCATGGCGTACACATGACCGCGTGCAGGGCGGCCGTGTTACGCTCGGATTTGCCGCCGATCTTCCACACCCGCGTTGCGGCGGGCTTGTCGGGGTCGAGGCGCATCATCATGGCCCCGTCGTAGAAGGCGGTTACAAACAGCAGATCGCCGGCGCGGCGGGGCGTGGCGATGCTCATGCCCTGTTTGGCCGTGAATGGCTCGGACCAGTACACCTTGCCGGTCTGGGGGTCGAGCGAGTTGAGCGACTGGGGGCTCCAGACGATGAGCTGGCGCGTGCCGCCGGCTTCGAGGACAGTCGGCGAGGAATAGCCGGGCTCCCTGGCCGGGACCGCCTGCCACAAGGGGTCGCCGGTTTCCTTGTTCAGGGCAAGAACGATGCCGGCCGGGTCGGCGCCAATCGCAATCAGCGTGCCGCCTTCCACGAGCGGGCTCGCGGAAAAACCCCAGACCGGGGTTCGCTGGGCGCCGAGGCGCTTTTGCCAGACGAGTCTTCCATCGGCAACCTGGCGGCACTGGAGGTCGCCTTCGCCGCCCAACGTGTAGACCTTGCCGCCGCTGACGAGCGGGGCGGCCCGCGGGCCGGCGGCGTAGCTCATGGTGTAGTCACACGGGTACTCCTGCACCCAGAGCGTCTTCCCGCTGGCTTCGTCGAGGCAGTGTATGCGCTCGCTGCCGGGAATGCTGGCCCGCGCCATCGGGTTGGGGGCCTTGGCTCCGGCGGCCTTCGCCTGACGATCGTGGATGAATACCTTGCCATCGGCCACCGTGGGGCTGGAATACCCGGCGCCGACGGGCACGCGCCAGCGGATTCTCGGGCCGCCCTCGGGGAACTTGTCGAGAATTCCCGTTTCCCGCCAGACGCCGTCGCGCTGTGGACCCATCCACTGCGGCCAGTCGTCGCCCCGGATGGCGGACGACCGACAGAACACGATGCATGCGAGCGACAACACCAGCAGATAGTGCTTCATGGTTCACCTGAACTGTCCGGCCGTTGCTGAGCGACGTTCCCACAGATTCGGGAGGGCCGTGCTTCTGCACGGCCGGGATGGTCGCACAGCGAAACGGCCGCAGAGGGCCGCGGCCTTCCCCGAAAAATGGTCACGCCCTTGCTGAGCGACGGTTATGGCACGACGGTCATTGTACGGCCTTTCCCGTCGCGCCGCTGGACACCATAGTATCAAGGCCACGTCGAAAAGGGGGCGTTCGGAATCTTCGGCATGCTCGGAGTTGCTCGGAGTTCACGCTTTAGCGTGTCCTCCCGCCGACATGCACAACTCAGCACTCACCACTCCTCTTGCCACGGCCGAACCGCGTATTATCATTGCCGCCATCGTAATATCGCCTGTCCCGGGCGAAGGATGCCAGACCGATGCATATTCCCGATGGATTCCTCGACGCCAAGACCGCCATCGCCACCGGCGCGATGGCGCTCGCCGGCCTGGGCGTGGCCCTGCGTCAGGCCCGCCTCAGCCTGCCGCCCCGGCGCGTGCCTCTCCTGGGGCTCTCGGCCGCCTTCGTCTTCGCCGCCCAGATGCTCAACTTCCCCGTCGCCGGCGGCACCTCCGGCCATCTCATCGGTGCCGTCCTCACCGCCGCCCTGCTCGGCCCCAGTGCCGCGGTCATCGTCCTCTCGGCCGTGCTGATCGTGCAGTGTTTCATGTTCGCCGACGGCGGGATCACCGCACTGGGGGCCAATGTCTTCAACATGGCCGTGATCGGCGGCGTCGCCGGCTGGGCTGTCTATTTCGCCGTCAGCCGCCTGGCCAGCGGGCTTTTCGGCCGCGTTCTCGCCGCCACCTTTGCCGCGTGGTGCAGCACCGTTCTGGCCGCCATCGCCTGCGCCGGCGAACTCGCGGTGTCGCACACCGTCGCCTGGCGCGCGGCCTTCCCGGCCATGGCCGGCGTCCATGTCCTGATCGGCGTCGGCGAGGGCGTCATCACGGCGCTGGTCCTGGCCGCCATCGGCAAGGCGCGCCCGGACCTGCTCGGGCTGACCGAATTCCCGAAGCCTCGCGGATTCCAGGTCATCGCCCCAACACCGGCTGCTCTCGGCAATGTGGGGCCGACGCCCTCGTCGGCCATTCCGGGTGCCACGCGGGCCGCCGGCGACGTCGTCGCGCCAACGCCGGCTGCGCTCGGAAAAGTGGGGCCGACGCCCTCGTCGGCCTTTCCGGCTGACACGCAAGCAGCCGACGACGGCGTCGGCCCCACTTTCACGCCCGCGCCGGCGACCGCAACTGCTCTTGCAAGTGCTGCCGGTGCCCCCACCGGCAGGTCCTCGGCCCAGGCCGACGCGGGCGTCGGCCCCACTGCGACACCGGCCCGCCCGGTGCATCGAGAAGGCGTCGTGTCGCTCGTTGCCTTCGGCCTGCTCATCAGCCTGGGTCTGGCACTGTTTGTAGCCCCGTTCGCCTGTTCCTGGCCCGACGGGCTCGACAAGACGGCCCGGGCGCTTGGCTTCGAGCAGCATGCCACTCAGCCGCTGTTGCCGGCACCCGCGCCGGACTACAAGGCCCCCTGGATCGGCTCCGGAACAATGGCCATATCCGTAGCCGGAGCGGCCGGCACCCTGCTCGTGTTCGGATTGGCCTGGGCTCTGGCCCGCATACTCGTGCCGGCAAGGAAAGCATGTGAGGGTTCAGCGGTTGGGGTTCAGGGTTCAGCGAACGCCGGAGACACTTGAACCTTCTTTGAGCCTTTGAACTCTTGAACCCCGAACCCTGAACCCCGAACCCTGAACCCTGGGTACCCTCATGCGGCGATTCCTCCTCGACCACTACACCGGCCTCGACAGCCCCGTCCATCGCCTGCCGGCCATGGCCAGGCTCGTCGCCGCCGTGGCGTTGGTCATCATCGTCGCCCTGCTGCCGGTGCAACATGCCTGGTATCTCATCTGGCCGGCCATCGTGCTGGCAGGCGTCGCCCTGCTCAGCCGGATTCCGCCGCGCTTCCTCGCCTGGCGGTTGCTCCTGCTCGAGCCGTTCGTGCTCGGCGTCGCCGTCCTGGCCGTGTTCCAGCCCGGCGGGTGGCGCATCATGCTCGTCCTGGCGGCCAAGTGTACGCTCTGCCTGCTCACCATGATCCTGCTCTCGTGTACCACCCCGTTCTCCGAGATGCTGCGCGTGCTGCGTAAGCTGCACGTGCCCAGCCTGATGGTCACCACGCTCGCCCTGATGCACCGCTACCTCTTCGTCCTCGGCGACGAGGCCCATCGCATGAAACGCGCCCGCATGAGCCGGACCTTCTCCCGCAAGCCCGCCAAACGCTGGCGCACGCTTGCCACGGTCATCAGCCAACTCTTCATCCGCGCCAGCGAACGCGCCGAACGCGTCTACGCCGCCATGCGCGCCCGGGGGTGGCAATGACCCCGGCCATCGAAGTCCGCGACCTCCGCTTCCGCTACGCCGACGGCACCGAAGCACTCCGCGGCGTCAGCTTTTCCGTGGACCCCGGCGAATGCGTCGGCCTCATCGGCCCCAACGGCGCCGGCAAGAGCACCCTCCTGCTGCATCTCAACGGCCTCCTGCCCGAACGCTGGAACGGGCCGCCCGGCGTGTACCTCGAGGGCGAGGCCGTCAGCGAATCACGCCTGCCGCTGATCCGCCGGCGCGTCGGCCTGCTCTTTCAGGATCCCAACGACCAGCTCTTCTGCCCCACCGTCTTCGAGGATGTCGCCTTCGGCCCGCAGCAACTGGGTCTGAACGAGCCGGCCGTCCGCGAACGCGTGGCCAACGCGCTATCGCAGGTGGGCCTCACCGGTTTCGAGAAACGCGCCCCGCACCACCTCTCCGGCGGCGAGAAACGCCGCGTCTGTCTCGCCGGCGTGCTGGCTTGCGACCCCGGAATTCTCGTGCTCGATGAGCCCACCAGCGAACTCGACCCGCGCGGCCGGCGCGAGCTCAAACAACTCCTCCGGCAGATTCCCATCACCAAGATCATCGCCACCCACGACCTGGAAATGGTCGTCGAACTCTGCTCGCGGACCATCGTGATGAACCACGGCGAGATCGTCGCCCAGGGCCCGACCGTGCAGCTCCTCTCGGATGAGGCACTCATGCTCAAGCACGACCTCGAGCGCCCGCACATCCTCCAACACCGCCATCCGCACGCGCCCGAGTTGCCGGTCGTCAATTGCCAGTTGCCGGCGTTTCCGCCGCTCAAGTGATGCTGACGTTGAACGTGCCCAGCGTGCCGGCCGCGGCGGCGTTGCCGGCCTTGTCGGTGACTTTCTTGGCCAGCAGCTTGATCGAATAGACGCCGTCGTCGGCCGCGTCCCAGGTGCCGCCGGGGGCGGTGATGCGATACGTGGCGACGATCGACACGGCGTCCAGCGTGGGGTTCTTGGACACGAACGTGGCCGTCTGGAGAAAGCCGTTCGGCCCGACGACCTGGATGTCGCCGGCGCCGACGGTCGCCGCCTTGATCAGGCCGGTGTCGTTGAACGTCGCGGTGAAAGTCGCCGTGGTGCCGCCGGCCGTGGTGATGTCGGCCGTTTGTGCGGACGCGGACGGAGGGGTCGTGTCCTTGCTGCCAGGTTTGACGAAATCGCGTTCCACGTTGCGGCCGCTGACGACCACGTTGTAGTACGTCTGCGCCGCGCCCAGACCCTTGCCGCTGGCCGTGACGTTGTAGACGCCATCATCAAGCTGAATCGCATAGGAACCGGCCGCCCCTGTCTTGGTCGTGAACTTGGCGTTGTCGGATACGCGTGTCGCCGTGATGGTGATGCTGCCAAGGCCCTCGCCGGGCGTGTAGAAGTTGTCAACCTTCACCGTGTCGGCGTAGGCGACGCCGCAGATGAACGAGCCCGTCGCCGGCAAGCCGAAATCCTCGGCCGACGCCTGCACGTTCAAGGTGTTTGATCCATTCTTGAACGGACCCACGGCGATGCCGATGCCGACCTCCTTCAGGCCGTCGTTGAGGATGTTCACGCGATGCCCCCGGCCGGCAACGGAGAACTGGCCGTTGAAATCCTTGAACAGGAACTGGTGCGAGAGATCGACCGCGGCCTGCGTGGGCGCGGTGCCGGACATGCTGTTCCAGGCAAGGTTCTCCCAGCCGGCGGTGCCCGTGTATCCTTCGGCCAGCGCCCGCGAAGTTGGCGTGGATGTTCCACCATCGAAGTGGTCGAGGTTGCCCGAGGTGTTGTGGCCCTTCGGCGGCGTGAGTTGCCAGGTCGCCTGCTTGCGGGCGGCGGACACGAGGAACGCATTGATGGCCAGCGGCTGCTTGGGCGCGTTGGTGAGCGGCGTCGAAGGCGGGCCTTCGTTGACGGAAGACAGCCCATAGCGCTTGGCCTCCGCGGCCGGATTCGCCCGGGCGCGATTGACGAGTTGGACGAAATAGACCTCCAGCGCCGTCGGAGCCGCCGCCGTCAGCAGCGCGCGCGCTTCAAGGGACTCGAAGAATCTCATGGTTGCCTCCAGTCATTCCCGGCCGTCATCACACCGGGCAAGGGCGCCCGTGGAACCGTCCCCCAACTATATGCACCTGGCCATGCGAAGTGGAGTTGGAACCCGGAGAGTCACCCAGGAACCCCATGCGCCCCGAAGGGGCAACTCCAAGCCAGCCCAGGGCAACGCCCTGGGTCCAATTGAATGGCGAGGCCTGTTACCCACGAAGCCCCGCCCCGCAAATCCGCCATGGCCGACCAGACCCCTCGTGGCACGGGCGTCTCGCCCGTGATTCCGGCCTCAGCCGCAAACGCTTCAACCGCCAAAGCCGGTAGGGTGGGCGTACTCGCCCACCGTCTTTCGACGGACCATCGTCTCGGTGCCGTCGTCGCCCTTCAGGGATCGGCGATTGGCCGGCGACTACGCCCACCCTATCCGCGGTTCTCCTTCCGGGAGGAGGAAGACCAGACCTCGCGCGACGACGCAACGACGCAACGAGCTCGGTTCTGCTGGCGGCGTGGCGGGGTTTGGCGCGGTGGCCGGGGCGAGGACGAGGAGCGCGGAGAACGCTTGCGGGCTGCCCATTCTTGCCTCTGGTCTGGGCAAGGAGCAGACGGGCGACGATCGGGACGGGCGATGATGTGACTCGGATGCGACTCGGATACCATTTCATTCGCCGCCGGTTCCATCGCGGGGAACGGTGGATGATTGGCTTGTGCCCCTCTTCAGGGCCGAATGTCGAACCTCGAATTACGACTGAGCAAGCGAGCGTATTCGGTTGAGGGTACTCTTCCCGTTTATCCCACCAGGGAAGACGCCGGGGAAGCGTCGGCGTGAGGGGCAATACGTTTTACCTAAATCACTATTGACTGACAGAGCCTTGCCGACGACTATGATTAAGTCGAAGCTGATACCGCCGAGGCGGTGGGATTCCGGTTACCATGAACAACCGGTGAAAAAGCGCGCGAGGCCAAATGTCACTGAGCAGCGCCCATAGGCGGTTGGGCTGGCCGACCCCCGAGCAGATTCTCCACCCGACGGGAGCCGGGCCGAAGGTATTTGCCCGGCTGGCGGCAGAGAAGATCGGGAAGTCCATCCAGCGGTTCCCGGGCGGCGCAGGAGTCAAGGTCGGTGTGTTAACAGGCAATCCCGAATCGGATTCCACCGAAGCCCCTGTCGGCATCGTCTGCGAGTTTACTTCCAATGTCCCGGTTGAAACGCTCTGGGAGGCACACCGGCTTGCGTGGAACTTCTGCCGGTGTCCGCTGCTGTTGACTTTGGAAGCCAACATGGTGAGGGCGTGGACCTGTTGTGAGCCACCGTCGGACCGCGAGTCTGCCGAATCGATGAGCCAGGTTGTGGAGCTCCACGACCTGTCACAGCAGGTCGTGTCCGCTTCGGAGCAAGCGGCTCAGTCCTTGCACTGGGTCGAATTGATGACTGGCAGCTTCTTCCGAAAGCACCCGGATCGATTTCAGCGTGAGCGCCGCGCGGATGAAATGCTGTTGTCCAATCTGGGCTACGTGCGAACGGAGTTGAAGCGGCTGAAACTGGATTCGGACACGACTCATGATCTTCTTGCCCGCATCATCTTCATCCAGTTCCTGATTGATCGGAAGGACTCCGAAGGCGTGCCGGCCTTGAACGAGCCGATGCTCCAACAACTTCGTAAGGAGGGGACGCTTCACCAGGATTACACCACACTCTCCGAAATCCTGTTGGACCACGCCGATACATACCGGCTTTTCCGGTGGCTGAACTCAAAGTTCAACGGTGATCTTTTCCCTGGGAAAGGGGCTACGCCGCAAGAGCAGGAAGCCGAATGGCGTGCGGAGATGGCCAAGGTGGAAGAGAGCCATCTCAAGCTGCTCGCCGATTTTGTCGCTGGCAGGTTGCACATGTCCAAAGGACAGGGCTCGCTTTGGCCCCTCTATTCATTCGACGCCATCCCTCTGGAGTTCATCAGCAGCATCTACGAGATGTTCGTTGGGACCGATGC
>JBIOJL010000109.1:0-14813 GCA_044450885.1 Tepidisphaerales bacterium
CACTGGACCAACACCGCTCGCGACAGTTTCTCCACAAAACAACTCGGTCGCGTTGGCGTGTAAGTAACTGTAATCTATGTTCTTGTGCGTCGCACTGGAAAACTTATCCACATTCCAACAGGCCTCATTACTACTGCTTCTATTAAAATATTACAGTTAAGACTCCATCCATAGTACACTGCCATTGCCCTGCCGGAATGGATGTGGAACGGCATATCGGATATGAAGATGCTTCGCTCCGCTGATGTGGATGATTCTGCGCCGGGGACTTGTCTTCTGACGTATTTCCGCGATGCTGTAGGCATTGAAGACAGCGAAACACTTTGAGGGAAAGGACAGCAATCCATGAAAGTCATCTGCAATCGGGGAGCGCTGCTCGAAGCGTTGAACATCACCGGCAACGTCGTGGCGGCCCGGACGCCCAAGCCGATCCTCCAGTGCGTGCGCCTGGCCGCGACGCCGACCGAGATGTCGATCTCGGCGACGGATCTCGAGGTGGCCATCGTTTACCGGGATGTACAGGTGGAGGTCGGGCAGGTCGGCGAGATCGTTGTGCCGGCCGACAAGATGCGGGACATCGTGCGCGAGTGCATCGACGACACGCTGACCGTCGAGCTCGTCGACGACATGGCCCACGTGAAGGGGCAGAACTCGTTCTTCAAGATTTACACGCAGCAGGCCGATGCCTTTCCGCCCATTCCCGGCGTGGAAGGCGAGGCGGATTTCGAGATCCAGGGCAAGCAGCTCAAGCAGCTCATTTCCCAGACGATCTTTGCCGCGGCGCGCGAGGCGACGCGGTATGCGTTCAACGGGATTCTGGTGGCGGTGAAGGGCAAGCGAGTGTCGTTCGTCGGCACCGACGGGCGGCGGCTGGCCGAGGCCCGGGGCGATCTCATCAAAGGCGGCGGGAAGACCGACAAGGATGGCCCGCGGGCGATCATTCCCACCAAGGCGCTGTCGCTGATCGACAAGCTTGTGGACGATCCGGAGGAGGGCGTCACTTTCCAGATCAAGGAGAACCAGGTGGTGGTGTGTACGCCGCGGGCGACGCTGACCAGCACGCTGATCGAAGGCCAGTTCCCGCCGTACGAGGATGTGGTCCCCAAAGACACGGATCGCAAGGTGACGGCCGCGACCAACGATCTGCTGGCCGCCGTGCGACAGGCGGCACTGCTGACGACCGAAGAGAGCAAGGGCATCAAGCTGTCGTTCAGCAGGAAAGGGCTGGTGCTGTCGAGTTCGGCGCCGGGTGCCGGCGAGGCCACCGTGAATTTCCCGTGCAAGCTGGAAGGCGCGGACATCGAGATGGGGTTCAACCCCGCGTTCGTGATGGAGGCGTTGAAAGTCGCCGGCACGGACGAAGTCACGCTGGAGATGACCGCGCCGAACCGTCCCGGTCTCATTCGCGGCGGCCCGAATTTCCTGTGCGTGGTGATGCCGGTGAACCTGACCACCTGAGGCGGCCATGAACGAGGAGCGGAAGCTCGATGCGACCCTGCGGCGGATGAGTCATTTCAAGCGCACGCCCGAGCAGCCGGAACAGGCGATCGGCCCGGAAATGCTGGCGTTCTTAGGCAAATCCAGAAGCTGCAGAAGAAGTTCGGGCGGCTCGCGGATGTGTGGGGCGCGCTGGTGCCGGTGTTGCTCCAGGAACACACGGCGCTGGAGTCCTTCAATCGCGGGACGCTGACGGTTCTGGTGGATTCGTCGGCCCATCTCTACGATCTCAAGCAACTGCTGCTGGCCGGCCTCGAGAAGCAATTCCTGTCGGCATGCAAGGCGCAGGGCCTGCGGAAGATCGCCCTGAAGAGCGGCCGCTGGTACGAAGAGCAGGGCGGAGAAAAACGGGTCAGGTTCGATTTGTAGGCCGGCGCATCAACATCTGTCGGGCTGTTTGCTCCGGGTGCCCCGGCTTGTCTACTGCAAGCCGTGCTTCGCGGTCACGTTCGTAGTACCGCCTTCAGGCGGTCTGAAGAGCCGCCTGAAGGCGGTACTACGAACAAGCACGCGCCGAACTGTTCCTGCTCGAATCCTCACTTGTCCCACTCCGCCGCCACGCCGTAGACCGAGATGCTCTTGCCATGCATGGGGTACTTATCGAGCAGGCGGATGCGCTTGGGAATCTGTACGGGCTTGTCGGGTTTGTCTGATTCCTCGACGATCACCAGCAGCGCCGGATTCTCGATGAGCGTCTGTTCGAGTTCCTGGGCGGTCGGCCGCACCGGAATGACCCGTCGGAGCTCGAAATTCAGCCGGTAGTTCTCCTCCGGATAGAACACGAAATGCGCCTTGGGGTGCTGCTCGCGAATCTGCCGGGCGACGCCGGCGAAGGTCGCCGGCTTGAGCGTCGGCGCCCAGACGCCGATCACCAGCGTCATGGCCAGCGGGGCGACGAAGAGCGTCGCCAGCAGACCGGCCGACAGCGAGCGGCGATAGAGCAGCAGTGCGACGACGAACGCCGCCAGCAGCCCGGTGGCCAGGACAACGTCCACCGGCCGCAGCGGCTGGCCGTAAGCCTTGGGCAGCAGAAGCAGCGCCGGTGTCGCCAGCGCCGCGGCCAGCGTCGTACCGCCGAAGACCGCCACGAGGATCTTCCGGTCGGCTGGCTCGGCGCTGCGCACTGCGGCGTGGACGGACGCCCCGACCAGCAGCATCAGCGGCGGAACCAGCGGGAAGAAGTAGTGCTCCTGCTTCTGCGGCATGAGCAGGAAACTGAGGAAGATGATCCCCATCCAGAGCAGCAGCCGCCGGACCATGTTCGGCCGCGCGGGCGGCGTCTCCGGCCGCGGATCTTTCCGCGCCACTGCCCAGGCCAGCGCCGCTATGGCCGGAGCGATCCACGGCAGCGTGGCCTTGAACGCCAGGGGAAACACATACCAGAACGGTTTGCCGTGGTCGGTCCCCTGGATGAGAACGCCGGCCTCCTCGCCCATGATCCTGTGCCCTTCGGGGTGGTTCCAGGCGAGCAGCCACCACGGCACGGCGATCATCAACGCCAGCGCCAGCCCGCCATGGATCACAAACCGGGCCAGTGCCCCGGGCTTGCGCTCGATGGCCACCATCAGGAGGAACAGCGCAAGTGGGTACACCGCCGGCGGGCCTTTGCTGATGGCGGCCATGCCCACGCAGAAGCCGGCGACCAGCGAGGAGCCCATGGCGGTCGCCTTGTCGCGCGCGTCGATCAGATCGCAGAAACCGATGCAGGCCGCGGTCACGAAGAATGTGCTCAGCGCATCGGTCTCGGCAAGGTGTCCATAGGACTGGTACAGCGACGAAGCGAGCGTCATCGCCGCCGCGACCAGTCCGGCCGCCGGCGAGAACCAGCGCCGACCGATGTTGTACACCACGCCCAGCGTGAGCGCCGTCACCAGCACAAACGGCAATCGCCCGACGAATACAGACAACCCACCGACGTGAAACGCCGACGCGGCCATCCAGTACGCCAGCGGTGGCTTCTGCAGCCGCACTTGCCCGTTGAGCCGCGGGAAGATCCACTGCTCGCCGGGACCATCGAGCATTTCGCGGGCCGTCTCCAGCACGCGGGCTTCCTGGCTGCGCTCCAGCGGCGAG
Organism: Tepidisphaerales bacterium; assembly: GCA_044450885.1. Taxonomy (GTDB): domain Bacteria; phylum Planctomycetota; class Phycisphaerae; order Tepidisphaerales; family Tepidisphaeraceae; genus JANYKD01. The sequence goes on from JBIOJL010000109.1 coordinate 3,571, forward strand.
CAGAACGCCGCCAGCGCCAGCAGCAGCAGCGACATCAGCCAGAACAGGCGAAACGCCCGCCCGGCCGTTTGGTCCAACTCGATCGGCATCGCCCACAGGGTAAGCCCGGCCAAAAAAAACGCAAAGTCGGCGTTCGGAGTGCCGGCTTCGGCCGGCTGTTCGGAGTACCGGCTTCAGCCGGTCTAAATCTCACAAAGACCGCCTGAAGGCGGTACTCCCAACTGAAGACCGGCTGACGCCGGTACTCCAAACGCCGACTATCCATCGGGCCTCATTGCCGCTAAGATTCCTCACCTTGTTAGCCATGACACAGACCACACAAACCACATCGTCGAAGCCCGCCGCCCAGCAACCGCCCGAAGAGCCCATGGGCTTCTGGCGGAAGGCATGGGTCGAGTATCTCAAGCCGTTTCTCGTGGTCGCCCTGGTGCTGACCATGGCCCGGTCGATGTTCATCGACTGGAACGACGTGCCCACGGGCTCCATGAAGCCGACCATCATCGAAGGCGACCGGATTCTGGTGAACAAACTCGCCTATGACCTGAAGCTCCCGTACTTCACCTGGGACAACCAGGCGTTCCCCATCATTAAATGGGCCGACCCCAAGCCGGGCGACATCGTCATCTTCTTCTCGCCCAAGGAAGGCACGCGGCTGGTCAAGCGCGTGGTGGCCGGGCCGGGGGATGTCGTGCAGATCGTCGACGAGCAACTGAGGGTCAACGGGGTTGCCGCCAGCTACGCTCCCCTGCAACAGAACATCATCAACCAGGTTTCCGCCGGCGAGCGGGCCCTCACCAACCCCAAGTTCGAGCGGGAAACCCTGGGAAGACTCAACCACCCGGTGATGTTCCTGCCCGGCCGCTATTCGCCCGCGAAGGATTTCGGGCCGAAAACGATTCCGCCCGGATATTACTGCATGCTCGGCGACAACCGCGACAACTCGCAAGACTCCCGCTTCATCGGCTTCGTCCCGCGCAACTCGATCGTCGGCCAGGCCACCCGCGTCGCGGTTTCGGTCGACCCCAACAACTCCTACGCCCCGCGCTGGTCGCGATTCTTCCGGGCCCTCCCGTGACCGGCTGGCTCTTCGTCATCCTGGGCGCGCTGATGGTCGGCATCACCAAGTCCGGCTTCGGCAGCGGCGCGGGGCTGATGATCGTGCCCATCACCCTCCTGGGCACGCACTACCTCGGCTGGGAAAACAAGGCCGCCCTGGCCATGATCCTGCCCCTGCTCTGTTTCGGCGACATCATCGCCGCCTGGCAGCATCGCGCCCATTTCGACCGGCGCATCGTCGGGCGACTCCTTCCCGGCTCGCTCCTTGGCGTCGTCGCCGGATCGCTGCTGCTCCGCTGGTTCAATCACCAGCGCCAGCAGGTGGCCGAGGCCATGGTGAACCTCGACGTGGGCTTCGAGTCGGTGGTGCTGGTCGGGCTGCACTGGTATCGCCTCTGGCGGGCGCGGGGCCAGTTGCCGCTCTTCCGGCCGGGTTTCGCCCGCACCTCCGTCGTCGGCCTGTTCGCTGGCCTGAGCAGCACCATGGCCCACGCGGCCGGCCCGATCATCGCCCTGCACCTGTTGCCCCAGCGCATGCCCCGCCGCGTGTATGTGGGCACCTGCGCCATCTATTTCCTGGTTGTCAACGGCTGCAAGTTCCCCGGCTACGTCGCCGCGGACATGTTCACGGGCAACGTGCTGCTGAGCGCGCTGCGCTTCTGTCCGCTGGTTCTCGTCGGGGCGATGCTCGGCGTCGCGATCAACAAACGCATCTCCGACCAGATGTTCTCCGCGGTCGTCTACGCACTGGCTTTCGGCACCGGCTGGTACATTCTGTTCAAAGGAATCGCGCAGCTTTCCGGCCATTGGTAGGACAGACATTCTTGATTCCGCTGAACAAGTGCCGCCGACGCCCTCGTCGGCGGAATCCAATCCGCGTTCCCATGCGAATACGCCCGGTACATCGACCCCAAGTGTTCTTCGGACAGGGTTCTTCAGCGGAATCATTTTTGTCTGTCATCACCCGCAGCATTTCTGCCTGTCGTTTTCACCCAGCGCATGTTGTGTGCCACGTGCGACAGAACATGTTGTGACAAAACACTACCCTTCCGGTTCGCGCGCACTTATAATCGCGGCATATGTCCACTGCGCTTCGCAACATGCTGGACCATCAGGCGCACCTCGTGCCGCTCACGGTGGAGCAGTACGAGCGGATGATCGAAGGAGGCGTTCTGCGCGAGGGTTCGCCGATCGAACTGCACGACGGATTCCTGGTGCTCAAAGACCGCGGCGACAGCGGGGGTGACTTTATGACCATCGGCGACAGGCACGCGTGGGCTGTGAACCAGATGATGGACGTGCTGCTGGAGATTCGTCGCCTGGGATGTTTCTTGCAGGTGCAACAGCCAATTCGCCTGCCGCCCGACAACGTGCCCGAGCCCGATGGTTCCGTCGTGCGCGGCCGCCCGGCGGACTACCGCAGCCGCATGCCCGGCCCCGCGTCCGTGCTGTGCGTGATCGAAGTGGCCGACACCTCGCTCGAGCACGACCGAACGACCAAACTGGCGATCTACGCCGGGGCAAGCATCCCCCAGTATCTCATCATCAACCTGATCGACTCGACCGTGCTCGAATACCGGCAGCCGGTTGCCGCGGACCGGACCTACGCCGCCCCGCGCGTTTGCCGGGCCGGAGATACCATCACCATCGACGCACCCGACGGGGCGTTCGTCGTCAAGGTGAGCGATCTTCTGGGCTGATGCTGATCCTCTGAACACCAGCGGGCAGCATGCAGCCCCGTAGGGGCGATAGATGTTAGCCCATGGCATACGCCCACGACGCTCGGAAAGATTCGCATGACACGCAAAACCGCACTCATCACCGGCTCATCGCGAGGCATCGGCCGGGCTGTCGCCATTGAACTGGCCCGCAACGGCCACGACTGCGTGGTGAACTATGCCCGCAACGCCGCGGCCGCCGAAGAGGTCAAACGCGAGGTCGAGGCCGCCGGCGGGCGGGCCGTGTTGGTGCAGGGTGATGTGTCCATCTCCGCCGACCGCCGCCGGCTGGTCGACGAAACACTGGCTGCCTTTGGCCGCCTCGATCTGCTGGTCAACAACGCCGGCGTGGCGCCGGATGTCCGGGCCGACATCCTCGAAGCCTCCGAGGAATCCTTCGACCGCCTCATCAGCATCAACCTCAAAGGGCCCTGTTTTCTTACCCAGCTCGTCGCCCGGGCCATGCTCGCCCAGCAACCCGACGAGCAGGGCTCGCGCGGGCGCATTGTCACCGTATCGTCGATCTCGGCCTACACCGCTTCGATCAACCGCGGCGACTACTGCATCTCCAAGGCCGGCCTGGCCATGATGACCCGGCTCTACGCCGCCCGCCTGGCCGACCACGGCATCAACGTCTACGAAATCCGCCCCGGCGTCATCGAGACCGACATGACCGGCCCGGTGAAGGCCAAGTACGACAAGCTGATCTTCGAAGGCGACCTCACCCCCATCAAACGCTGGGGCCAGGGCACCGACATCGGCAAGGCCGTCGTCGCCATCTCACTCGGGCTGTTGCCTTTCTCCACCGGCCAGGTCATCGACGTGGACGGCGGCTTCCATCTTCGACGACTCTGACAAACCCAAACTGATCTGGTGGCACGGGCTTCCAGCCCGTGTTTCTGATCCGCCTGCTATCCGGCCCGATTCATCAAACGTCCATCATCGACCAGACATCGCTTCGTGTCTTCGTGTTAAACTCCTCCGCCCTATCCCATGAACCTCGCCTACTACATTTCCGGCCACGGCTACGGCCACGGCCGCCGCTCCGCCGAAGTCATCCGCCGTCTGCTCCAGCAGGATCCCGGCCTGACCGTCCACATCCGCACCAGCGCGCCGGCGTTCATCTTCGATGCCCTGCCGCAGCAGCGCATCACGCTCGCACCGGCCGCCCTCGACCCGGGCGCCATCGAGGAAGACGCCCTGCGCGTCAGCCGCGAGAAGACGCTGGCGGCCGTGCGGGCCACAGTCGACCGGGCGGAATTGCTGCTCGCCGGCGAACTCGCGTTTCTCCAGCGCACCAGCATCCGCGGCATCGTCGCCGACATCCCGTTTCTGGCCGGCGAACTTGCCCGCCGCACCGGCCTGCCGCTCATCGGCTGCACCAATTTCACCTGGGACTGGATCTACGAACCTTGGCTCCGCGACACGGCCGACGGCCGCGACCTGCTGGCAACCATCAGCGGCTTCTACGCGCACTACTCCGTTCTCCTGCGCATGCCCTTCGGCGGCGTTTCCAACGTCTTCCCCGAGGTTCACGACACGCCGCTGGTCGCCTGGCAATCGGAACTGCGGCCGGACGAAGTGTTCGCGCAAATCCCGGCGCGAGCCCGGGTCGACGGCCCGCGAATTCTCGTCGGCATGCGCGGCGGCTGCTCGCCGCAGATTCTCCAGCGCGCCGTGGCGGCCATGCCGGATGTGACGTTCCTGGTCACTGATACAGTGCCGCCGGTGTCCTCACCGGCGGAATCCAGGGGTGTTTCCACGCCAACAGGCGGACTCGAGAATATCGTGCCCGTCACCCTCGGCCCCAGCCTGGTGTTCGGCGACGTGCTTTCCATCTGCGAGGGCGTGATCTCCAAGCTCGGCTATGGACTGGCGGCCGACTGCGCCGCCATGGGCGTGGGCATCATCTGGCCCCCGCGGCACGGCTTCCGCGAAGACAGCGTGATGGTCCCCGCGGCCGAGAAGGTCCTGCGCCTCACCCGGATCGAGGTGGAGGACTACCTCAGCGGCAATTGGACCGGCGCCGTTCGCGGATTGCTCGCGACCCCGCGCAAACCCCCGGTCCCCGCCGACGGCGGGCCGTGGTGCGCCCGGTTCATCCTTGGGCGGATGTGAAAACAAATCCACAACAGAATCTCTCAAACAACACCGATTGAGGTCCCAGTATTCGTGTGCTCCACGCCCGTTGCCTGGGGATAAGTCAGAGGAGACTTGCATCCGCTGTCCAAGCGGTAGGTGCCGGGACCCAACGGTTCATACAGAGCGCCTCGGGCGACGAGCTTGTCCACGCACCAGGCGAACATCGCGCGAAGCCAGCAACACTCCGGTGGCCGTGACAGGACATGATCCAGGTCCAATGATCCGACGATTTGCTCGCCATGTTCGATCTCGTCAAATCCAGGCCAGCGCTGGCGGAGGTCCGCCTTGGGATTCCGTATCTGTTCAACGTCGGAAGGATGGTCGGCGTCCAGTAATTGCATGCCGGCCACACCGTTCACGACGGCAGCGTGGGCAAAGTAATACGCTTCCAACATATTGACGAGAAAGTGGACGGCCGCTCGGTCGCACAGATTGTCTGACCGTAGCACTTGATCGAGCGCATCGCGATACCGCCGAAACACAGCTTCGGCCTGCGGTTGTCGGTCAGCCTCCAGATCGTCCACCAGGATGACGACGTTCTGTGCATGCTGGCGCAGGAATCCTCTGGCGGGCAAGCCGATATTCTCTACGTCCTTTGGCGTCACGTTTCCGCCCCGCCCAACCATTTTCAGAACTCTTTTCGGAGACGTGATAGGGCTCAGTTGTCCAACGCGACGGATCACTTCGAAACTGCACCAAGCGCGAACCATTAGCGAGCGAAACAGCAATTGAAGGAACTTAGCTTCGCCGCGGCCTGTGACAATCAACCCAAAACGGCAGATTTCACCGGTCATGGCTGTGATCCCCCGTCGTACATCGGGTCGGGACCGCTCTGTTGCCCCACCTGTTCGGCCATGTAGAGAGACCCTATGGAGTATTGGTCAAGCAAACCCTTCAAATCAGGTTTATCGGAGAGCCTGGTCATGGCTGCGGATTGAGTCGAGTCCGGTTCGACGACGATAACATCCGTCGGGTCAAATTGGCTGACCAACACCGGTGAGTGCGTGGCAATGAACACCTGGCACCTACGGTTCGCCGCCGCGTCGCGAACGGCCTCGGCGAACACGGCAATGGCGTGCGGGTGAAGGGAAGTCTCCGGCTCGTCAAACAGCAGCAGGTCGGGTCTGCTGGCGATGTCGCCGAACAGCGAGGTGAGCAGCCCAAGCAGTTGAAGATGGCCATCGGACACACCGGACGCCTGAATCGGCGCGTGGCGGCCCTTCTCCATGAAACTGGCGGTGACGCGGTCGGCGCCGAGTGCTTCAAAAATCAGGTCATTGAAGGAGTCGGGAAAGGCTTTTCTCATGTATCCGATGATGGTATCGAACCGATCATCCATCGCTCTTCGCCCAGCGAGGTTCCGAAGAGCAGACCATAGGTTCTGCCAGCGGTCTTTGGGATAGGTATGTTCGCTCGACTCGGCCCCGAACCGACGTAGTTGGTAAAGGCTTACGGCTCGACTGCTGTAAAGCCGCAGGGACTTCAGCAGAGAGTCCACCTCCAACGCCTCCTGCTCCGGTTCACAGAAGAGGAGGAAGTTACTGAGCGCCAGTTTCTCGGGATCACGTAACTTGATGGGGACGGTCTGCTTGAGCTGTTCGTGGTAAAATGTCGCCTGGTCGCTTCCCACCACACGGTTAACCAGTACCCGTTTTCGCGTCTTGGATACCAGTCGCTCACCGACAAACGGCTCGATCCGGCCGGAGGAGTAACCGAATGTCACCAGGTAATCGGCGGTCTTCGTCTCTACGCCGATGTGTATGCCCGCACCGCCATCACCCGCGGCGTCATTCAAGGCGCCAATCCCGTGATGACGGTCGGACGAAGCTTCGGCGGTGCCACGAATTGCGCAATCACGAATGAACCACAACGCGTCCAGGAACGTCGTCTTGCCAACGCCGTTTCGGCCAAAGAGCACATTGATGTCGCCTGCGCGGAAGTCCACGTCCCGCAGACATCGGTAATTGTGGACGGTCAGACGAAGCAGTTCACCCATGGCCTTCTCCTCGTAACGCGAAACCAGCCGGCATCCATCACAAACTCGGTCTGGCACGACCAACGCCGCTACGCAAAGATTGTCCCTTCGCAGCCGCCTCACTGCAAGACCATAGGTTTTGGGAACACCATAGGTTTTGGGAACCACCGCACGCCACCCCATCTGGCGTGCTCGGGACCACGCAAGATCGGCGCCACGTTCTGCCTTCGTCCATCACACGCGTCTCCGGCCGCGGTATCAGGAGAAACAGGAGATGCCCATGCGCCGCATTGCCGCGACCCTCGCGTTCATCGTTGTTTCCCTGGCCGCGCTCGGACAGGAGCCGCCCAGACTTTGGGACCTCGCCCGGCAGAACGCGGGCGTTCACCGCTTCTCGACGCTGTTCACGGCCCAGCAGGTGCGCGAGCATCTGACGCCGCCCGAGAAGCTCCAGGTCGCGGTGGACTGGTGCAAGGCGACCGGCGTCACCAAGGTCTACGTCGAGGCATTTCGCGATGGCTACCAGGCGGAGCGCGGCGCGCTGGCCAATGCCCGCGACCGCTTCCGCAAGGATGGCTTCGAGGTTTCCGGATGCGTGACGACAACGCGGGTGCTGAAGAACTCGACCGGCTGGAAGAGCATCCCGTGCTTCACCGACCCGCCGACGCAGGAGAAGCTGCAGGGCATCTTCGAGTACGCGGCCGGGCTGTTCGACGAGATCATGATCGACGACTTCCTCTTCACCGACTGTGCCTGCCCCGCCTGCGAAGCCGCCCGCACGGCGAAGACCGTGACGGTGGGCGAGAAGACGTTTCCGGTTGCGGAGGACACGTGGGAGGCGTATCGCTGCGAGCTGATGGTGCAGGTCTCGCGATACCGCATCCTGGCGGCGGCGAAGAAGATCAATGCGAACGTGAAGGTCATCATCAAGTATCCACAGTGGTACGACCGCTTCCACGAGCGCGGCTACGAAGTGGCGCGGCAGTCGGCCGACTTTGACCGCACCTGGGTCGGCACGGAAACCCGCGACTACGCCGACAGGCAGTGGGGCGGCACGCCGCAGTATGAGGCGTACTTCATCATGCGCTGGCTCGGCGGCATCGGCGGAACCAAGTGCGGCGGCGGGTGGTACGACCCGTACGGCACCACCGAGAAGACCTACCTCGAACAGGCCCGCCAGACCGTGCTGGGCGGGGCCCGCGAGTCGATGCTCTTCTGCTATGGCTCCCTGATCGAGCGGACCGGGCCGAAGAACGTGGAAACGCTGCGGGCCAACATTCCCGAGCTGCTCAGCGTGGCCGGGCAGGTGAGCAAGCGGGCGATCGTCGGCATCGCCGCGTACAAGCCGGCCAACAGCCACCCCGAGAAGGAAGCCCGCATCTTCGACTTCGTCGGGATGACGGGCCTGCCGCTGGCGCCGTGCCACGAGTTCCCGGCCGATGCGCCGGCCGGGTTCTTCTCGGTGCATGCGCTGAAGGACCCGCAACTGGCCGACAAGCTCACGGCCTTCATCGCCGCGGGCAAACCGGTGCTCGTGACCGACGGGCTGGCGGCCGCTCTTGCGGGGAAGGTGAATCTCGACAAAGCGAATGTGCGGATACTGGCCGTCAAGGGCGATCCCAAGTCGCTGCTGAAGCTCACGCCGGAGGAGGTGGATGCCATCCGCGGGCCGCTGCTCAAGCCGTTCGGGGTGACGTTGCGCGGGCCGAATCGCATGGGGTTCTACCTCTTCAAAGATGGAAGCTGGGTGGCGGAGAACTTCAACGACGAGCCGGCGGCCATCGAGATCGGCGGGGCCGCCAAAACGATCGCGCCGCGCGGGTGGTTGTGCGAGTGGAGGTGAACGGCCGATACGGTAGCGAAACGTCGGGATACGGCGTACCCGGGTTGTGGCATCATGTCCATCTTTGATTCAGTTTCGTTTGACACCAGCGGCTTCATCCTCAAGAGTGAGGAGCGCGGATGGCGTATCTGGCAGACGGCCGACGGTGACGGCGTCGGCGTGCTTTACTTCGACCACCCCCCGGACATTAAGGCCGATCTCGACTGCGTCGAGGACGTCCGCGCGTATTACCGGCGTGCCTTCAGTGCAGGGGGGGTCGGGCTTGTCGAAGCCGATGTCATACAAGCCGACGGCTGTCTGGCCACACGAACGATTATCAAGAAGCCGCAGCGGCCGGCCGGGATGAGCTACATTGGATCGATTACGCTCCCGTTCCGTGATTTCAGCTTTGCACTGATGGTCGAGTGCTTTGAGCGAGGCATGACCGGCGCTCGCGATACCGTTGTCTTTGAGCGGCTGCTCGACTCGGGCACGGTCTGGGTTGATGTCTCAAAGCGGGAACGACCTATCCAAGGCTGGATGAGAGATCCCTACGACCCAAGCATTCAATTGCCAGTGATGCGCAATCTTGCAGACGATGAGAAGTACGATTCGGAGTTCCCAACCCATCCACTCTCGCGCGTGCGGGCCATCCTGCGACATATTCAGCCGACGCTCCAACTGATTCCTGACCTCAAAGTATCGCCGCGATTCGTATTCTCGCGTCCCCAGGGCAAGAAGCCGTGGTGGAAGATATGGTGAGCGACTCCATTGCCGCTTGTCGGTCGCCCGTCTTGCTTTGCGGCTTCGCGTCATCGCGGCTAACTTCCGGGTACAACGACCTGGCGCCCTGTCGCACGTTTCCGCCTGCGCACCCGTCGGATCACCAGCACCGAAGCCAGAACCAACACTACGGTCACGCCACTCGCGACGGCGGCCGTATTCCGGCGGAGCATGCCGCGGAGGGAGGTGTCGAGGATGCGGATCGGCGCCTGGCGGGAGGCGAGCTGGGCCTTGAGCTGCCGGATCACGGCGGCCGCCTTGGGGTCGGATGCCAGGTTGTGGAACTCGTCGGGGTCGGCGTCGTGGTCGTATAGCTCCGTCCCCTTATTTCCATGGTCCCACTCGGTGTAGCGATAGCGCTCGGTGCGGATGGATCGGCCGATCAGCTTGCCTCTTTCGAGAACGGTGTAGGCCGGCCTGTCCCACGGCGCGGCCGGGTCCTGCAGCAGGGGCACCAGGCTCCGGCCCATCAGCTTCGGGTGCAGCGGGCGGGTGGCGAGCTGGGCCAGCGTGGGATAGATGTCCAGCACTTCGACGGTGCGCAGGCAGGTCTTGCCGCGGGCGGCCACGCCGGCGCCGGCGACGATCAGGGGCACTCGGGCCGATTCGTCGAAGAGCGTGCTCTTGCCCCACAGGCCGTGCTCGCCCAGGTGAAACCCATTGTCGCCGATGAGGACCACGGTTGTGTTCTGCCACAGGTCCAGGCGGTCCATCGCCTCCAGCAGCGTGCCGACCTGGTCGTCGACGAAGGAGACGCAGGCGCAATAGCCGCGGAGGGTCTCGCGGGCCTCGGCGTCGGTCTTGGGCCGGTCGCCGCTGGAGGAGCCGAGAGCGGCCTCGGGAACTCCCGGCGCGCCGGGCGGGGATTGCTTCGGCAGGACGATGTCGGCCAGCTTGTAGCGGTCGAAGTATTGCTGGGGGACGAACCACGGCAGGTGCGGCTTGCGAAAGCCGACGGCCAGGAAGAGCGGCTTGCCGGAGGCGCGCGAGAGATCGAGTTGTTTGCAGGCTTCGCGGGCGGCCACGACGTCATACATCTCCTGCTTGCTGCCGCGCGTGGCGGGCACGGCCTTCCATTCGAGCACCTCGCCGAGTCCGGCCTCGCCATGTTGCTGGCGATAGGCGGGCTTGGCGCTGGCGGGTTCGGGCGCGTGGTCCAGGGCGCGGGTCCAGCCGCCGGGGTCGTCGGTGCCGCGGAGGGCGAGTTTCGGGTCGATCTTCTGCATGGCCGGGGTGTGGTTGCCGTGGAAGACCTTGCCGATGCAGACGGTTTCGTAGCCGGTGGACTGGAAGAGGCGATGCAGGAACGGCGGGTCGGAGGCGGCCGGCTGGTAGTCCTCGGCCATGCCCATGACGCCGCAGGCTTCGGGCGTGAGCCCGGACATGAGCGAGGCCCGCGAGGGGTTGCAGGCGGGGAGTTGGCAGTAGTTGCGGACGAAGCAGACGCCGCGGCCGGCCAGGCGGTCGATGTTGGGCGTTTTGACGACCTTATTGCCGAAGCAGCCGAGTTCTGCGTTGAGATCGTCGCAGACGATGAGGATGAGGTTGTGCGGGCGTGGGGTGGGTGCGGTGGATTGGGCGGAAGCAGAGAGGGCAAGGAAAAAGGAAAAAGGGAAAAGGAAAAAGGGCAGAAGCAGAGGCTGGCGCTGGACGGTGGGGTTGAGGCGAACGGTGCGAAGGAAAAAGGAAAAAGGAAAAAGGAAAAGAAATGGCAGAGGCGCACGCTGGGTCGGGGTTGGGGCGGTGC
>JBIOJL010000110.1:0-14720 GCA_044450885.1 Tepidisphaerales bacterium
GTGGTGGATGAGAAGGACTATCTGGCGGTGATCGCGAATATGGGGAAGACGAATGGGCAGTGGTTCCTGGGGGATGTGAATTGCGACGGCGTGGTGGATGCGAGTGACTTTGCGGAGGTGTCGGCGCATCTGGGGGATCGGGTGGCGGCGGCGTTTGAGGTTTCCGCCGACGAGGGCGTCGGCGGCACTTTGGCCGCGGCGAAGGCGAAGCCGGTGGTGACCAGGCAGAAGGTTCAAGAGTTCAAGGGTTCAAAAGTTCAAGGAGGCAAGGGTTCGGTGAAGGTGGTGAAACGGAAGCGGCCAGCGGCGAAGGAGCATCGAGGATGAATGGGGAATGGGGAATGCGGTACGTTGGGATCCGGGCAGGGACAACTGACGTGATTCGGTGGGTGCTGCGCGAGGCACCCGGCAGCGATCAGCGATCGCGGCTACAGACCGTGCTTCGTGGTCACGTTCGTAGTGCCACATTCAGGCGGTCCCAAGAGCCGCCTGAAGGCGGTACTCCGAACTTCCGCCTGAAGGCGGTGCTACGAACGAGCGGACGCGGTCAGTCCTTGTCTTCCGCGGCGGCCTTCTTGCCCCATTTGTGATCGAGCATGAACAGGTGCGCTGAACTGTCGCCCAGTTGCTCGGCCAGGGCTACGAGTTCCTCCGCCCAGGCTTCTTCCTCCACCTGCTCGCTGACCAGCCACTGCAGCGACACGGCCAGGGGGTGGTCCTTCTTGGCCAACGCCAGTTCGTAGAGGGCGGTGATGTCCTTGCTGGTGTTCTTCTCCATGTCGCGGACGGCCTTGATGGCTTCCAGGGGCGAGGCCCACTCGTTTTTCGGGGCGGGGATGGCCGCAAGTTCGACGGCGCCGCCGCGTTCTTCGAGGTGTTTCAGCAGGCGCTCGGCGTGGGTGCTTTCCTCGCCCGACTGCTTCTTGAAGAAGGCGACGAAGCCGTGCAGGTTGAGCCGCTGGAAGTAGCAGGCGACGGCCCGGTAGGCGTGGGCGTTGCTCTGTTCGTGTGCGATCTGCGTGTTGACGGCCCTGGCGATGTCCTTCGAAATCATGCGATCTCCTTAATGGGTGAGGCGCCATCATATGCGTTGGCGGGCGGAGGACAAGCGGGAGCGCGGGCGATTCGCGCCGTGCGGGCATGGGTGACCATGCACTGGGGTTGTCCGGGGGACGCGAGCGCGCCGCGGGCATATGTTCGGAATTCACGCTCGAGCGTGTGTTGCTGGCTCGCCCAGACGAAGACGCGCCCAAGCGTGAACTCCGAACGCGCGCTCACTGGGCCTTGCCCACCAGTGGCGGCTGTTTGGTCTGGCCGAAACCGACATTCGCCTCAGCACTGAAACGCACATCGTCTCCGGAGAATTGCAGCGTAGTGGTGACGATGAACGGGGTTTCGTAGAAGCAGACCTTGGCCGTGAACGTGTCGTCGGCAGTCCAGGCGCCGCTGGCGGCGGCGGGTTGCTGGGGTAGTGTCGGCCAGGCAACGCGGCCATTTTGCCATGTGCCTCGGCCGCAGGCAATGCGCTGCTCGACGCCGTCAACGCGCGTGACAAGCGTGATGGGGCCGTCATTGGCGGCGGTTTCGAGCGCGATGGATTCCAGCTTCCGGTCGTTGGCCGGAAACATGAACTTCTTGCCGTAGACTTTGGCCGGAGTTCCCGCGCCCTGTGCCGGGCGCACCGACAGTCCTTTGAGCGTCGCGGTGAGTTTGCCGGCGGCCGCCTCATCGGCCGGCAGCGGCGATGGTTTCATGGCCGGGAGCAGCTTGTCCCAGATCAGGTTCATGACCGCCTGCATGTCCTTCACGCCGCTGGTGATGGCGATCATCGCATCCTGTTCGGGCAGGACGATACAGTATTGGCCGAAGGCGCCGTCGCCGCGATAGGCGCCATTGCGGCAGCGCCAGAACTGGTAGCCGTAGCCCTGGTCCCAGTCGCTCTTGGGGTTGCTGCCGTTGGAGGTTTGCCGGGTGGTGGCCGCGTCGATCCAAGTTTCGGGCACGAGCTGCTTGCCCTGCCACTTGCCCCTCTGCAAATACAACTGGCCGAAACTCGCGATGTCTTCGGTGCGGATGCTCAGGCCGGAGCCGCCGAAGGAGATGCCCTGGGGGCTGGTTTCCCAGGTGGGTTTGTCGATGCCCAGCGGCTCGAACAGGCGCGGCCGGAGGTAATCGAGAACGGTCATGCCGGTGGCCTTCTGGACGATGGCCGACAGCATGTACGTTCCGGAGGTGTTGTAGAGGAAGTGGGTGCCGGGCTTGAAGGGGACGGGATGGGCGAGAAACGTCTTGACCCAGGGCTCGTTGTTCGTGCGCGGCGGCTCGGTCTGCTGGCCGGTGTTCATGCGGAGCAGGTCGCTGACGCGCATGGACTTGAGGTTGTTGGACGGCGCGGCCGGCGCATCGTCGGGGAAGAACTTGAGCACTTCGTCGTCGAGGCTGAGCTTGCCTTCCGCGATGGCCAGCCCGACGGCGGTGGACGTGAAGCTCTTGCTCAGCGAATAGAGGGAGTGCGGCGACTGAGCGTCGTAAGGCGACCACCACCCCTCGGCCACCACCTGGCCGTGGCGCAACAGCATGAAGCTGTTCATGGCGTCGATCTTGTCGGCCGCCTCGATGAAGGCGAGGAGGGCCTGGGACGAAACGCCCTGCGCCTCGGGGGTGCTGCGCGGCAGGCTGGCCGCGAGGCAGATGGAGGTGTTCAGGGCGACCAGTGCAAGGATGGAAAGTGTTTTCATGCTCGTGACCTCGGAAAAATACGGCAATGAGAAACGCATCACGGAACCTTCCCGGTTCCGTCGTTCGTGCAAATTCGTCGGATCATCTCCAGATTGCAGTGCCTCGTCGCGATGCAGCCGTCGTTGTCACGCTGGAAGTCTCCGCCCGGCATGTAGGACAGCAGGATGTGGTCGGGCTCGAAGTTGAGGTCCTCATAGCCCGCCGATTTCAGTTTCTCCAGGTGCCGGTTTGTCAGTTCCTCCAGGTCGTCGTCCGTGAGCAGGGCCTTGGCATGCGCCTGCCCGGCTCCGATGGGGCTGTAGAGCACGGTGGCGTCGGCCGCCCCGAGGTCCTCGTGGCCGCGGAAATATCCCCAGATGGTGATGTAATCATGTCCGATCCGCAGCACCGGCTGGCCGTCGGGACCGACCTCCCCCTCCATCTGCTGGAACCGGCGCTCATCAGTCACCCCGGACGCGGAGACATCGCCGTGTCCCGTGACGTAGATTGCCCGCGGATACGAGGTGTTGATGCCCTTGCGGATCAGTTCCATCGCCAGCGCGAACTCCTCGAACGGGCTGTTGTAGCCGTGCCTATGCATCGTCGGCCAGCTCGGATCGACGTCCCTGCCCGGCGGCTCCTCACCCACGCGGCTGATCTTCCAGACCAGGTGTACGCCGTCCTTGGTCTGCGTGTACCAGGTCCTGGCCGAGCTGGAGAGGGGGAAGAGTTTCTTCCGCCAGCGCTCGGGAAGGAAGAACTCGAAGAGACGGGGGTCTTTTCCGACGACCCAGAGGACGCCGGCCGTGCTCTCGGCCCGGCCGAACACGTAGTCCGTGCCGAGGAGCCTGGCGCGATGGAGGTGCGGCGGGATGGCCACGCCGGCCGGCGGATTGAACCGGTCGCGTTGCAGTTGCAGGTACTTGCTTCGCGAGGCCGCCTTGGCATAGGCCTGGTGTTCCTCGGTCCGCGTCAGCAGTTCGTAGTCGATCAGCCCGTAGGCGAAGTCCCCGTTGCGCTTGCGGACGATCCGTTCCTTGCGGATGTGCAGGATCAGGTGCGACGGCTTGTGGTCGGCCACGAAGAAGCCCTTGTCCTCCAGGTCGCGCAGGGTGCGGTTGGTGAATTCCTTGAGCGATGTCTCCTGCGAGAGGCCCGGATACATCCCCGCCCTCGCCACCTGCGCCGCATCCACGCCCTTGATCCAACTGTAGATCATGATGTACGACCGCAGGATGTCGATCTCGATGCAGGCGTGGTACTTGATCTTGCTCAGGATCTTCCACCGCGACCGCCCCGTCTGCCACAACTGCATGCGCTCCGACGGGACATAGATCGCCATGGGCCGCTGGGTGAAGATGCGGAAATCCTGCCGGCCGTACGTGCCGGTCCGCAGTTCTTCGACCAGCGAGAATTCCTCGAACGGCGTGTTGAACTCCGCGTTGATCGCCTGGTTGAGCGTGAACGTGTCCAGCGGCACATCCTGGCCCATGCGCGACCACTTGATGACCAGGTCGATGCTCCTGCACTTGTGCCCCGGCACCGGCCGCGAGGGGACGCGGTAGACCGTCCCCGTGCCCAGCAGCGGCTGGCGATGCTTCTTGAACCACTCCGGCTCATACCAGTTGCCCGGGTGGATGTGATCCAGGAACGGCAGCCCGTGTTCCGTCAGGTAGAGTTCGCTCTTGTCCGGCAGGGTGACGTGAATGTAGTTCACGCCCAGCAGCCGGACGAACGTCGCATGCTGTCCCCATTGCTTGAGCAGTTCCGGCGACAGCACCGCTCCCCCGGCCTGTCCGATGTTCGTCAAGGCCGACCGATTCTCTTCGCCAAGCGCGTTGTGCATAAACAACCTGCCCGTGGTGATATTAGCGGCGACATAACCAATCCATTCACTGCGCCATTAAACTACTCACGAAACGCTTTCGTGATGTGATTAATCGCGCCATGATCCGATTCGCTCCCATTCGGCATCGCGTCCGCGGCCGAGGCACCGGACCCGGCCGGCCTGCCTGAGTTCACCCATGGCTCGCTGAAGAGTCGCGTAGCTCACGCCGGGACAAGCGTGCTGAACATCGGCTACCCTGAAGCGAGCCGGAAGCCGTCCGATGCAGTTCCGCACCATCTCGCGTTTGGCGCCTTTGACCGTTGTCAAGGTGCCGACGCGCGACTCGAATTCCTTGTACGCGGCCGTGAGCGTGCCCAGGAAATACTCCCACCAGGGCCGAAGGTCGTGCTCCCCGTTGTGCCAACCCTGTGAACTGTGGAACAGGGAGTCGTAATAGGTCTGCTTGCTTTCCTCGACGATACGTTCCAGGCTGATGTAGCGGCCGGCCTCGTATCCACACTGGTACAACAGGAACAGCGTCAGCAGTCGGCCAATGCGGCCATTGCCATCCTTAAACGGGTGGATGCACTCGAAATCGAGGACGAAACTGGCCACGAGCAGCAGCGGATCGGTCTTCGCCTCATCCAGGGCCTCATTGAAAAGCCCAACGAAGCGATCCATGAACTGCGGCGTGCCCGCGGCCGACACCGGCCTGAAGCGCACGGCTTTTTGCCCATCGGGGCGGACTTCCCAAATGGCATTGTCGCCGGCCTTCCAGACGCCGCCGGTTTCGCTCGTGTAATGGTAGATCATGCGGTGCCACTCGATGATCAGGTCCGTCGAGAGTTTCATCCGGGCGTGGTTGGTATGGATGGCGGCCAACACATCCCGGTAGCCGGCCACTTCCTGCTCAGACCGGTCGCGAGGCCGGGTCTTCTTTGTCACCAGAGGGGCCAATCGCTCGGGCAGGACGGTGATGCCTTCGATGCGGTTGGAGGACTCGGCGCTCTGGATCATGGCGACCTGGCGCAACGTGTCCAGCACTTCGGGGAACTGTTTGGTGTAAAGGTCTTGCCGACCACGGAATTCACCCAGGACTCGCATCGTCATCAGGAGCGAATGGGAGATGTTAGTTTCCAACAGATAGCCGTGTTCGAATGATCTCATCAGTTTTCTCCGCGCCGATTCGCATCTATTCACCCGCAACGTTGTTGTCGGCATCGTGTAATGCCGCACCTTTTGAATTGCCTGCCGGCCCCGGCCGGCCTGTTCGATGTTCGTCAAGGCCGACCGATTCTCTTCGCCAAGCGCGTTGTGCATAAACAACCTGCCCGTGGTGATAGGTGAGTGGCGTGAAACATGGAACCCAGCAGTAGAGCGGCCATACAGGCCGCATTCTAACCCGGCGCGGCCAATGCACCATCACTCTCTGGCGGAATGCATGCCTGTCGTTGCGGGAGCCCCATGGACTTTCAGGGCAACGGCAGTTGCCGTGGCCAGCGTACTTGGATGCCTTCGGGGGGGGACAAGAATGTCCCTCACTCAGCCCTCACTCAGCCCTCACTCAGCCCTCACTCAGCCCTCACTCAGCCATCCAATGACAGGCAAGAATGCCTATCCCACCAACCCGATGCAATCGCCCACGGTATCCTTCGCCGTTCCAGCCAGGTCAGGCGTGTCCAGCCTACTTCCCCGGCGCCACATCCTTCATGGCCGCGACTGCGGCGCGCCGGTTGTTCTGGGTGGCCAAATCCAGCGGCGTGGCGTCTTTGGCATCGCGGGCGTTGCGGTCGGCGCCGTGGTCCAGCAGCAGGAGGATGGTATCGACGGCCCCGGCCGCGGCGGCAACATGGAGGGGCGTGCGGCCGGCGTGGTCTTTGGCTTCGATCGGAGCGTCGCCGTCGAACAGGGCCTCGGCGGACTTGGCCATGCCGGCCTGTGCGGCGGCGTGAAGGGGCGTGAGCCCCGCGGCGTCGACTGCGGCGATGGGGGCTTTGCGGGACAGGAGCAGGCGGACCGGTTCGGCACGCCCTTTCCGGGCGGCGTAGTGCAACGGCGTCTGGCCTTTGGAATCGGCGCGGGCGGAATCGGCGCCGGCATCCAGCAGCACGCGCGCCAGTTCGGTGTGGCCGCCGTCGATGGCGTAGGAGAGGGGCGAGCGCCCGGCCGAGTTGCGCGGATCCGGGGCGGCGCCCCAGTCCAGCAGCAGCGTCGCGACGTTCTTGTGCCCGCGGTCGGCGGCCAGATGGAGCGGCATCACTCCCAGCGTGTCAACGGCCTCCGCCTTAGCGCCCGCCTTGAGCAGGGCGGCGGCAATCTCGGCCTGGCCGGCCTCGGCCGCGCGATGAAGCGGCGTGAATCCCCGCGTGTCGGCGGCCGTGGCGTCGGCATGGGCGGCCAGCAGGAGGGCTACAGACTCCGGCGGCCCGATGCCCGCGGCCAGATGCAGTGGTGTGATCTTTCGGCTGTCGCCGGCCGTGGCATCGGCGCCGGCGTCGATCAGCTTCTTGACGATCTTCGCCCGCGCCTGCCGGGCGGCGAAGTGGAGCACGCGCTCCCCGATGCGCGTCTTGGCATCCACGGCGGCCTCATGGTTCAGCAGCAGCTCGACAATCTCTTCGTGTCCCCCCAGCACGGCGCCCATGAGTGGTGTGTGGCCGAGGACGTCCGCGGCATTGACGTTCGCTTTCTTCTCGATCAGCAGCACGGCCAGTTCCTTTTCGCCGCCGACGCACGCCAGCAGCAGCGGCGTCTGTTTCCCCTGGTTGGCGGCGTTGGCGTCGGCGCCGGCGTCCAGGAGCAGCGTGGCGATGTCCACATGGCGGCAGGCAGCCGCGGCAATGAGCGGCGTGTCGTGCTTGTCGTCCGCCCGGTCTGGCTCGGCGTGCTCGGCCAGCAGCAACTGGACCGTCGAGCGGCGGTCGCCCAGGACGGCGTAGTACAGCGCCGTGTGCCCTTCGGTTGACAGAGCGTTGACATCGCGCCCGTGTTCCAGGAGGGCCGAGACCAGCGGATCATTGCCGGCGTAGGCCGCCCCCCAGAGCGTGGAGGGGTTGGGCGGCGTGAATTTGGAGGCGGCCACGGCCCCGGCATTGTCCGGTGCATTCGGCGCCGGGCGCCGCTGGACGGGCGGCGCGGGCGGCGCGGCGGCCATGGACCCCGCGAGCAGAACAACGAGCAACAATTGTGGTGCGCATTTCATGGTGTGGTCCCCCGAAGCGTGGTTGGGCGCGTGGCCGGAGCCCGCGCCGGTCGTCGCGGCGGGTTCTTGGGCGAGATCTGGTCGAGCAGGTCCACGATCGACTGGTACTTGCGTTCGGCCGCAAGGTCACGGGCGGTCCGTCCCTTGTCATCCTGGAGAAGCGGGTCGGCGCCCGCGGCAATCAGCGTTTCGCACACTTCCAGGCGCGCGTTGGCCGCCGCGATGTGCAGCGACGTTGTGCCCGACTTCGTCACCGCATCCGGTTTGGCGCCGTGTTCCAGCAGCATGGCCACCACGCGGCGGTCGCCCTGTGCGGCGGCGGCGTGCAGGGCCTGGCGGCCGCGGTTGTCGGTGGCATCGACGGGCACATCCATCTCCAGCAACTGGGCGACGGTGGCGTGCCGGCCGAGGGCGGCGGCCACGTGCAGCGAGATCAGCCCGTCGTGCCAGACTTCCCTGGGATCGGCGCCGCGGCGGATGAGCAGGGCGACCAGCGCCGGGTCTTCCGTCTTGGCGCCCAGGGCCAGATAGAGCGTCCCTGTGTCGTTGGGCATGCGGGCCTTGAGGTCCGCGCCGGCGCCCAGCAGCAGCCCGGCCGCCTGACGCTGGCCGTTGTAAGCGGCGACGAGCAGAGGCGTCATTCCGGCGCCGGTTCGGCCTTCGAGGGGAAGGCCCAGACGCATGATGCGGCGGAGCACGTCGGCGTTGCCCTGTTGTGCCGCAAGGTGCAGCAGGCTGAATCCGCCTTTGATCGGGGCGTCGGACTTGGCGCCGGCCTCGAGCAACATGTCAACAACCTCGGCGTTGGCGGCGTAGACGCCTGCAACCAGCGGCGTCGAGCCGTCGGCGCGGGCGGCGTTGACCGCCGCGCCACGGGACAGGAGCAGTTTGACGGTGGCGGGCTGGCCCTTGAACGCGGCATGGTACAAGGGCGTGCCGCCTTCGGCCGAACGCCGCTCGATTTCGGCGCCGGCGTCGAGCAGCAACCTGACGATGGCGGTGTGCCCGCCTTCGGCGGCTGCGTGCAGCGGGTACACTCCGCCCCTGGCGGGCAGGTCGATCCGCGCGCCTTTGTTGAGCAATAACTCGACGGCGGCCAACTGCCCCTCGCGTGCGGCGGCGACGAGCGGCGTTGCCTGGTCCTTGTTCTGGAGATTGATGGCGGCGCCCCTGTTGATCAGCAGACGGGCGACCTCCGTGTGTCCGAATGTGGCGGCCGCGTGCAGCGCGGTCGAACCATAGACCTGTTCGGCGGAAAGGTCGGCGCCGGCGTCGATTAGAGCTTCGACGGCCGCCAGCCTGCCGGCGGCGACCGCCAGGTGAAGAGGCGTTTCGGAATTGGTGTTCCTCGCTTCAATGTCGGCCTTCTTCTGCAGCAGCGCCGTAATGCAGTCGGCAAGGCCCCGTTCGGCCGCCAGGTGCAGCGGTGTGTTGCCGCGGCGGCCGGCGGGAGACGGTGCTGCGCCGCCCTCCAGCAACCGCTGCACCGACTCGGCGGATTTGGCTTTGACCGCGAAATGCAGCGGCGTCTCGCGGTAGTCGTCGGTCTTATTGGGGTCGGCGCCGGCGGCCAGGAGCCGGGTGATTTCCAAATGCTTGCCCCAGGAGGCGGCCGCCAGGATCGGCGTGCCGCCGTTGGCGCCTTTGGCCTCGCGGTCGGCGCCGGCCTTGAGCAGCAGGTCCACGCAGCGCGGGTTGCCCGAGGAGGCTGCGCCGTGCAGGGCTGTGTTGCCGGACTTGGTGGCGGCCCGCGGGTTGGCGCCGGCCTTGAGAAGGCGCTCGACGCTGGCGTCGTTTGCCCCGCCGGCAGCGAATGCCAGGGCCGTGGTGCCGTCGTCGGTGGCCGCATGCACGTCGGCGTCCGCATCCAGGAGCATGGCCACGATATCATCAGCGCCGAGCGCGGCCGCGTGATGGAGCGCGGTCTGGCCGCCCGTGCCGGCGGTCTGGACGTTGGCGCCGGCCGCGATCAGGAGCCTTGCCGACGCGGCGTCCTTCTTGCCGACGGCGAAGTGAAGCGGCGTGTATCCGTTGTGGGCGATGGAGTTGACGTCGGCGCCGCTGGACAAGAAAAGGCGCACGAGTTCGGGCTTGCCGTGATGTGCGGCCAGATGCAGCGCGGTCAGGCCGCCGTCCGTGGCGGTCTTGACTCCGGCCCCTTTGGCGACCAGCAGTTTCACCAGATCGAGGTTGCCCGACTGTATGGATGCCAACAACGGATCGAAACCCTGGCGGTTGCGGCGGTCGAGCTTGGCGCCGTGCTCCAGCAGCAGCGTTGCCATTTCCAGCCGGCCGTTGATCACGGAGTAAAGCAGGGGCGTCAATCCGTCGCTGGTCGCCGGATCGACGAAGGCGCCTTTGTCGAGGAGATAGCGCGTGGCCGCCATGTGTCCGTGGCGTACCGTGAGTTGCAACGGCGTCCAGCCGGCGCTCTGCTCGTCCTCGATGCGCTCGCCGGCGTCGACGAACCGCTTGATGGCCTCGACGTCGCCGGCCCCGGCCGCCTCCCAGATGTTCCGCGGCTGCACCTGAATGCGGACCCGCGGCTCGTCGGCCGGCGGCTCAGCAGGCTCCGCGAAACCCAGTTGTAGCAGACTTGCCGCCACAACGGCAACCAACACGAGCATGTGATGAATCGTGCGCACTGGACACCCCTTCTGTTCGCGCCAACTACGGGTATTCTGCCCTCACGTCCCGCCGGTGTCAACAAATAGTCTCCGCGAGGTGCTATATGGGTGTGCCCGCCGATTCTGGCAAAGGTAGGGCGGTTTCGCCGAAACCGCCGCTGTGGGGCGTACACGGACGGCTCGGCGAGCCGTCCCTACCCACGCTGTTTTCGCATCATTTGCCAGAAGAGACGGGCATGCCCGATGCAACGCCCGCCATGTTGCGGCAATCTCCGTCAGCCGCTATTCCAGTACACGATGTCCCAGCCCATGAACCCCCGCATCGCCATCTTCGCGCCCTCCAGCACCGTCGGCCGCCACGAACTCATGCGCGGCATCGAACTGCTGCGGGCTCACGGCTTCCCGTGCGACATCCATCCCCACACCTTCGCGACCCATTTCACCTTCGCCGGCGCCGACCAGCTTCGCCTGGAAGGGCTTTCGCGCTGGGCCTGGTTCTCCGACATCGACATCGTCATGGCCGCCCGCGGCGGCTACGGTGCCACGCGGCTTCTGCCGATGCTCGATGAACTGACCGCCACCGTCGGTGTGCCGAACCGCAAGCTGCTTGTGGGCTATTCAGACATGACCGCGCTCCACGCCTATGTCCACCAGCGCTGGGGCTGGTCAACGTTGCACGCGCCGATGCCTTCCTCTCCCGGCTTCGGCTCCAATCCGGCCGAATGGACCGCCCTGACCAACTGCCTGTGCGGCAACCCCGGCTCATTGCGATTCGAACATTTGCAGTGGTTGACTGCGCCTCCGCGCGACGCGATCGACGCCCCGCTGGTCGGCGGCAACCTCACCGTGCTCGCGGCCCTCTGCGGAACGCCCTACCAGCTCAACGCGGCCGGGCGGCTGCTGTTCCTCGAAGACGTCGGCGAGCCCTGGTACCGCATTGACCGCTGCCTCACGCAGCTCGTCCAATCGGGTGTGCTCAAGGACGCCCGAGGCATCATGCTCGGCGATTTCCACAACTGCAAGGATGATGTTCCGCAGGTCGTTGATCGTGAGAACCCGTCGCAGAAGATCCCGCTCCGCCCGACGATCACGGAGCCTCAGGCTCTGGCGGAGATTTTCGGGTCGTTGGGCGCGAGGTTGGGCCTTCCAGTGGCCGCAGGAGTTCCGGCCGGTCACGGACCGAACTACTGGCCGCTCCCGCTCCACGCGGATTATCGTCTGTCGCCGGACGGGTCGCTGGCACTCGCTCACTGGGCCTGGTCGTCGTCAGCTCCTTCGGCGCCGTCGGCGCTTCCATGAGCTTGCGGGCCCCATTGATCAACCGGTCCCACTGAAACGCCGGGCCGGGATCCTGTTTGTCGGCCTGCACGTGGTAGTGCCCCAGCACGCCCTGGAATTTCTCCAGCGCCTCATCATCCAGCTTGCGCGTGATCAGCCGGCCTCGCTCATCCTTGGGATAATCGCAGCGGATCTTCGGCAGCACGGTACACAGCGTCGCCGTCAGCTTCGTCAGCGCCTCGTACTGCTCCGGCGTGTAATCCCACTGGCGGCGGCGCTTGCCCTGGATTTCGCCCCAGATCAGCCGGTCACGGGCCGGCCGGCCGACGAAATTGGGCGTGAGCACGCCGCCGTCGCCCATTCGTTCGGGGATCGCGATCCGCGTTTTCCCGTTGGCATCTTTTGTGTACCACATCTTGAACGGGTCGGTCTCGCCCGCGGCGTACGAGCCCATGTTGGCGATCTCCACGCCCACCGAGCGCGAGTTGGCGACGGTTGCATGCCAGGCGCGCTCCTTGAGATCCAGCGTCTGGTAGATGGTCCCGTCGATGTCCAGCAGGAATTGCACCGACAGGAACCGCTGGTCCTGCAGCACCTGGAAGCACAGCCGCGAGACGCCGCACACGTCATAGTGCAGCACGAACTCGTCGACCTTATCCTGGAGCAGCGGCAGGTCCCAGCCGCCGCCGCGCACGCGCTCGATTTCCTCCGGCGTCAGCACCGATTCGCGGACGCCGTAGCGCGCCGGGGCCCGCTCTTTGGCCGCATCCAGCGCCCGCTGGGTCGCCTGCCAGCCCGCATCCTCCCATTTGCTGAACCGGCGCTCGACGCGATACGCGTCATAGCCGCCGGGGTCGGTCCAGAGGACGATCCGCGTGCCCGTGTGGAAGAGCTGGCCGCAGACCATGATCTCGTCGCCCAGCCGTTCCAACTGCTGGCCGGGCCGGGTGTCGAACGCGGGCTTCTTCACCGGCGATTTGCTCTGCCGGCTGGTGGGCTGTGCGGCCGCGGCCATCGTCGCGAACATCAGCAGGGCGAGGACGATGCAGTTCGGGTTCATGCGGAGCAAGATCATCGCGCATCGCACCCGTCGGCGTCAACAGGGCGATCCCGGCATCAATACTCCGCCGGATTTCCCATCCGTCCGTCGGCCCGGCCGCGTACAATAGAGCATCAAGACGGTGTTCTGTGTTCTCTGACCATAGGAGATCGCCATGAACCACCCGATCGAATTTTCCGACAAAGAATGGGAACTGATGCTCCAATTGCTGGACAGCGAGCGCAAGGACATGCACTCGGCCGTTCGCCGCAGCATGACCAATCTGGCCGCCCACGAGGACTTCCAGCGGGAACTCAAGATGGTCGAAGGCATGATCGCGAAGATCCACGAAGCCGTGATGCATCCCGCCTGACCCGTCCGGCCACATCGCTTGCCTGCCCCACGCCCGTCGCCCCAATCCCGGCGCCGGACCCGGTACCCCGGAACTCGCCCCTGGGCAGCAGGTGCCCGTTCTGACTGAATTCCTCCGCGTCTCGGCGGCCCTGCGCGAGATCGTCCTGCTCTGGATTCTCTTCGCGTCTGTCTTCGCGACATCGCGTCTTCGCGGCTAATTTCGTAGTACAGGCGTCTCGCCTGTGGTGTCGGTGTTCCGGCACATTTTCGTTGCCCGGGAAAACGGGCACGCCCGGCGAGGCGAAACGCAGTAACGTTTGGCAACGCGAAACCGCTGCCGGCGTACGAGGAGAAGCTCCATCGCCACGGAACCCTTGCCGCGGAAACGCACATGACAACACCAACGCTCTCCGGACTGACTCTAAATAGCCGTGCGCGATCAGGCGCCCTTGGGGGTGGCATGGGCAAGTACGCTTGCCCGTGTCCTCCGCGTTCGCGGCGCGGATTCGCGCGCGGTCATTTAGCCTCATTCGCTCTGATCCTCGCCCTTGCCCCCTGCATGCTCTTCGCCCAGACGCCGGCCAAACCCGCCAACCCGGAATACCCCGATTTCTACACCGGCGAAAGCGGCACCAGCCGCAAAGGGATCGACTTCGTCCAGTCGATCTCCGTCAGCGCGCCTGCTTACGGCGCGGACATCCGTGGAGACGTCACGGTGACCTTCAAGGCGCCCGCTATGGCCAAGGCCAAGGCGCTTTGCTGGCAGCAGCCCACCCCGGACAAACCCGGCGCCTGGGGCCACGACGTGGACGTGGCTCCCGACATCAAACTCGACGCCGACGCCAACGGGACCTTCGTTTTCCACGCAGACCAGTTCCCCAACGGCCCGATCACCATCCGCATCCATGCCAAGGACACCGCCAGCAAGCAGGATATCTGTGAGCTTCAGCTCTTCAACAAGGGCGGCGTCGTCTGGAACCAGGGCATCCCCAAGACCGATCCCCCGGCCGCCAGGGGCATGAAACTGGCCTTCGCCGATGACTTTGACGGCCCGCTGTCCATTTCCCCGGACGGGCAGAACGCCCGCTATCCAGCGCACAAGACCACCGGCGGCGACTTCAGCGGCTGGCCCTTCTCCAACCCGGCCGGCGAAAACGCCCCCTTCGGCCAGGTCGGCACGTTCCTGCGCATCCACGCCTCCAAAAAACCCGGCACCAAAGGCAGCACCGGCATCATCTCCTCGCTTCGCGCGGACGGCAGCGGTGTTTCCGCCTCCGCGCCGTGTTACTTCGAATGCCGTTTCATCGCCCAGTCCGCCCCCGGCACCTGGCCGGCCTTCTGGACGCTCACCAAAGGCACGCTGGGCATGGACAAGTCCTCGCCCGACTACAAGGCCATGTCGGCCCTGGGCACCGACGAACTGGACGTGATCGAGGCCTACGGCGGCTACGGCCCGAAGAATCCCAATTCCGGCGGCAAATACGGCATCGTCAGCCATTTCTGGAAGCAGCCCAAACCCGAGTGGTCCACCGAGAAAGGCCCCGACGGCAAACTCCTGCATCCCTCCTCGGCCACGCCCGACACGATGACGCTCGGCGGCAAGTCCTCATGGTCCCACACCTTCCACACCTACGGCGTCTTGATTACCCCAACCGACACTGTGTACTACTTCGA
>JBIOJL010000111.1:0-14696 GCA_044450885.1 Tepidisphaerales bacterium
GCAATCCGCGGCCCCCTTTGGGGCCGAGAACCGGAGAAAAGTCCTCACCCTGCCGGTACTCCGGCAGGGTGATCGGACAAGGAGCCTTCGCCATGCGTCATGTCGCATTCGCCCTCGTTTCCGTCTTGGTGTCATTGGCCGCCTTTGGACAGGTCGCCGATCCGCGCCTGGCCAAACCCAGAACGCTTTACGAAGGCAGCAACTTCACGCCCCCTGCCACGCGCCAGGCTTGGGAACAGCGCGCAGGTCAGGTGCGCACGCAACTGCTCGTGGCCGCCGGGCTGTGGCCGCTCCCGGAGAAGACGCCACTCAACCCCGTCATCCACTCCCCCATCCAGCGCGATGGTTACACTGTCGAGAAGGTCTACTTTCAGTCGTATCCAGGCTTCTACGTCACCGGCAATCTCTATCGCCCCGTCGGCAAGACCGGTCCCCTGCCGGCCGTGCTCAGCCCGCACGGCCACTGGGACAACGGCCGCTTCTACCAGGCCGGCGACAAGGATGTCGAGAAGCAACTCAAGGGCGGCTGGGAAACCGACCCCGACGCCGCCCGCTATCCGCTTCAGGCCCGCTGCGCCAACCTCGCCAAACTCGGCTGCATCGTCTTCCACTACGACATGGTCGGCTATGCCGACAACGACGCCACCTTCCCGCACCGCAAGACCTGGCTCGACGCCGACAGCCAGATTCGCGGGCTGAACATCTTCGGCCTGCAAACCTGGGATTCGATCCGGGCGATGGATTTCGTCCTCTCGCTGCCGGATGTCGACAAGACGCGCATCGCCTGCACCGGCGCCAGCGGCGGCGGAACACAGACGTTCATCATGATGGGCGTCGACGACCGCCTGACCGTCGCCGCGCCGGTCTGCATGATCGCGGCCGGCAACCACCAGGGCGGCTGCGTCTGTGAGAACGCCCCCCTGCTGCGCATCGGCACGGACAACGTGGAAATTTCCTGCCTGTTCGCCCCCAAGCCGTTCGTGCATCCGACGGCCACCGGCGACTGGACGGCACACTACCTCGAGCAGGGCTATCCGCAGACGCAGGCGATCTATCGGCTGTACAACGCCGAGGGCAACATGCACAGCGAACGGTTCACGGCCGAGCACAACTACAACAAGAACTCGCGCCAGGTGGTGTACACCTTCCTCAACAAGCACCTCAAACTCGGCTCGGCCGAGCCGGTGGCGGAACAGAAATTCACGCCCGTCCCGCCCAGGGAGTTGTCGGTGTTCGATGAATCACACCCGCGCCCGGCCGACTGGACCACGCCGGACAAACTCAAGGCATACCTGGTCAAGCAGCACGCCGCCCAGATCGCGTCCCTTTTACCGAAGGATCAGGCCGGCATCACGGCTATGCAGAAGGTGCTTCGGCCGGCGCTGAAAGCGATCGTCGCCAGCGAACTGCCCGGGTCCGACCGCCCGCTTGATCTGAAACCGCCCGTCGAGGGCAAGCGCGCCTGGCGCACGGAAATCCAGCGCCCCGGTGCGGCCGAGAAACTGCCCGCCAACATCTTCCTGCCGGAAAGAACCCCGGCGGCCCTGACCATCCTCATCTCCGATTCCGGCAAAGACGCCTTCGGCAAACTCGACCAGCCCGGTGAACTCGTGCAACAGCTTCTGGCCAAAGGACACGCCGTCATCGCCGCCGACGTGTTCCTGACCGGCGAACTGCGGCCGGCAAAGCTGCCCGACTGGTCCATGATCGAGTTCATCGACGGCTACAACCGCTCGACCATGGGCAACCGCGTCCACGACATCCTCACGCTTGTCGGCGCCTGCCGCGGCGCAGGCCGCAACCTCAACCTCGTCGGAATGGGCAAAGCGGGACCCTCGTGTCTCCTGGCACGGGCGCTGGCCGATGATGCGATCTCGCATTGCGTCGCGGAAACCGGCACATTCGAGTTCGACCAGGTGTCGAGCTCGACGGACGAACAATATCTGCCGCACGCCCTGCGCTACGGCGGCCTGTGGCCTCTTGCGGCGGCCGGTGGAACGAAGCCGCTGATGATCATCGGTCGAGAAACGCCGCGATGGCTGGCCGATGTATTCAAGGCGGCCGGGCAGCCGGAAAACCTGAAGAGCAGTTCGAAGGTGGACAACTCACAGATCGTGGAATGGCTCGGCCGGTGACGGTGCCTGGGAGGAGCGGCCCGCCAGAGGCGTTGCGCGGAAGAGAGGTCACGCTCATTCTCGCATGTCGGCGCGTCCCATAATGGCATTTTGCTTGATTTCTGGTGATGACATCATCAATATTCAAGGATAATGTACCTCCATCGCTATGCAGAGCATCGCCTTCGGCAGTTGCTCGCTGGGTTTCCGGCTGTGGTCGTCACCGGAGCCCGGCAGGTCGGCAAGAGCACGCTGCTCCGTCATTACATGGGCCAGGACGCCGAGTTCGTGGTGTTCGATCCGGGCGTGGACGTCGAGAACGCGCGGCAGGATCCGGAGTTGTTCCTGGCGAACCACAGGACGCCGCTCGTTCTCGACGAAGTGCAGTATGCCTCCGAAGTCCTGGGACCACTCAAACGCCGGATCGACGCAGATCGGCGGCCGGGTCAGTATTTGTTGACAGGATCGCAGCAATGGGGCGTGCTTAAATCGGTGGCGGAAAGCCTGGCCGGACGGGTGGCGATACTCGAACTCGATGGGTTTGCGCTGGGCGAAATTGCCGAGCCACGGGCGGAGCGGCCGTGGCTGGTGGACTGGCTGGACAACCCGGAGAAGTTTGCGGCGGCCGCTCCAGGCAAACGGATGGCACTCAAGCACAATCTTCTGGAATCGCTCTGGCGCGGGTTCCTGCCGGAGGCACAGCTCATGTCGAAGGAGATCATCCCCGATTTCCATCTGGGTTATCAACGGACGTACATCGAGCGGGATGCGAGGCTGCTGGCCGATGTGTCGGACTGGCAACAGTTTGGCCGATTCATGCGGCTGGTGGCCGCGTTGACGGCTTGCGAGCTCAACCATTCGGAACTCGGACGGGAGATCGGTATCACGCCGCAGACGTCAAAGCGATGGCTCGACGTGCTGCGGGCCAGCTTCCAGTGGTATGACGTGCCGGCCTACGCGGGCAACACGATCAAGCGGATCAGCGGCAGGTCGAAGGGTTTCTTCACCGACACGGGTGTTGTCTGCGCTTCGCTGGCGATTTCATCGCCGGCGGCGCTGGCCTCGCATCCGAACTGGGGCGCCGTGTTCGAGACGGCGGTCTACGCGGAGGTGCGGAAGGCATTGGGAACACTGTCCTCCCGGCCGAACGTGTATCACTGGCGAGTACACAGCGGCGCCGAAGTGGACCTCCTGCTTGAAAGGGACGGCATGTTCTTCCCCGTCGAGGTCAAGGCACATAGCAGGCCGTCGCGGAAGGATACGCAGGGTATCTCCAGTTTCCGTGCCGTGTATCCGCAGCTTCGGATTGCGCCGGGGCTGGTCGTGTGTCCTTGTGAGCAAATAGCGAGGCTTTCAGAGAACGACTGGGCCGTGCCCTGGGATGCGGCATGCATTCCGTAGTAGCAGGGTCGGCAGGGCGGAGCATGCCTGGCTGGTGCAAGACCGCGATCAGCGATCGCGGCTACAGCGCGAAGCGGTCCGCGGTGCGGACCCTACTTGCCGTCGATGCGCCGCAAGGCCCACGTGACCAGCCGCTGGGAGCGGGGGTCGGTGGTCGTAGCCAGGGCCTCGATGGCCGCCCGGGCTGGAATGGCGGCGGGGCCCATGGAACCCAGGGCCGTGAGCACGCGCTGGCGCACGGCCGGGTCGTCGCGCTTCAGCGCCTCTTGCAGCGCTGCGAGGGAATCATCGGGATAGTCGATCAGCAACTGATAGCCCCACGATGGCATGTAGCCCGCGGTGCCGGCGATGACGGCGGCGGCGAGGGCCTTGGCCGCCGGCCGCGCCCGCGGGCCCATCTCGCGGATATACGACTCGTAGAGCCAGCGGTCCATGTCGCGGTCCACCACATAGCCCCACTGCCAGGGAAACTTCTTCTCGGGCTGGATGGCCCAGAGGGCCATGGCGCAGAGTTCGCGGTCGCGCTGCCGGGCCTGCTGCAGGGCGGGCATGGCGCGTTCGGCGACCGGGCCGAGAATGCCCAGGTAGATCGAGATGTTGTAGAGGTCCCGGCCGCGGGCGTTCTCGATCTCCACCAGCAGAAAATCCACGGCCGGCGACGCTTCCGGGCCGCCGATCTGGACCATCGCCCGCA
The DNA here is from genome assembly GCA_044450885.1 of Tepidisphaerales bacterium. GTDB lineage: Bacteria > Planctomycetota > Phycisphaerae > Tepidisphaerales > Tepidisphaeraceae > JANYKD01. Next base: position 4,210 of record JBIOJL010000111.1, read on the forward strand.
CCGCCGCCCAGCGCACGGCCGGGTCCTGCGCCTGGAGAAAGGGCGCGATCGCCTTCAGCGCCGGGCGGGCGGCCGGGCCCATCCGCCCCAGGGCATCGGCGGCGTCACAGACAAACTTCGGATCGTCCAGCAGTTTCACCACCGCATCGCGCGCGTCGGCCGCCTCCGGGCCGAGCGTGGCTATCGCCTCCAGCGCGGCGGCCCGCAGGGATGTATCGGCATCGCCCAGCAGGGCCGCCAGTTGCGGCACGAGCCCCCGCGCAGCCGGTCCCGCCAGGCCGGCGCACTGGGCGCCGAGCCGGCGCTGGGCCGGGGCTTCGCCGGTCAGCATCTTCGCCAGCACCTCCACGCCCGCCTTCGTCTGCGGCGAAACGGCACACAATGCGGCCGTGGCATGCGCGCGGACGGCCGGGTGGACATCTTTGAGCAACAATTCGAGATTGGCGGCGGCCTGCGCCGCCTTGGGTCCGAGCGTGCGCAGGTCGTCGGCCGCATCAATTCGCGCCTGCGAGTCGGTCGACTTGAGCTGTTCGATCAGCCTGGGCACATCCTTCGCGTCGGCCGTCCCGAGCGACAGAAAGTAGCCCGGCTCGTTGGAAACGTAGCACACCTGCGAGGGCATCTGCTGGTTGGCCCGGATGCGCTGGAACTGCCGCAGACCGGGCAGATTGGTGCGGTTGAACGCGACATCGCAACAGGCGCCGACCCCGCCGGCGCCATGCGAGAGCGTGGTGATGACCACCGTGCGGCCGGCGACCATGCCGCGCAGCGCTGCTTCGAGTCTGGCGATCGACCCGCAGTATGCGAGCGGTAAATCGGAACGGTCGGTCGTCAGTCTCCACCAGCCGTCGGCGGCCGAATGGGCCTGGAACCAGTCGTGCCCGAGACAGACGAGCACGGCATCGCGGGTGCGGAAGATGACCGCCCGCTTGCCGGGCTCGGCCCAGTCGAGCACTGCCCGCACCGGGCCCGCGGCGGCGCCGACGTGCAGCCGGATCGGTTCGTCGGCCGTTGCCCCCTTCAGATCGGCGACTTTCCGGAAGATGATCGCGGGCTTGTCCTGCCCGATCTTCTCCACCTCGGCGAGCACGATCTGGTGCGACTCGAGCACGATCCGCCCCAGGGTCGGCGTGTAGTCGACGTAGGCCAGCGACGGCCCGGCCGCCAGCAGCAATACCGGGCAGAGCAGCAGGAGGATGGCGCGGTGTGTCTGCATCTGTGTATGTAGATACGCTGAGGGGTGAAAAGGTTGCAGGCGCGCCGTTTTCGTTCGATCACGGTTGATTGCGGCGTCGAGGGAAGAGCGGCGGCACGCCGCCATTTTTTGGAGTGCGGCGGCTTGACGCCGCTTTCCGATGCGCGGCACAGTTGATTTTGGAGTCCGGAACCGGCGCGAAGCGGCGAACAGCGTCGCCAATTCGCCGCAGAGTGACGTCGATGGTTGGATTACGCGAGTCGTGACGTCGATGGAAAAGCGGTGTCGAGCCACCGCACTCCAAAGGTTGTGACGACGATGGAAAAGCGGCGTCGAGCCGCCGCACTCCAAAGGTGTCGTGCTACATCTTCTTCAGCAGCAGGCAGGCGTTGTGCCCGCCGAAGCCGAAGCTGTTGGACAAGGCGTAGGTGATCTTCATCTCCCGGGCCTTGTTGGGAACGTAGTCGAGATCGCACTCGGGGTCCGGGTTGTCGTGGTTGATCGTCGGCGGGGCGACGTTGCGCAAGACGGCCATGGCCGTGATCGCGGCCTCGACGCCGCCGGCCGCGCCGAGCAGGTGGCCCATCTGGCTCTTGGTCGAGCTCATCGCGACCTTCTTCGCATGTTCGCCGAAGGTCGTCTTGACAGCCCGGGTCTCGGCGATGTCGCCCAACTCCGTGCTGGTGCCATGGGCGTTGATGTAGTCGACCACGTCCGGGCTCACGCCGGCATCCTTGAACGCCACCCGCATGGCCAGCGACGCGCCGCGGCCCTGTTCCTCGGGCGCCGTGATGTGGAATGCGTCGGCCGACATGCCGTAGCCCACGACCTCGGCGTAAATCCTGGCGCCGCGGCGCCTGGCGTGTTCGTACTCCTCGAGCACGACCACGCCCGAGCCTTCACCCATGACAAAGCCATCGCGGTCCTTGTCCCAGGGACGGGACGCGGCCTGCGGATTGTCGTTGCGGGTGGAAAGCGCCCTGGCCGCACAGAAACTGGCCAGACCCAGTTCGCAGAGGGCGGCTTCCGAGCCGCCGGCGATCATGATGTCGGCCAGGTCAAACTGGATGTGCCGCGCGGCATCTCCGATCGCGTGTGAGCCGCTGGCACAGGCCGTTGCCACCGCCGAGTTGGGGCCCTGCAGGCCGAACCGGATGGAAACGTTGCCGGCGGCCGCGTTGACCATCAGCCGGGGCACGGTGAACGGCGTCACGCGGGAGAGCCCGCGCGTATCCAGCACGCGCTTCTGCTCTTCGAGCGTCTCGATGCCGCCGATGCCCGATCCGATCAGCACGCCGCACCGTTCGGTGTCTTCCTTCGAGAAGTCCAGTCCGGAATCCTTCACCGCCACGACGGACGCGGAAAGCCCGAACTGGCCGAACCGGTCCATGCGTTTGGCTTCGCGGACCTCGATCCCGTAGTTTCCGGGGTTGAACTTGGCGCACTCTCCGCCGAAACGCGTGGGATACTTGGCGGTGTCCCAGCGGGTGATGGGCCCGATGCCGCTTCTGGCGGCGCAGAGGGCGTCGAACAGCGCTTCGGCGGTCTCGCCGAGCGACGTGATGACGCCAAGACCGGTGATGACGACACGGCGCTTGCTCATGCTACTGTTTCTTCAGATGTTCCTTGATGTAATCGATCGCGCCGCCGACGGTCTGAATCTTCTCGGCCTCTTCGTCGGGGATCGACAGCTCGAACGCGTCCTCGAACTCCATGACCAACTCGACCGTGTCGAGCGAGTCGGCGTTGAGGTCGTTGATGAAGTGCGTCTCGCGAGTGATCTCGCTCTTGTCGACGCCCATCTGCTCGCTCACGATCTCGATAACCTTCTGTTCAATGTCTTCCATAACTTCCTACCTACCCTTTCATCTTGAGCGGGCAGACCTTCTGCCCTTGTAGAGGCCCGGAACTATACTCGTCACCGGCCCATTTTCAAAACACTGTTACACGAAGGACGATGGCATGTGGCCGCTGGCCACGTTCGGAGTTCACGCTTCAGCGTGTCTTGCGGGCGTTTCCATGCGAAGACACGCTAAAGCGTGAACTCCGAACCTTCACATCACCATCCCGCCGTCCACGCAGATCACCTGCCCGGTCACGTAACTGGCATCCGCCGACGCCAGGAACGACACCACGCCGGCAATCTCCTCGGCCTGCCCGAACCGCTGCAGCGGAATCAGGCCCTTGACCGTATCCTTGATCTGGTCCGGCAGCACCTGCGTCATGTCCGTCGCGATGAACCCCGGCGCCACCACGTTGCAGGTGATGTTCTTCTTCGCCAGTTCCTTCGCCACCGACTTGCTCAGCCCGATCAGCCCGGCCTTCGACGCCGCATAGTTCGCCTGCCCGGCGTTGCCCGCAACTCCCGAAACCGAACTGATGTTGATGATGCGCCCGCCGATCGCGCCCTTCAGCCGCATCATCGGCCGGGCGGCGGCGCGGGTGGCCACGAACGCGGATTTCAGGTTCGTCGCGATCACCGTGTCAAACGCCTCGTCCGTCATCCGCAGGATCAGGTCGTCCTTGGTGATGCCGGCGTTGTTCACCAGCACGTCCAGCCGGCCATGTTTCTCGGCCATGCCGTCGATCAACTCGCCGAACGCCTTGGGATCGGCGATATCGCAGACGGCGACCTCGGCCGAACCCCCGGCCGCAACCACCGCCTGCACGACCTCGCCAAGCTTGTCCGCATTGCGGGCCACGGCCACGACATGCAGGCCGTCCTTCGCCAGCCGTTTCACGATGGCGGCGCCGATACCTCTGGACCCGCCGGTCACAATCGCAACTCGTTTTTCGTTCATCGCCATATGGTAGTCCTGAGTGCTGAGTCCTGAGTCCTGCCTTCCGTCATCCACTCCGTGCCTCCGTGCCTTCGTGCCTTCGTGCCTTTGTGCCTTCGTGCCTTCGTGCCTTAGTGCCTCCGTGCCTTCGTGCCTTCGTGCCTTTGTGCCTTCGTGCCTTCGTGCCTTCGTGCCTTTGTGCCTTCGTGCCTCGAATCATGCGGGTTTGCTCGCAGTCAACGCCCCCGCCGTGGCGAACGACTCCACCGGCAGCCGCCGGTTAATCTTCTTCAGCATGCCCGTCAGGCTCCGCCCTGGGGCAAGCTCCACGAACCGCAATCCCGCATCGGCCACCAGCGCCTGCATGCTCTGTTCCCAGCGCACCGGCTTGATAATCTGCTGCACCAACAGCGACTTGATCGACGCGGCATCGCCGTGCGGGGCGGCCGTCACATTCGCATACACCGGCTTGCGGGGCACCGCAAACGCCACCTTCTCCAGTTCCGCGCCCATCCGATCCGCCGCAGCCTGCATCAGCGGGCTGTGAAACGCGCCCGCCACTTTCAGCGGAATCGACTTGAATCCCTTCGCCTCGGCCGCCTGGACTACCCGGCCGCACGCGGCCATCTCCCCGCTGACCACGATCTGCCCCGGCGAATTGAAGTTCGCCGGCACCAGCACCTCGCCCTGGGCCGCGGCCGCGCAAAGCTCATTCACCGCCGCCTCGTCCGCGCCCAGAATCGCGACCATGCCGCTCGGCGTCGCGACGGCGGCTTCCTGCATGTATCTTCCCCGGGCGGCCACCAGTTTCAGCCCATCCTCAAACGCAAACACGCCGGCCAGGTGCAGCGCCGTATACTCGCCCAGACTCAGCCCCGCATAGACCGCGTCCGTCTCGGCCGACAACAGCCCTTTCTCCGCGGTCGCCCGATACGCCGCCACGCTCGTCACGTAGATCGCCGGCTGCGAGACATCCGTCTGGTTGAGCCGATCTTCCGGCCCGCCGAAGCAAATCGACGCCAGGTCCCACCCCAGCACGCGATTGGCCGTTTCAAACGTCTCCTTCGCCGCCGCGGAGACCTCGACATAGTCCTTCCCCATGCCCACCACCTGGGCACCTTGGCCGGGACAGAGAATGCAGTTGCGAGTGGACATGAATTCGTAGGGTGTGCTTCAGCACACCGTTCGCACCGGCGTCTTTCAAATCTCAAATCTCAAATCCTAAATGAAATCCCAAATCCCAAATCGAAAATTCCTCACGCTCTCACCACCGCATTCGCCCACGTTAACCCTGCGCCGAAGGCCACGAAGATGAGCACGTCGCCGGGCTTGACCAGACCCGCGCGCCACGCCTCGTCCAGCGCGATCGGGATCGACGCCGACGATGTATTGCCATAGCGTGCGATGTTCACATACACCTTGTCCGCGGGCAGCTTCAGCCGCTCGATGGACGCATCAATGATCCGCTGGTTCACCTGGTGCGGAATGATCAGGCTGATGTCCTGGGCCTTCAGGTTGCACTTGGCCATCGCGTCTTCGATCAACTCGTGGAACCGCTGCACCGCAAACTTGTAGACCTCGCGGCCCTTGATCTGCATGTACTGCTTGCGCTCGGCCACCAGTTGCTCGTTGATCGGATGCCGCGAGCCCGGCTGGCAATACAACATCTCCCAGCCATGCCCATCCGCGTGCAGCGAACTGTAGAGCAACCCGCGCTGCTTGTCGGTGCTCCTCTGCAGGACCACCGCGCCGGCCCCGTCGCCGAACAGGATGCAACTGCCGCGATCCCGGTAATCCGTGGCCCGCGACAGCGTCTCCGAGCCCACCACCAGCACGTTGCGATAGCGCCCGGCCTGCACGAACGCCGCGGCCGTGTCCAGTGCGTACACGAACCCCGAGCAGGCCGCCGTCAGATCGAACGCCGGCGTCGACTTCAGCCCGAGTTCCTTCGCGATGAAGCACGCCGTCGAAGGGAACTGCATTTCCGGCGTGATGGTGCAGCAGACGATCAGATCCACATCCGCCGGTTGCAGGCCCGCGGCCTCGAGCGCCCGGCGGCCGGCGATGGCGCCCATGGTCGCCGTGGTCTCGCCGTCACCGGCGATGCGCCGTTCCTTGATGCCGGTGCGCTGCGTGATCCACTCGTCGTTGGTGTCGACCAGCTTCGACAGATCGTCGTTGGTCAAGCGCCGTTCCGGCACGCAACTGCCCGTTCCCGCGATAATGGCTGAGTAATCGGCCATGACTGTTTCAGGTACCTCTATGTCGCAACACCGGAACATCTGTCCCTTCGTCGCTTCGTCGCTCGGTTGCGGGCGGAGCCCGCACTATGACACAACCACTTCGTGCCTACGTGCCTTCGTGCCTCAATCCCTTTGGTTGCGGCGAAGCCTTCACTGCGCCTTGACGCCGTTGCCTTCCCCCTGGAGACCCGCGTCCTCGGCCACCGGAATGCTCTTCTCGATCATCTCCACGATCTGTTCGTTCACCTTCTGGGTCACCAGTTGCTTGGCCACCCGGATCGCATTCTTGATCGCCCGGCTGTCCGACTTGCCATGCAGGATCAGGCAGTACCCACCCACGCCCAGCAGCGGCGCTCCGCCGTATTCCTGCCAGTCAAACCGCTTGTACATCCGCTGCATGATCGGCTGAAACCGCAGCATCAGGTCCGGGTCCGCCTCGGACACCTCGGCCGAAATCGCCCGGAACAGCCCCTCGGCCATTCCTTCCGTGAATTTCAGGATGATGTTGCCGACAAAGCCGTCGCAGATCACCACGTCGGCCACGCCCCTGAAGATGTCGCGGCCCTCGACGTTGCCGATGAAGTTGATCGCGGGCTCATCGCGCATCAGTTTGCGGGCCGCCTTCACCACCGTCGTACCCTTGGTGTCTTCTTCGCCGATCGACATCAGTCCGACCCGCGGATTGCGCATGCCGCAGACGGCCTCGCCATAGGCGGACGCCATCATCGCGAATTGTTCGAGATTCTTCGGCTTGGGAGAAATATTGGCCCCGACATCGCACAAGACGACCGGCCCGTGAAACGTCGGCACGACCACCGCGATCCCCGGCCGCGAGACCCCCTTGAGCGTCCTCATCCGCAATTGCGCCGCCGCCACGCACGCCCCGGTATTGCCGGCCGAAATCACCACGTCGGCCTCGCCCTTGGCAGCCATCTTGCACATCACCGAGATGGAGCTGTTGGGCTTGTTGCGAACCGCCTCGACCGGCGGATCGTCCATCGCCACCACCTCGGTGGTCGCGACGATCTGGTACAGTTTCTTCTGTTCCGCAGTCAGTCCGCTCGCCTCCAGCCCCTGGCGGCTGACGGTTTCGTCACCCACGAGCAGAATCCGGTCGTCGGGCCCAAGGAGGGGAGCGGCTTCCCAACAACCCTTGAGGATGGCGTTCGGCGCCTTGTCGCCGCCCATGACATCCACTGCTGCTCGCACGAAGAGTCTCCTTGGCAAATGTCCCGGGGCCGTCCGGCCCGCCCGGGACTTTACAAACGTGTCACACGCCGCGCAGACAACCACCTCATTGCGCCCGAATCGACCACCGCGCACGCGAGACGCGGTTACTCGGCCGCTTCCTGCTCGATCTGCAGCGCCAGTTTCGGGTTGACATACCCGCAGTTGTCGCAGGCGCAGTGAGGCAGTTTGGGCGAAGCGCACTGCGGACACCGCACGTAGTGGGTGGGCTTGAGCGCGTGGTGCGAGCGGCGCTTGCGCTTCCGCTGCTTGCTGATCTTCTGTACCGGTTGCATGTCCTGCTCCTCTACGGCCTTGCGATGCTCGCGCCTCGCGTGAAAGACAAAAAGTATCGGCGGGTTGCTTCACCCGCCGATTCGACAGGCCGGGTAAGTTATGGAGTCGCACCGGGTCTGTCAAGCCTCGGCAAACCCTTCACTCGGCAAAGGGTCCGTGACACTTTCGGCGGCTGGGACAGACCCCAACGGGGTCCAGAGAACAAAGCCCAGGGTTGGGCGCAGCCCTACCCTGGGTCAGAAGCCACGAATATGCCTTCCACCCTGCAAGGGTGGAGGAACGCTTCCTCCGCCTGCCGCGTCGGGCTGCCGTCGTCATCCAGGCGTCCTCTCTGACCGGGCGAATCACGTAGCACAGGCGTCTCGCGCATCTCGCCTGTGGTGTCGGCACTCTGACACATCCTCGTCTCCCGAAAGAGTCGCGACGCCCCAAGCGGGTTTCAGGACGGAATAATCTTGTTCTGCGCGTGTAGACGGATTACAATACAGTCACCTCGGACTTGGCTGGCTCGATGTCGGGGTCGCCGGGGCGGTTCGGGCAACATCATTTTCAGCGGAGGTTGTGATGCGCAAGGTTCACAATCGGCGTGGTCAAAGGGGTCGTTCGGGTATCGGCGAACAAGTGCTGCCGGTGTCCTCACCGGCAGATTCCGCTGGCGTGACTCGCGCCATGCCCGCAAGCACGCGCGGCCGCCCCATCCGCCAGGCGGCTTGCGAGGCCCTGGAGCACCGCCGGCTGCTGGCCAGCACAATTTACGTGGATGCCACTTCGCCCGGCCCGGCGCGCGATGGGACGTCGTGGGGGAATGCGTATGCGGATTTGCAGTTGGCGCTGGGGGCGGCGGTGTCGGGGGACACGATCCTGGTGGCGGATGGGACGTATAAGCCGACCGCGACAACCACTCGAACCATATCTTTCCAGTTGAAGACCGGCGTGGGGATTTACGGGGGATATGCCGGGTACGGGGCGGCCGATCCGAATGCACGGGATGTGGTGGCGTACCCATCCATCCTGTCCGGGGATATCGGCACGGCCGGGAGCAACACGGACAACAGCTATCATGTGGTCGTGGGTAGCGGGACGGACAAAACGGCGGTGCTGGACGGTTTCAGCATTGTGGCGGGCAACGCCAACGGTTCATCGCCGAACGATTCGGGCGGCGGGATGATCAATATCTCCGGAAGTCCAACCCTTGCGAATTGCTCTTTCAGCGGGAACTCGGCTTCCTATGTGGGCGGCGCGATCAGTGACGACTACTCATCTCCGACCGTGACCAACTGCACATTCACGCGCAACACGGCTGCCAGTTCTGGCGGTGGGATGTCCAACTACCACACATGCTCACCGACATTGATCGATTGCGTGTTCGCCGGAAATTCCGCAGGTAATGCGACCACCGGGTGGGGCGGCGGGATCAACAATACCTATGACGCCTCACCTTCTCTCGTCAACTGCGTATTCGTCGGGAATTCCGCGGTCAGCATTGGCGGTGGGATGTGGACCGATGCCATGACCACCAGTCCTCCGCTGGCGGCTCCGACGGTGACCAACTGCACGTTCATCGCTAATTCCGCCGCCGTTGGCGGCGCGCTAGCCAACTCCAGGGATCTGCTGACGGTGACCAACAGCATTCTCTGGGGCAACAGTGCGCCGAATGCTTCGCAGCTCTACCAGGACGGGGGCACGGCCAACGTCAGCTACAGCGATGTTCAGGGCGGCTACTACGCAGGCACCCACATCATCAATACCGATCCCCTGTTTGTCCGCAACCCAAGCCCCGGCACCGATGGCAAATGGGGCACCGTCGATGATGACTATGGCAATCTGAGGCTTCGGCTCAATTCGCCGGCCATCGACGCGGGAAAGAACGGAGCCGTGCCCGCCGGTGTGACCACCGATCTTGCGGGCACCAGCCGCTTCCTCGACATCCCCACGATACCCAATACTGGCTTGGGAACGTCCCCGCTGGTGGACATGGGGGCTTTCGAAAGCTCGCCGGCAGATACAGGTGGACCCTACGTGCTCGACCTCCTTCAGAATTCAAGCATCACCCTGAATGGCTCAGGCGTAAGCGGCGTGCCCGGAGCACTTGCGTATGCATGGGAGTGGACGGGAGATGGGCAGTTCGACGACGCCACCGGGCCTAATCCGGTCTTTGACGCGGCCGGAATGCCTGGCTCAACGCGGACCATTGCGCTGCGGGTCACTGATGCCGCCCAGAACAGCATTGTCAGCACAACGACCCTCACAATCATCGCACCGATCTATGTCGATACACGGGCAACCGGCGCCAACAACGGCACGAGTTGGGCGAATGCATTCAGAGATTTGAAAACGGCGCTCGGCCAGGCCGTCGCCGGTCGGGGAATAGCCGTCGCTGCCGGCACCTACAAACCCACAACCACGACGGATCGCAACGCGACGTTTCAACTCAAAAATGGCGTGAGCGTGTTCGGCGGCTATGCAGGCTACGGCGCCGCCAACCCTTACGCCCGCGATTGCACGCTTTACCCCAGCATTCTCTCCGGCGATATCGGCACAATCAACCTAAAGACCGACAACAGTTATCACGTGGTCACGGGCAGTGGCACCGATGCGACGGCCATTCTCGATGGGTTTGCCATCAGTGGCGGATACGCTAATGACTCCGGATCCGGAATGTACAACTCGGCCGGTAGTCCAACGATCAACAACTGCATCTTCAAGGACAACACAGCCTCTGCCAATGGCGGCGGGATGTACAAC
>JBIOJL010000112.1:0-14694 GCA_044450885.1 Tepidisphaerales bacterium
GTCCGTTCTGTCTGCGAATTGCCAGATGTCACGTCGGTCGGACACGAATCCGCGCGAATCGTTCCTGCAGGTCAGGGTACGGCCCAGATTCCCGCGAGAATTGGCAGAGCCGCCGGCACGCGACCGGCAGAATAGGTGCCTTGTTGGCGCCGGCACTGGCGCCGCATATCATGCAACGCACCTGAGACTTCGGGTGAACGTTTCGACCTGGGACAGCAACCGGAATTCACGGGAGTTCGGGACACACCCGGCCGCCATGGCGTTTGCGGCAGAGAGAGCTAGACCTTCATAATTCCCGAATCCTCGGGGGTTTTTCCGCGTTTCCTGGAATTCTCAGCCTCGCGAGATCAATATCACGCTTGTTTGAGGGCTAGATGTCTCCGCACCGCGAAATGCGCCTGGTTATCCCAATCCCGTTGCTGCTCGGACATCTGCTCACACTGGCCGGCGCAGTGGCGGGGGCGGCCGTTGCGCTGGGGGTGCTGCTGGGCGGATCTGCGCCGCCGCTGCACGTGGCGCTGCCGCCGATGTTCCCTTTCGCAAAGATGTCCCTCTCGGTGGACGGCCTCTCGGCCTTCTTCCTCCTGGTGGTCTCGTTGGTCGCCGCCGCCGCCGCAATCTACGGGCCCAGATACCTCGGCTCGCACGCCAAGGCCCCGTTGGTCCAGGTACTCGCCCTCAACGTATTTGTCGGCTGCATGGCGCTGGTCTGCTGCGCGGGCGACGCGCTCACTTTCCTCCTGGCCTGGGAGGGCATGACGCTCGCAAGCTATGTCCTGGTCGTATGCGATACCGAGAGCCAGGAGAACACCCGCGCGGGTCTGCTGTACCTGGTGATGGCGCACGCCGGGACTGGGGCGCTCCTCGTCGTGTTCCTCATGCTGTCGAATAGCGCGCAGGCGTTCGACTTCGCCTCGCTCCGGGCGGCGGCGCGCGGTCTGAACGGCTCGACGCGCACCACGTTGTTCATGCTCGCCCTGACCGGGTTCGGCGCCAAGGCAGGAGTGGTGCCGCTGCACGTCTGGCTGCCCAAGGCACACCCGGCGGCGCCCAGCCACGTTTCGGCAATCATGTCGGGGGTGATGCTCAAGGTCGCGTTGTACGGCGTTTTCCGTTTTGGTTTCGATGTTCTGGCTCCCGCTGACGGTCCGCTGCCTGCCTCGTGGGGCTGGACGGTGATCATCCTGGGCTGCGTCTCGGCGGTTATCGGCGTGCTCCTCGCCCTGCAGCAACACGACCTCAAGCGTCTGCTCGCCTACCACAGCGTCGAGAACGTGGGCATCATTCTCATCGGCCTGGGGATGGCGATGCTGCTGTGGCACCGCCCCGGGAGCGGGCCGCTGGCAACGCTGGCCCTAGCGGCGGCGCTCTTGCACACGCTCAACCACGCGGCGTTCAAGGGGCTCTTGTTCCTGGCCGCCGGCAGCGTGATCAGCCGCACCCATGTCCGCAACATGGAGGAGTTCGGCGGGCTCGCCCGGCGAATGCCGTGGACGGCCTGGCTGTTCTTGCTCGGAGCGGTGGCCATTTCCGGACTGCCGCCTTTGAACGGGTTCGTGAGCGAGTGGATGACGTTCCAGGCGTTGGTGCTGGGCGGCGCCAGGTTCGGGGGGGCCTCGGGATTGCTCGCGGGCGTCGCCGCTTCGTCGCTGGCGCTGACCGGGGGCCTGGCCGCGGCGTGTTTTGCCAAGGCATTTGGCGTCACCTTCCTCGGCCGGCCGAGATCGACTCACGCCGAACAGGCAACCGAGTCGCCAGGCTCGATGATCGCCGGGATGCTCCTGCTCGCGGGGGCCTGCGTCGCGCTCGGGCTGGCGCCTGGCTACGCGATGCGCCTGCTCGACCGGCCCACTGCCGAGCTTCTGGGAGGCCTTGGCGTCAGCGCCGTGGTTACCGCGCGCGGGCCGCTGGTCCTCTCGGCCGGCGTCGCCCCTCAAGCCTTTGAGGCAACGTCGATTTCGGTCACGGGGGCGGCTCTTCTGTTCGCTCTGCTCGCCGCGGCGGTTTGGGTGCTGCGCGGCCGGCTGCGCGCGATCTCATGCCGGCTCGCGCCGACCTGGACGTGCGGAATGACTCCCAGCAGCCGCTTCGACTACACCGCGACCGCATTCGCCAAGCCGCTTCGGCTGGTTTTCGCGGCGCTCTACCGCCCGCGCCGTGCGATCACCAGGGAGCACGGGGAATCGGCTTATGTGCCCACGCGGATCGGCTATTCCGGCGAGGTGGTTGATGTTGCTGAAACGGTGTTCTACCACAGGCTCCAGCGCGGCATAACCGCCGGCGCGCACGCCATCCGCGCCTACAGCACCGGGCGAATCCACGGCTACATCGGCTTTGTGCTGGTGACGCTGGTGGCCGCACTGCTGTTGTTCGGAAAGGGATGAGCCATGGACGCATCCGCACTGATCGCTAGAAAATTCGCCGAGACGGCATTGCTGGTGCTTCTGGGGCCATTGGTGACGGGTTTCATCCAGAAGCTGAAGGCGAGACTGCAATGCCGGCAGGGAGCGGGCCTGTTGCAGCCGTACCGCGATCTGCTGAAACTGCTGCGCAAAGGGACCGTGCAGAGCGACACCGCCAGCCCGTTCTTTGCCGCGATCCCGGTGTTGGTGCTCAGTGCCACCGTGACCGCCGCCGCGATGTTGCCCGTGCTGTGGGCACCGGCGGACCCGAAGCCAGTGCCTCTGGGCGACGCGATCCTGCTCCTGGCGCTGCTGGCGCTGGCGCGATTCCTGCTGGCGATCGGGGCGCTCGACGCCGGGGGCGCATTTGGCGGAATGGGCGCCTCGCGCGAGATGACCGTCGGCCTGCTGGTCGAGCCGGCCTTGATGTTGGTGGTCTTCTCGGTGGCGGTCGCGGGTGGCACCACCGATCTGGGCGAGCTGGCCACGCGGCGCAACACGCTGGCCGCGCTCTCGTGGCATGCCCCCGACCTGCTGGCGCTGCTGGCACTGCTGGTCCTGGTCCCCGCCGAAACAGGGCGAGTTCCGGTGGACAACCCCGATACGCACCTCGAACTCACCATGCTTCACGAGGGCATGCTGCTGGAGCACTCGGGGCCTGGCCTCGCCTGCATCGTCCTGGCGACGCACACCAAACAACTCATCATACTCACCCTGACCGCCGCGCTTTTCTGCCCGGCGGGCCTGGCCCGGGGTGTTTCGCCGTCGGAACTCGGTCTGGCACTGGTGGCCTTCGCGGTCAAGGTGCTGGCGCTGGCAACCTATCTGGGGCTGGTCGAGTCTTCCTATGCCAAGCTGCGCTTGTTCCGGGTGCCCCAGTTCCTGGGACTGGGGCTGTTGTGTGCCTTCCTGGCGCTGGCCCTGAGGATTTTATGAGTAACGAACTGGCCAGCCATCTGATCGACGACTTGGGCGCGATGCTGCTCTTCACGATGCTGCTCATTCTCGCTTCCGGCCAGCTATTCCGCGCCATTTACGCGGTGGCGGCGCAGGCGGTGTTCCTGGGCATCGCCGGCGCCATCCTGGCCGCCGCCACCGGAAACGCGGATTTGTGGGTCATCGCCGGCATCACCATCCTCGTTAAGGCCATTTTGCTGCCCTGGCTGCTCATCCAGGTGATCAAGCGGATCGGCATTGACCGTGAGATCCAGCCGGTGATTCCAATCAACGTCACGCTCGCGCTGGCCGCCGCCATCGTGGTGCTCTCGTTCCGGCTGAGCGCCTCGCTGGGTCCGGTGCGGCAGGCCATCACCGGCAACGCGCTGCCGGTGGGGCTGGCGTTGACCCTGCTCGGCGTACTCGTGATGGCGTCCCGAAGGAAAGCGCTGACCCAGATGGTGGGCCTGTTCGCCGCGGAGAACGGCATCTTTTTCACCGCCATGGCGGTCAGTCAGGGGATGCCGCTCATCATCGAAATCGGCGTGATTCTGGATGTAGTCCTGGGCGCGCTGGTCATGGGCGTCATGGTCCTGCGGGTCCGTTCCGACGTTGACACGGACATCTCCGATCTCGAAAGCCTGAAGGGTTGACTATGACGTCCAGCCTGCTGTGGATCACGCCGCTTGTCCCCGTCGCCGCGGGGCTGTGCATGCTTCTGGTGCGCGGACGGCGGCTGCTGGCCGCGCTCGACGTGGGCGCCTCGGCAGCCGTCCTGGGGCTGACCCTGACCATCGCCCACCGAGTCTCTCTGGGCGGCCCGGTTAGTGCCGCGGGAGTATTCCGTGCCGATGCCCTGGCCATGCTGTTTCTGCTCCTCATTTGCCTTCTGGCGGTGGCCACGTCGATCGCCACGGTCGGCTGGATGCGGCAGGAGATCGGCCACAAGGCGATGCACGAGGACCGCCTGCCCTACTACTACGCCCTGGTCCAGGGCTTCATCGCCACGATGCTCGTCACGGTGCTGGCGGACAACCTGGGCATCCTGTGGATCGCCATGGAGGGCACGACCATCACCTCGGCGGTCCTGGTCGGTTTTCACGGCGACAAACTGGGCCTCGAAGCGGCGTGGAAATACATTATCGTCACCACCATCGGCATCTCCTTCGGCCTGTTCGGCACGGTGCTGATCTACGGCGCGGCGGTGCATGCCCAGGGCGGAGTCGTCGCCGGGGCCATGAACTGGTCCAGCATCGCCGCCATCGCCCACAGCCTCGACCCCGGCATTGTGCGCATCGGCTTCATTTTCGTGATGGTGGGCTATGGGACGAAGGTGGGCCTGGCCCCGGTCCACATGTGGCTGCCCGATGCCCACAGCCAGGCGCCAACCCCGGTCTCCGCCATGCTTTCAGGGGCGCTCATCAAATGTGCCCTGTTCGGCATCATCCGCTTCCACACCATCGCGAGCAGCGCCTGCGGCCCGGCGTTCAGTGAAAACCTGCTGCTCATCTTCGGCCTGCTGTCGGTCGTCGTGGCCACGCCTTTCATCATCGTCCAGCACGACCTGAAGCGCCTGCTGGGCTACCACAGTGTCGAGCACGTCGGGATCATCGCGCTGGGGCTGGGCTTTGGCGGGATGTGGGGGACGTATGGGGCGCTGCTGCACGTCATCAACCATGGAGTGACCAAGGCGCTGGTATTCCTGATCGCCGGCGACGCGATCCACCGTTACGGCAGCCGGGACATGCGCGTCATGAGGGGTTACCTTCGCATCGCGCCCTGGGCCGGAACCTTGTTGCTGATGGGCGCCTTTTCGCTGGCGGGCACACCGCCCTTCTCCATCTTCATGAGCGAACTCATAGTGATCCGGGCGGGGCTGGCCTCGGGCCACTATTTTGCGGTGGCGGTGTTTCTTTGCATGGTGGTGATTATTCTGGCGGGCCTGATTCACCACGTCGGGCAGATGGCCTTTGGCGTCGCGGAAAAGACCGCCGACCGCGGGCCCGAGGCGCGACTGTCCCTGTTGGGGATGCTGTTGCTCGCGGCCGTAATGGTGCTGCTTGGAGTGTACATGCCGGCAAGTCTTGACCGCCTGCTCAGGCACGCGACGGAGATTATCACCCCTGGATAACACAATGCCGACAGATACTTCAAAGCCGACTGTGAAAGAGATATTGGCGTCGCGGCTGGGCGATCGCGCCGGGATCGAATGCGGCCCGCGCCCGCAGGATCTCACCGTGCGGTTGACTGGCGCCGAGGATGTGCCGGCCGCCGCGGCCGGGCTGTGCGCGGCCGGTCTGACGCTGGCGATGCTGGTCGCCACCGACGAGGAAGCGACCGCGGAACGAGACCTCAAGGTCCGCTACATCTTCGAGCCGGGAGCCGCCGACACGGCCGTGCTGCCCGACACTTTCGTCACGCTGGTGGCCTCACTCGACCCCGCCCGGCCCGAGCTGCCGTCGATTTCCGCGCAGGTTCCCGCCGCGAACTGGCACGAGCGCGAGGCGCAGGACCTGTTTGGCATCGCGTTCGCCGGCCACCCCGACCCCCGGCCACTGGTGCTGCACGATGGCTGGCCAAAGGGGCTGTACCCGTTGCGAAAGGGGTTCGACGCCCGGCAGCGTCCGGCGGTCGAGCCGTCCGAGGAATTCCCGCACCTGGTCGTCGAGGGTGAGGGCGTGTTCGAGGTGCCGGTGGGCCCGATTCACGCGGGCATCATCGAGCCCGGCCACTTCCGTTTCAGTACCGTCGGCGAGAGGATCCTGCACCTCGAGCCGCGTCTTTTCTACACGCATCGCGGGTTGGAGAAACGCGTCGAGGGGTTGACTGCCCTGGACGCATTCCACGTCGTCGAGCGCATCTGCGGGGTGTGCTCGGTATCGCACGGCCTGGGGTTTTGCGAGATGGTTGAGCAGATCGCCGGAGTCGAGGCGCCAAGCCGGGCGCGGATGATTCGCACCATCGCGCTCGAGCTCGAGCGGCTGTACAATCATGTGGGGGACATTGGCAACATCAGCGCCGGCGCGAGCTACCACTACGGCACTTCCGCCGGGTCGCGGATGAAAGAGGCGCTGCAGCAGGTCAACGAGAATCTGGCGGGCAACCGGTTCCTGCGCGGACTGCTGACGCCGGGCGGAGTCCGGCTCGACCTTGACGCCAGTCTGGCGAAGTTGATCGAGGGCGCCATCTCCGTGGCCGCCGAGGCGCTCGACAGCCTGATGGAACGTATCGAGGGGAACCCGTCGGTCCTCGATCGGCTGGACGGCACTGGGCTGTTGTCCCAACAGGCCGCTATCGACCTGGGGGTGACCGGCGTGGCTGCGCGCGCCAGTGGAGTCAACCGCGACGCGCGTCGCGACCATCCCCACGGCGCGTATGCCGACCAGGGCGGCCCCCGCGTGTTGGTGGCGACCGCCGTCGAGGGAGACGTCCACGCCCGGCTCAACGTGCGCGCGGCGGAGGCCCGCGAGTCGATGCGGTTGTTGCGCGAGTTGCTTTCAGGCCTGACTTCCGGACCGCTTTATGCCGCGTTGCCGGGTCTGCTGCCGCCCTGGGCCATCGGTCAAAGCGCGATCGAGTCGCCTCGGGGGGCCGCGATACACTGGTTGCGGACCGACGCGGCGGGGCATATCGATCGGTACCACCTGCGGTCGGCGAGCTACGCCAACTGGCCCGCGGTCCCGCTGGCCGCCCTGAGTGCGATCATTCCCGACTTCCCCTTGGTCAACAAGAGCTTCGAGCTCTGCTACTCGTGTACTGACCGATGATCAATCCACCGGGAGCAACGTCATGCTGAAGGCCATTCTGCGAAGCTTGCGTACCGGGGTCGTGACCATCCAGTACCCGACGCAACCGGCGCAGCCACCGGCCCGGTTCCGCGGTGCGCCGCAAGTGTACCCCGGCAGTCCGTTCGACGCGCTCCCGCCGGCGTCGGTCTGCCCTTCGGGCGCCATCACCGGCGGGCCGGGTGAGTCGCGCTACGCCATCGATCTGGCCAGGTGCCTGTTTTGCGGCCGCTGCGCCGAGGGCTCGCCCGAAACAGCCTTCGAGATCGGACGCACAGTCGAACTGGCCGCGCGCAGCCGCGAGCGCCTGGTGATCCAGGTCGAGCGCGACGCCGATGGCCGTGCGGCAGAACGTCCCGCGCTGCCCTCGGGCGAGCAGGTCGCCGAGCGGATTCGGCGCACGTTGGGCCGCTCGCTGCATCTGCGGCACCTCGATTCGGGATCGTGCAACGCCTGCGACTGGGAGTTGACCGCGCTGTTGAACCCGGTCTACGACGTCAGGCGCCTGGGCATCGACTTCGTTGCCTCGCCCCGCCACGCCGATGGCGTCATCGTCACCGGGCCGGTGACGCGTAACCTGGAGACAGCCGTCCGGCGGACCTACGAGGCGGTCCCCGAACCTCGTGTGGTGATCGCCGTCGGCGCCTGCGCCGCGTCGGGCGGCATCGTCCCGCGCAGCTATGCGAGCGCGGGCGGCGTGGGCGAGGTCTTGCCGGTGGACGCCTTCATTCCCGGCTGCCCACCGAGGCCAGAGGCCATTATCTTTGGGATCCTGCTCGCGGTCGGCCGGCTCGATGAACGGCGGCGGTAATGTGACCCGTGTGGTCGCGAAACTCAACTGACGTTCGCCGCAACTGGTGCGGATGCCAGCGTTGCTCACGCAGCCATTGCCGGCGTTCTTGCGATTGCTCATTGCCCAGTCGCTTACGCCATACGTCGGTGTTTTCCCATCGCTTGGAATTGCCGCCTTCCCTGCCGGCCACCCTGTGGCGAGCCACTCTGCCGGGATGGGACATGCCCTGACTGACGCACGCGCGGTGAATGGACCTGCAATAGCTGTCCTTGGTGCAGTAGTTGCCGGGTTCAGTATTCGCGATTCATCGAGTAACTAAAGGCAATCCAGAAGAGACGTGAGCAACAGAAGGGGCAAGAGGTTACGATGGATCGTCATCGGATCTGGAGTACCGTGTCCTGGCCGGCCCACGCCAAGTACCCCTTCGGATTGGCCACAATTTCACGGTCGGGCCAGACTCCCGTCTCGAGGGGAGGTTGCTTACTTGCCTTTGACGTCGGGAGCGGAGTTGTAGGTTTGCGATCATCGCAGCCGCAGAGTACGGCAATGGGCAACGCGATCCATACTGACAACATCGCAATTCTCATCGGTGGTCTCCTCGGGTCTTCACGGCTTGGCTATTTTGTTCTGGCAAGCACCTTGTCAAAGTCGGGAAAGTGAGCCTGTCCAACTGCTCGTTCTGGGGCCCGATCGAGCGCTGCGTGTGGATGCGCAGCCCCCTCGGCCAGTTCACCGCCAGCGCCTGCAATTTCGTGGACTGGGACAATCAGGGCAAGGGCACGCCCGCCATCCAGCTCGACGCCGGCAAGGCCATCATCCAGGCCTGCACCTTCGCCCGGGAGGGCACCGATGTGCAGGTCGGCCAGAAGGTCCGCTCGGCCGTCCTCGCCGCAAATCAGGCGGATGGCGGCTTCCACGCAGACAACCGGGCCGGGGGCCGAACCCAGATGATGGCCAACGAGCAGGATGCCTTCGAGCAGATGCCGGAAGCACGCCAGCACTACCGGAGACTGATGACCGACAGCTTCACCGAGTGTCGGCGGATTCTCCGCAATGACGGCGTGCTGACAGTCATGTTCACCCACAAGAAACAGGAGGCGTGGGAAGCGCTGTTTATGTCGCTCATTCGCTCCGGGTTCAAGATCATGGCGACATGGCCTGTGAAGACTGAAGGCTGTCACAGTCTGCACCAAGCGAAGAATAACGCCGCCCAGAGCGCAGTGATACTGGTGGCCCGGAAGCGCCCGCCCGGCGCGGGTGTCGGCTACTTCGGGCAACAGATGAAACAGGAAATCCGACACCGCGCCCGCAAGAGCGCCGAGCGGCTGATGAATGAGGGCCTGAACCCGGTGGACCAGTTGGTCGGCTCGTTCGGCCCGGCGATGGAGGTTTACAGCCAGTACGATGAGGTGCGCACCGACACGGGCCAGCCGGTCGGTGTGGATCGCGCCATCGACGAGGCATCGGATGCCGTGAGCCAGTGGCGTATTGACCTGCACGCCGAGCGCGGCCTGGAGGGCGTCGAGTCGAAGGCAAGTTTGTCCTGCTCTGCTGGGACGTGCTGGGGGCCGTGGAGTTCCGCTTCAACGAGGCGCACCTGCTGGGCAAGGCCGTCGGCATGGAGGTCGAGCAGGTGATTGCAGCGGGCCTGGTCAGCAAGTCCGGCGACAAGATCAAGATGCTCTCCGCCCAGCAGCGGCGGCGCGAACGGGCGCTGACACCGGACGAGGCGCAGGAGACGCTCTTCGGCCCGGTGACGGTGAAGAAGAAGCGGACAAAGAAGGAAGTGCTGAAGGTCCACCCCAACGACCCGATGTTCCGCACGGCTCTGGACGCCAGCCACGCCTTGGCGCTGCGATACGTTGAGGCGGGCGCCGGCGGTCTGGGCTCAGCCAGGGCGCTGGCCCGGCAGCAGAACTGGAGCAAGGACTCGGCGGTCGCCAAGCTCATGCAGGCCTTGGTCTTGGCCGCTCCCGAAGCGGTGAAACACGAGAAGGGCAAGACCTCGGCGGCGGCGATGTTCCCCGAGTTTCGCGCGTGGCATGCACTACTGAAGCCGTTGTTCGGAATCGAACCGCCGGACTGGACACCCAAGGCGCTGTCACAGACCGGACTGTTCCCAGAACCGCCAGAGACTGCGGACGAAGCCGAGGACGACGAGGCTGAGGAAGAATCGGGGGAGGAAGAATGAGCACGCAAGGGTCTGGAACTTCGATTGGTTTGCGTGGCCGGAAGTGGCAGCGGTTCCTCCGCGGGCCCGGCCCGATGCTGCTGGACGAGTTGTATGTCCCGGCGCTGGGCGCTGCGGTTCGCTACGACCGTTCCTGTGCGTACTTCTCCAGCAGCGTGCTTGCAGCCGCCGCCCGCGGTTTCGCCGGCCTGATCGAGCGGCTGATATCGCTGGGCGACGAGGCGCCGCGGCCGGCGGCGAGACTGGTCGTTAACGAGCACCTGGAAACACAGGATGTGCAGGCCCTGATGGAAACGGGCGACACGTCGAAACTCGAAGACGCGCTGCGTAGGCGGTTCAAGCCGGCGAAGGACGTTCTGGAAAAGCAGCGACTGGCGATGCTCGCATGGCTGGTGAACGCCGGTCTGCTGGAGATTCGCGTTGGGGTGATGCGGCATGGGACGGGAATCGTCCACGCCAAGTTCGGGATCATGTACGACGATGCCGTTCCCGGACAGGGTGATGCGGTGGTGTTCAATGGCAGCGGCAACGAGTCGGCCGCCGGGCTGACCGCCAACTACGAGCAGTTGGAGGTTTCGACGAGTTGGGAGGACACGGAGCGTCTGGCGAATTTCGAGGCTGAGTTCAAGGCGCTCTGGGGCGACGTGCATCCGGACGTTCATACCGTGAGCCTGCCGGAGGCGCTACGCCTGAAGCTCATCAAACTTGCGCCGGCGGAGCCGCCGACTCTGGAGCCGTCGAACGCACTGGCGCGCCAGAAAGCGGCGATGGTCTGGAAGTTCATCGTCGAGGCGCCCTATCTGCCCAATGGCGAGGCCGCCTGCGATGCCACGTTGATGGTGGACCTCTGGCCCCACCAGCGGAGCGTCGTGGAGGAAACTTCGCAGGCATGGCCAGCCGGTCGGCTGCTGTGCGACGAAGTCGGCATGGGCAAGACGATCGAAGCCATCGGCGTGCTCCGCCGACTTCTCGCGGGGCGGGGTGTAAAGCGTGCTCTGCTGTTGGCGCCGGCCGGGCTGCTGAAGCAGTGGCAGGCGGAACTGCGCGAGAAGGGCGCCCTGGTGGTGCCGCGTCTGGAGGGGATCAACTTGCTGGTCTGGCCGGATGATCGGCAACAGAGGGTGGATGGTCTGGCCGAAGCGCTCCGGCAGGACATCCTGTTGGTCAGCCGGGAAACGGCCCGGACGGAGAACAACGTGCCGATCCTGCTGGCCGCGTCGCCGTGGGATGTGGTGCTGCTTGACGAAGCCCATGCGGCCCGGCGCGCCAAGCAGGTTGAGGGGGAGTTTAGCAGCGCCAACCTGCTGCTGGGCCTGCTGCGCCGACGGCAATTCCATCGCAGGGCGCGGAGCATTGTTCTCCTCAGTGCCACGCCAATGCAGACGCATCCGTGGGAGCCGTGGGATTTGCTCTCAGTGCTCGGCGAGGGTGGCGACTGGCTGGCAGACTTCGCTGGCGTCCGGGGTTACTACGACACCCTCGCTCGCATCGTCGATGGCTATTGTGACAAGAAGACTGCGCTACGGGCCGCATCGCTGGCGGTGACGGATCAGGACTTCCCGAAACTGACGGACGGGTCTCTGTCGATGGTGGACCCGCAAGAACTGGCCCAGGATCTGGCGTTCGCACGTCCCTCGCAGCGCCCCATGATTACACAATGGCTGAGGGCTTCTTCGCCCCTTCCGCGTCGCATGCACCGCAACACGCGCGCCACACTCCGGCGCTATCACGAGTTGGGCCTCGTGGGCCGTCCGCCGGCGACCGGCAGGTTATGGACAGACAGTTCGATTTCGCGGATCAGCGGGAACGAAGTGTTTACGATGCGATCATACGGTACATTGACCGTCGCTTTAAGGAACTGGAAGGTGAGAAGCCCGGCAAGGGCTTTGTGATGACGATCTACCGTCGTCGGGCGTCGAGTTCGCCGGCGTCTCTGAAGCAGAGCCTCAAACGGCGGCGGGATGGATTACTCCAGGTTATCGGCCAGCGCGCGTATGACCTGACGCTGCAAACAGCCGACGTACCCGAAGCCATCGCGGCGGACGACATGCCCGAAGGCGAGGGCAAGATATCGCTTGCACTGCCACAGAACCCCGAGACGGCCCGTAAGGAGTTGGCCGACGTGGACCGGTTCTTGCAGCAACTTGAATCGCTGGGCGCCACCGATAGCAAGCGAGACAAATTCTTCGGTCTGCTCCGTCAACTGACCGATGACGGGCGATCCGTGCTGGTTTTCACCGAGTATGTGGACACGATGGTCTATCTCCGTGAAAGCCTCGCCGACCACTACGGGGCAGCGATGGGCTGTTACAGCGGCGACGGTGGGCAGGTATTGGATGGTGAGCAGTGGAAGATCGTTGGCAAGGATGAGATCACGCGCCGGTTGCGATCCGGCCAACTCAGGATCATCATCTGTACCGACGCGGCCAGCGAGGGCCTGAATCTTCAAGCGGCCGGTGCGCTGGTGAACTACGATCTGCCGTGGAACCCGAGCAAAGTCGAGCAGCGGATCGGCCGTATCGACCGCATCGGCCAGCAGTACGCCGAGATCCACATTGTCAACATGTTCCTGGCGCACAGCGTTGACGAACGGGTGTACGGTGTGTTGCGGGACCGGTGCCACCTCTTCGAGCATTTTGTGGGGGCCATGCAGCCGGTCCTTTCGCGTGCCCGGCAGATGTTGATGGCAGATCAAGATGACTTGGAATCGCTGAAGGCAATGGCGCGCGAAGCTGAAAAAGATGCCCTTCCGGCCGAGACTTACATCGAAAACCCTCCCGACAATACACCTGTGCCGAAACCCCCGATGGGTCGGAAGCATCTTGTCGAGGCACTATTGCTGCTCGACGGCAGCTTTGGCCCGAAGGCTGTGGAGAAGGGCGGCGTCGTTACAGTCTCCGGTGGTGCGACCGCAAAGGTCCGGTTCGGAAAGAACCAGGACGCTGTCGAGACAGACCGGCGCCTGCTGCCGTTGTGCCCGTTGCAGCCGGCACTGAAGGAATTGGCCGATGGCATGTGGCGGCCAGGGGAACGTCTGCCATTGGTGATCGCCTCAGCACAGACGGGCTCGTTCCGTCGCTCCCTAGCGTTCTGGGTGTCGGCCGACGGCGCGACGCCGGTGGAGTCGATGGGGCAGCTTCGCGAACTGGTTGAGGCATGGGATGGCAACTATCCAGACCCATCGGCCTGGACGGCTGCCGAGCAGCAGGCCGCGCAGCAGGCGGCAGGCGAGGTCCAGAAACTGGCGCACGCGTCGCAGGAAGAAGAGAGGCGCGGTCTGTTGCGGCAGCTCAGCGCCGCTCGTCTGCGACTACTACGGGAACTGGGGCGGTATCTGGTATGCGTGAATGGCGACAGCGATAATCTCAACGGCACGTTCCCTGAGCAGATGGGGCGCGACATCGCTGGCGCCAAACGACTCAAGGAATGCTTCTCACGCTTGGGTGGTTACCCGGAGTGGCCGGAGGATCTGCGGTGTGAACTCGCCGTGTGGTTCGCGGCGATCACCGAGGGACAACACCATGCCCGGCTCGCGGGAGCCGAGCTTGAGGCGGCTCTGAATGATCCGCGATGGGTGGCGCAGAACGCATGATTGCTCGTGTCCGACGCCCTGGCGCATCGTGTTGCTGCATTCCTTCGCACCCAGCCCGGGGACGCCGCGTTCGCGAAGTGAAGGTCGTTTGCGAGCGCCCGACTACAATACCGCCAAATCACGGAGGTCGGCGCCGGCACCCCGACGATCGCGTTCGGCTTCGAACCAGTACCTCCGTTGGTATGGACGGGGTCGGGCAAGCGGTCGCCGGAATCCAGGATTATTCCACCTTGATCGTGAGGCGGCTTCCGGTTGCAGGCAGCTTGGCGCCGGCCGTGACGATGCGGCCGCCGCTGGTCACGGTAATCTGGTAATCACCGAGAAAGCCCCGAACGGCGAGCGTGCCGTCGGCCGCCGTCTTTCCGTTCACGTCGGTCCACCACTGCTTGAACACCAGATCCATGTACGCCTGGCCGTTGGGTTTGAGCGTCCAGTCCTTGCGGAGCATGGCGCACTGCGGCTTCCAGTGGCGGCCTTCCCAGAAGCCCCATTGCGTGAACGCCTCGGTGGCCGGGTGACTGAACACCGCGGTCATGAAGTCGCGCATGTAGTCGCCCTGGGCCTGCTCGTCCCGAAGTTCAACGTCGAACTCGGTGATGTGGATCGGCTTGCCGAATCTGGCGAAGCGATCGAGGATCTCCACGACCCGGTCGGGCGGGGTGAGAGAATCGCCGAAGTGCCCCTGGATGCCGATGACATCCGGCCCCGCCTTCGCATCGATCAGCAGTTGGATCATCTTCGCGAAATGTTCCTGCTCGGTTGCTGTCTTCCCGCCATTCTCGACAATCGTATTCTCGTTCAGCGCCAGCCTCGCCGTCGTGTACTTGCGGGCGGTGCGGAACCACTCGGCCACCACGTCCTGACCGAGGATGTCAGTCAAGTCGTGAAGCTGGCGGAGTTCGTTGGTCACATCATACTCGTCGAACCCGTATTTGCTGGTCGCCTGGACCACTTCGGCAATGTGCTCCAGCAGCCGCTGACGCAGGGCGGCGGGA
>JBIOJL010000113.1:0-14680 GCA_044450885.1 Tepidisphaerales bacterium
AGCCCGTAGAACGCCGGCAACCGAGCCCGGCCGACGCTCTGAAGAGCGGAGGCAAGCTTCGCCTTCTGGGTACGGAATGCGCTGGTGTTCCTATTCATGGTGTACTCCTCCGTCGCCGGCGACGGGAAGCCCGATCGGCCGGCCGCAAACCGGGCACTCGGCGGCCAGCCGGGCACACTCCAGCCGGTCCTCGCCGGCGCCGGGGTCTGCAAAGTGCAGCGGCTGGCCGCACACACAGAGAAGCACCCGTGTTCCCGAATCAAACGGGACGCGGCAGAAGGGGCAAGGGTGGCCGATGAAGTCGGCCGGCGCCGGGCCAATGCAAGGCGTGGCATCGCGGACCAGCAGCAGCGTGCCGGCGGCGCCGTCGAGCAACAGGTGGTCGTTCTCCTTGAGAACGGCAACGCGCGGGACGGGCTGGCCATTGACCCGCGGCGACCGGCCGGTGTGTGTCACCAGCAGCACGACGCTGCGCCGCCGGAGCGCGAGCGGCTCGACGACGGTCCCTTCGGCGATGCCGGCCGACGCGGGATCAAGGCCCAGCCCCCGTTCCCCATCGAATCGCAACCGCGAAGCGCCCGGCGGCAATGCGACCGACTGAGGGGATTCCTCTGCGACCGCGGATGTTTCCTCGACGCGAAAGATGAATCCCGAATTTGCAGACTGCTCTCGCATACGACTCTCCCGCCGAACCTGGAGGCACAAATGCCATGGCTCGGCGGAAAGTAGAATGCCTCATTTCTGCGACACGGGTCAATAGACCACTTGATTGGCTTTTTTGTCGACGGGCGGGTTAACGGCTCGATGCACAGGACTCTGTATGGCGGCGCCGGGCGGCGATCGCGACGACCGACTCTTGCTTACGACATTATCGCACGGAGGAGCCCGCCGACAAATCTACATCCGCATGGACATCTGGATGCACGGGCTCCGGGGGCAGCCGCCGGTGGCCGGTCATTTCGCCGGCGTCCTGCGCGATTCGATGAACTTCGCCCAGACGTCGTTGCGAACGTGGAGGATGAGCAGTTCCTCCCGGCGCAGGCCGAAATAGTCGGGCCGGTAGTTCTCCTCAAGGTCGGCCGGCAGCGGCACTTCGTTCTTCCTGGCGTTGGTGATCACCAGTGCGGGCGAGACAAACGGACGCACGCCGGGGAAGCGGGCATTCATGTACTGCCGCAGATACCACGGAACCGGCCAGCAGTCGTTGGTGGTGACCTCGATGCTGATCTTCTCGTGGGCCGGCCAGACGCGGGCAATCTCATTCACCCGCTCGATAAGTTCCCTGACCTTGGTGGACGTGTGGCCGTAAATGTGGGGGTTGAAATTGTAGGGGCTGGCGGCGACACGCTTCGGATTGAAACTGTAATCGTATGCCTGGTAAGCCAGGTCGAAACGCCGGTTCTTGTAGCGCATGAACCCGATGGGCAGCAGCAGAATGACGGCGAGGATCGTCTGGGTGATAACCGCGCCCGGCTGGAAATCGTGGCACGGGCTTCCAGCCCGTGGTGCCGGTACGCCGGCACATTCGCCCGAAACCGGCTCGACAGATGCACGAATCTCCTCGCCGCCGCGGGGCACCGCGAGAGACGGGCTGGCAGCCCGTGCCACGAAGACGGCGCAGCATCGAGCAACCCGGCCTCCGAGATGGATGATGGCGGCCGCGCCCACGCCGGCCAGGAGAATCATGCCGTGAAGAAACCCCAGCGCGCACCACGGCGTCTTGTAGCTGATGCGGCAATAGACGGCCATGAGCACCAGGGTGTAGATGGCCAGCCAGCGGAGCAGGAACAGCCGGCCGGCGCAATCTGTAGCACAGGCGTCTCGCCTGTGGTGTCGGTCCTCCGACAGATCATCATTGCCCGGAAGAACCGTCGAGCCCTTCGGCAACGGGGATTGAACCAGACCCTCACCCCGGCCCTCTCCCGAAGGGAGAGGGAGTTGAGGAATGCTCTCTCCCGACGGGAGAGCAAGGGTAGACCGTCGCGGCCAGAGTGCATATGCAAATCCCACCAGCGCCAGCGCCGGAATCGCCATCTCCGTGCGCACCGGCATTCCGCGGGACTCATGCCAGAAGAGAACCTGGAAGTAATACCACCACTCGTGGACATGGTCGGTGTTCACGCCGGCCCCGCGGGAGAAATAGACCTTGTACGTCAGGATCGAATCGACGACGCCGCGCCAGTAGTGGAAGAAACTGGAGAAGAGAACCACCGAGACCACGGCCGCCGTGGCGAGCGTGATGATCCACGCGCGCGGGCGGAGGATGCCCGCGGGCGCAGCCATTTTACCGGACGACAAGGATGTGTCGGAGTACCGACACCACGGGCTGGAAGCCCGTGCCACGGAGCGTGCGCCGCGGGTCATCACCCAGGCGGCACCGACGCCCACGGCCGCCGAGAAGAGATTGATGATGAACGTCTCCTTCGTGGCGTGCATGAAGCCGATGGACGCCCCGAGAATGACCAGCCACCCCCACCGCTGCGACCGCGACCACCGCCATCCCGCGCCGATCGCCAGCGCCATGAAGAAGACCAGCAGCATCTCCTGGATGTAGTAGCGGCTGTAGAAGACCATCGCCGGCGACACGGCGACCAGCAGCGCCGCGAAAACGGTGGCGACGTTCCCCAAGCCATCGCGCAGGAGCAGCACCGACAGGACCAGGGCCGTGCCGAAGAAAACGGTCACCATCCGATAGTGCCATTCGGTCGCCTTGAGCCAGTCGTTGGCCCCGGTCAGCCAGAGCACGGGAAACGTGAAGTAGTTTAGTGTAGGTCCGTGGTACTCGCTGGGAATGTACTTGTAGACGCCCTCGACGCGGATCTCCTGAAGGCGGTAGCAGTGGATGGCCTCGTCCTGGTGGAAAATGCGGAGGTCGAGCCTGGGTTTGCGAAAAGCGAACGCGCCGATGGTGATGAGCACGACGGCGGCGATGGTCAGCCATTTGCACATGCGGTCAACCGGTAGGACAGACATTCCTGTCTGTCATCCTTTCTGCGATTCCTGTCTGTCATCCTTGTTGTCATTCCTCACGAATCCAGCAGGACGAACGTTCCCGATTCCGCTCAAGCAGTAGAGCCGGTGCCCTCACCGGCATCTTCGAACGACGTTCTGGCGCCCAGCCGACGAGGGCGTCGGCTCCACTTTCCCGCCGCGTCCGATAACGACAGCGTACCGCTTCCCGATCCATTACCTGCGGAGCGGCTGGTCCGTTTTCGCCGAATTGGTTGCAGAGCGATCCGAAACCTCGCCGAATCTATTCAACATGATCCAGCAACTCGAACCCCGCCGGCTGTTGTCGCTGTCAGTCTCGGTCGATGGAAGCATTCTGATCGTTCGCGGCGACAAGGCCAACAATGTCATCACCGTGGACCAGAACGCCACCTCCCTGACGGCGACAATCGACGACTCGACCTTTACAACGCCGCTGCGCAAGGTGAAGTCGATCCAGGTCATGGGCATGGAAGGCAACGACCTGATCACGCTCACGCCCAACGTCACCCTGCCGGCCACGCTCTACGGCGGCGCGGGCAACGACACGCTGGTCGGCTCGGACCACCCCTGCACGCTTTCGGGCGATGCCGGCAACGACGTGCTGCGCCCCGGCCACGGCAAGGACGTCGTCTCCGGCGGATCCGGGATCGACACCGCCGACTATTCATCCCGCACCGAGGCCCTGACCATCACCCTCGACGGCAAGGCCAACGACGGCAGCCGCGCGGCGCCCGGGGTGGCGGCCGAGAACGACAACGTGCTCAACGACGTCGAGATCATCATCGGCGGCTCGGGCAACGACAAGATCGTCGGCAACAACCTGGCCAACACCCTGATCGGCGGGCCGGGCAACGACTCGCTCTACGGCATGGGCGGCAACGACGTGCTGGTTGGCGGGCCGGGCAACGATTACCTGTCGGGCGGCGACGGCGACGACGTGCTGATCGCCGGCGACCTGGCGAGCGGCGACACGCTCGACGGCGGCGCCGGCTACGACGCGTATGTCATCGACAGTGTGCAGGGCGTGCGGGATAAGGTGCTGAATTGCGAGGTGGAGTTGTCGGTGTTGACGACGTAATCACCTCCCCAGCGCCGCACTGTTCAGGCGGGCGCGGAAGTTGAACCGGCCGTCGGGGGCAGCGTCGCCGTTGAGGTCGAAGTCGGCCGCGTCACCGGTCTGCTGGATGTTGTCGGCCCATTTGAAGTCGATCGTCGCGGGGAATGTCTTGATGCCCAGCACGCTGCGCGGGATGGCGAGTTCCATTTCGTTTCCGGCCGCCGCGTATTGAATCTTCGCGGCGCCGCCCCACTCGTACTTGCCGCCGACGTTCTTCTCGATGGTCGTCGTGCCGGGCGTCACGCCGGTGCGGTTGACGACAAAATCGTAGCCGAGCCAGCCGGTCTTGGGATTCGCATCCACGTCGAGGAAGAGCAGCATCCAGTTGGGGTCGGTGCCGGGCGTGAGTTTGTCCTTCGTGCGGACATAGAAATAGACGTTGTCCTGATCGACGCTGACCTTGGCGGCCACAATATCGTTCCGGCCAGTGTTGTTCACGTACGGTCCTGCGCCGCTGTAACCAGGATCGTTGCGATGCACCGGATCACCGATCGCATCGCGGAACTCGGGCTCGACGCTCTTCCAGTCGTCGAACTTGCCGTCGATGGTGATGGGCCGGGACAGCACGCCGGGGATCGGCCGCACGCCTTTGTACTTGCGGATGTTGCTTACAAGCTGATAGTAGTAGTTATCACCGAATCCGCCCTTCACGGGCTCGATGTCGCGGCTGAACTCGGGGCTGTACTGGTCGACGAAGAACGACCCGCCGGGCGGCAGCGCCTTGCCAAGAAACGACTGGCCGCCGTTCTTCGAGACGAACCGCATGGCGATCCATTCGTTCCATCCCGTGACCAGCACAAACTCCGGATCGACCTCGATGGCCCGCTTCCATTGCTCGGCGAAGCACAGCCCCTGCTCGCTCTGCCACTGCGCCGGCGGCGGCTCCTTGCCATCGTGGAAACTCCGGCCGATGTTCGACACGGGATGCTGGGCCACGCACACGCTGATCTGCTCCGGCTTGTCGGGGCTGTCATGCCAGCCGGGGTTCTGCGGGTGGTTGTCGATCCAGGCCCACTTGTCCCGGCCATCGCCGAACCATTTCTGGCCTTTGGTCCAGGCCCAGCTCTCGCGGATGGTGAAGAAATCCCTGCACTCGGGCGGAAACTCCGCCTGCTTCGCGAGGATCAGCGGCTTGCCCTTCCAGTGGAACCTGAGATCGGCGTATTCTTTGGATGCATACACCGTGTCATAGAGGCGTTTGACGGTCTGGCCGCTTTTGGTCCAGGTGATGAACGCGATCTGCGGCGTGGGTTGCCCGGCGCGTCGCATGTCGCTCCAGACGCGGCAGACGGTCTGCACCACTTTGTCGTAGGTGACCGCGTTTGTCGTGTCGAGAAAGACCATGTCCACGCCCGCGTTGACGAGCATCTGGGCATGTTTGCGAATGACGGCCTCGTCGGTGCTGAGATAGTAACCCCAGAGCGGCTCGCCCCAGTGGTGATACGCCTGCGGAGGGCCGTACGGCGGATTGGCCGGATTCGCCGCAATGAATTTGCTGTTGTCGTAGACCGTGTTGCCATGCTGGCCGAGCCATGTGAAATTCCTCCGCCCGCGCACTTCGGAAACGACGCCTTCGGTTCATCGATGGCGGCATCCGACATCGGGCTTAGGATTCGCGCCGGACCAACCGTCCAAATTTTGGGTGCCACGGCTTGTCTACTGCAAGCCGTGCCTGCGTGACCGCGAAGCACGGCTTGCAGTAGACAAGCCGTGGCACCCGGAGCGAAAGCCCGACAGCGTTGTTACGCCGGTCCTTACCGCGTCGAGCTGGTGGGCGGTGCCCACCCTACCTGCGGCGGCGCGGCAGGAGCAGCACGGCGGCGGCCAGCAGGCACAGGCCGGCGGGCTCGGGAACCGCCGCGGCGACGGGGTTGTTGCTGGCACTGGAGGTGGCGCCATAAGCGCCAACGAGCGAGGGCGGCAACGCCGTTGCCGGGCCGGTCGCGGCGGTCGCGGGGTCGATGGTGAAGCTGACTCGCTCGGAATCGGAGACGCCGTAGAGGGTGCCATCGACCATGGCCAGGCCGAAGACGTTCGTGTGGTCGAGGTGGCCGATGAGCGTGGGGCTGGCGGTGTGCGGATCGAGGCGGAGGAGGTTGTTGTCGGTGGTGGTGAGCAGGAGCTGGCCGGCGGAGTCGAAGACCAGGTCGCCGGCGGAACCGTAGGGGTCGATGATGCCGATGCTGGTGGCGCTGCCGGTGGTCGTGTCCAGGGTGACCAGACGGTCAAGCCCTGCGGCATAGAGCGTGCCGTCGGGGGCAAAGGTAAGCGCGTTCAGCGTATAGCCCGTGCTTCCGACGCGTGTCCCCTGGGCGGTGGTCAGGTCGATCCGCCACAATGAGTTGAGATCGACGCCGAACAACTCGCCGGACGGAGAGAGGGCGATGTCGGTCATGACGGAGGGCAGCGTGCCGATGACGCTGGAGGCGCCGGTGGAGAGATCCAGCATGGCGAGCGTGGCATGGGCATCGTGTACGTAGATTATCGGAGCGGCCGCCGCCGGAAGCGCGAAAATGCAGCCGGCTGCGATGAGAGCGGCGATGACAGACTGATGGCGCATGATGCCTCCTGGATGAAGTCGGCGAAGACAGTATGGCAACCGGTACAAACGGACGCGGCAACGGCCGCGTGCCTCCTGCATACGGTTGATCGGACAACAAGGGGGTGCGGTTAAGGATTCGCGCAGGAACAACTGCCGCGATTTTGGGTGCCACGGCTTGTCTACTGCAAGCCGTGCTTCGCGGTCACGCAGACACGGCTTGCAGTAGCCAAGCCGTGGCACCCAGAGCGAATCGTCCGACAGTTGTTGATGCGCCGGTCCTCAGCGGGAGATGGACAGTTCGGGGGCCGCAGGCAAATCGCGCGGACGTGTGCGCCCCCGATGGCGGTCTCGGCAGGATCACCCGCTACTCCACCACCGCGTCGATCTCCGCCAGCGAGGCGAACGGCTGGCCGCGAACTTCGGATTTCACCAGGAGCTTGATGTATCGGCCTTTGGACGGTGTCTTCAGGGCGGCCGTCTGCCAGTCGTCAGCGTTCTTCCAGGTGGCCGCGGCGGCGGGCTGGCCCCAGGTCTTGTTGTCGTCACTCAGGTAGACTTCACACTGCGCTATTTTGCCGTTGGGATTGCCGTCCTGGCGAGGCAGTCCCATGACCTGTTTCACGGTCATCGGTTTGCCGAGGTCGATCACGATCCAGTGCGGCATGGGCACGGGCGTCGGCGTGTAACGGGTGTGCCACATCGTAGCCGTTTCCCCATCGAGCGCATTGGCGGCCTCGAAGCCACCTTCCTGGCTGTCAGCGGCGATGACCTTGGCGCCGAGGTCCAGCAGGCGCGACCTGGTCTTCGTGGAAAGCAGTTCCTTGAGCGCCTCGGCCGGAACCTGCACCTTGGGGTCGAACTGCGGGCCGGCCATGTACGCCAGCAGGCTGGATCGGAGCTGGCGGGCGGCCGGGCGCTCGCTCAGGCGGCTGCTGATGTCCGCCGAGCAGACGATCGCCTTGCCCGTGCCGGCGCGGCACTCGAACACCAGCCCCAGCCGCCAACTGGTGTTCCAGTCGTCGATGGGCTGCACGATGGGCCTGAGTTCCTTCGGCAGCGAGTCCAGCCGGATGCAGCGCGACTGGTTGAGCAGGTCTTCCCACTGCCATTCGGCGTGGTAGTCGGTGGGGAACAGCGCCAGCGCCGGATGCTTCGGGTCGCAGAGCAGCCCAAGGATATGCCGGGGCTGGGTCTTGAACATGGCCCGGTTCCAGAAGACCGGCTCGAAACTGCCGCGCGGGAAGTCGCGCGACAGTTTCAACGGATTCGGCACGAGCAGCACCTTGCCGCCCTCAGCAAGCTTCGCTTCGACCTTTTCGTCGAAATTGGCGGCCACGAGAACATCGGCCGGCTCGGCCGGGACCTGCGCCGGGTAGACGAAAATGTTCCAGTCGTTCTCGAACTGGGTGTTCTTCAGACCGACGACCAGGCGGTACTGGCCGAGCGGCAGTGGTGACAGATCAACCGAAATCGACCCCAGAACGGTGCCATTGCCCAGCGGGGCCGGCTTGCCAGGCAACTCGCCGGAAGCGACGGCCGCCCCGGCACGGTCCACCAGTTTCCATTGGGCGACCGCATCGGCCAGCGGCGCCGGGCCGAAGTGGGCCAGTTCGACGTCGGCCGTCAACTTTTCGGCGCTGGTCCAGGTGCGTTTGGGCAGCCGGGCCAGCGGCACCGTGGAGTTGAAGAACCGCTTGAACTGCTGCGGCGTGAAATACGGTTTGCTGTCCCAGAACGGATCGAGAATGCCCACCAGCGCCGTGCCCTGGCCGGGGAAGTCGTGCAGGTCGAGAAGTTGGATGCCGGCCATGCCGGGAGTGCGCAGGGCCGCCTCGATCTCCTCCTTGTAACACAGCGCCTGTAGTTTCCCCGACGCCATCAGGAAGTCATGCGCCTGGTCGATCATGCCCGACTCGGTCAGCCAGTCGCGGAAGATCTCGAAGTTCTTCGGCTTGAGCGGGCCGGTGTACTTGGCCATTTCGTCGAAGTTGGGGAAGACGCACCACTGGCCCATCTCGTGGACGATGGCCGGGACGCGCAGTTTTGCGATGTCGGCGCGATAGTCCCTGCCGCCCCAGCCCTTGGGCCCGCGCGGCGGCTGGTAGACGTCGTACTGATTCTCCGCAAGTTGCGGCCAGCCCGAGCCACTGGTGTACAGCCGGCGATTGTCCTGCCCGCGCCAGTAGGTCACCCACTTGGCGAGATAGTCGGCGCTATTCCTGCCGCTCGGCTCGTTGCCGTAGGGCATGAGCATGAAGGATGGATGATTCCCGTACGCTTTGAGGATGCGGTGCGCTTCCTCGTAGAGCCATTTGTCCACGGATTTGCCGCTGCCGACCTCGCACCAGGCGGCGATCTCGACCTGGTAGTAGAACCCCAGTTCGTCCGCGGCCGCAAAGGCCGCTTCCGGCGGGCACCACGAATGGAAGCGAATGTGGTTCAGCCCGTGGGCCTTGCAGATGCAGATGATCCGGCTCCACGATTCCACGTCCGTCGGCGGATACCCTGTCAGCGGGAAGATGCAGCACTCGAGCGTGCCGCGGAAGAACATCTTCCGGCCGTTCACCGTGAACTGCGTGCCGTCGATGCCGAGTTCGCGCAGGCCGAACGTCACGTCGCGCCGATCCTCAACGCCATCGCCCTTGAGCAACGCCGTGTGCGTGTGGAGGGCCGGCGAGAACTCATCCCAAGTGACCATGGCAGCAGCGCCGAGATCGAGTTCGATCTGGGCCGTGCCACCGGCCTCGTCCCAGGCAACCTCGCGTCTTTCGCCACCGACAGCCAGCACACCCTTGCCAGTCTTCTTCGTGGCGTTGCCGATCTTCACCTTGACGGTGACGGCGTGTTTTGCCATGCTCGGGAACACCTGCACATCCTCGATCCACACGGCCGGACCGGCCGACAGCTCGATCCGCCCGACGATCCCGTTCCAGTTGCCCTGCGTGTGGTCGGTGACGCTGTGGGCCCAGTTTCCCACATCGACGATCATGCGGTTGTCCACGCGGATGCTCAGCGTGTGCCTGCCCGGCGCCACGCCAATGCCCAGGTCATGCACGTGCGCGGTCGACAGACTGTTGTTGGCGTCGTGCTCTTGCCCGTCGAGCCACACGCGCGTTTCCCAATGGGGACGCTCCAGCGTCAGCAACACGCGTTTGCCCGCCCAGTCCGCCGGGATATCGACGTCGCGCTGATACCAGGCCACGCCGACGTAGTGCTTCTCCGGCTGCAGCCACCACGGCATCTTGAAGTTGTCCGGCTTGAGATATTTCTGCGCCCGCGGATCGGCCCGCCATTCGCGCTCATCCAGGCTGGCAGTCCATTTGGTCTCGGGGCCCGGCGTGTCGCCAAAACCCTGGTTCTGCAGCGCCCCCGGCAGCGAGATCTGCCGCTCCAGTGATTTCGCGAACCATCTTTCGTTGATGCCGGCATCCTGACGATCCAGAGCGAAACGCCATCTGCCCGCAAGCGAAACCGGCTGGGCAGCGCACGAGAACGTCGTGGCGACAACGGCGACAGTCAGCAAGAGACGGCGAAGCATGGTCGGCCTCCCAGAATGGTCTGTTGTTATATACCCGCGAGGCGAGGGGATGGGAATGCCCCAGCGCTGTCCGCCTGTCCGCCTGTTCGGAGTTCACGCTTTAGCGTGTCTTCTTCACGATGCCGTCAGAAGACACGCTAAAGCGTCAACTCCGAACTATGCACTCCGAACTGTGAACTCCGAACCGCCGATAACGCCCTCCCGGTAGCACCGGTAGCAAGAGACATGATGAAACACGCCCGTCCCGTCACCCGTCGGAAGTTGCTCGCGGCCGGTCTTGCCAGCGCGGCGGGGACGTCGGTTGCGCCCGCACAGGCCCAGGCCGCCTCCAGGCAACCGCTCTTCGCGTCCGTCGACGTGCTCGTGGTCGGCGGCGGCCCGGCCGGCATCGGCGCCGCGCTCGGGGCGGCGCGCACCGGCGTCAAGACGCTCCTCATCGAGAACCACTCGTTCTTCGGCGGCGTGGCCGCGTGGGCACTGGGCATGCCCATCAACCAGGTGCGGCCCAACGGCAGACCGCGGTCGGCCGTGCATGAACTGCTGATCCAGAAGCTCCAGACCTACGGCGATCAGGCGGTGCGCATCGGCAAGCACGAACTCTGGTGCAACGTCGAGTACACAAAAGTGGCCGTACTCGACGCCCTGGACGAAGTCGGCTGCCGCTACCTGCTGCACGTGCGGGCGGCCGACGCGATCGTGGAAAACGGCCGCGTGGCCGGCGTGGTGATCGCCAGCAAGCAGGGGCTGCTGGCGATCCGGGCGAAGGCCGTGGTGGACTGCACCGGCGATGCGGATGTCGCCTTCTATGCCGGCGCCGAAACCATGAAGGACCCGGAGAAGCTGATGCCCATGACGCTCTCGCTGGCCCTGACCAACATCGACAAGAGCAAGGTGAAATACGCGGATGTGCGCGATGCGATCCGCAACGCGAAGAAGAAATACCCGCTGGTGCCGGCCGGGTTTCTGGAGGTGAACCAGATCGCCCACAGCACGAGCTGGTACATCAACCACTCCGGCACGGCCGATCTGGGGCGCGTGGATGCGACGGACATCGAGGAGCGGACCCGAGCTGAGGCGTTCAGTCGGCGGCAGGCGCTACAGATGGTGCAGGCGATTCGCGAGTCGGACCGGCCGGAATTGCAGCGGATCGAGTGGATCGGCAGCGGGCCGCAGGTCAGCGTGCGCGAGACGCGCCGGGTCAAGGGCGTGTATGTGCTGACCGAAGAGGATGCGCAGACCGGCCGGGCGTTCGACGATGCGATCGCCTGGCGCAGCGGGTTCCTGGATCCCGGCGGGTTGAAGGGCGCGACGTTCACCAGCATGAAGGTTCACGATGTGCCGCTACGGGCGTTGCTGCCGGAAAAGGTGGACGGGCTGCTGATGGCCGGACGGTGTATTTCGGCGACGCATGTGGCCGCCGCCGCGGGCAAGAGCATGGGCAACTGCATGGCGACCGGCCACGCGGCCGGTGTAACAGCCTCGTTGGCGGCCCGGCAGGGCAAGCTGCCGCGCGAGGTTGCCGTCGCCGAGGTCCAGGCGCGGCTGCGGGCCGACGGCGTCTCGCTGGAGGTGAAAGACCGCGAGCAGAAAGGGTTGTGAACTGCCAACTATCAACTGGCAACTAATCAACTAATCCGCGAAATTTGACACCCCGACCCCTTCTTAATACACTTGCTCCGCAGTTTGAAGTTGGTTCCTTTCGGCCGTTTCCTGATCTCGCCCATGCCGTCAGGCCACCCAGCCGCCCAGCGGCGGACAGCCCTGCGGTTTTGCGCAAATTCAGGCAACGCCGATAGTTGTAAACGAGGTCGACTTTGACTGCCGCCGTCGTCATCCCCGCCCGCTACGCCTCCACACGTTTCCCCGCCAAGATTATCGCCGCAGATACCGGCCGGCCGCTGGTCCAGCACGTCGTCGATCAGGTCCGTAAGTGCCAGCGGGTACGCGAGATAATCGTCGCCGTGGACGACCCGCGCATCATCGACGCCCTGCGCCCTTTCGGTACTCATTGCCTGATGACCTCCCCAAACCACGCCTGCGGCACCGACCGCATCGCCGAAGTCGCCCGCGCCCTGTCCGATGACATCGTGGTCAACGTGCAGGGCGACGAACCGGAAATCGAACCCAGCATCATCGACAACCTCATCGCCCGCCTGCAAAGCACCGATGACGACATGGCCACCGCCGCCACGCCATTCCCGGCCGGAGCCGACCCCGCCAACCCCAATCTGGTCAAGTGCATCACCGACCAGGGCGGCCACGCAATGTATTTCTCACGGTCGCCGATTCCGTATCACCGCGACCCTGTGCCGCCAGTGCCCTCACTGGCGGGCATTCCGCCGACGGGGGCGTCGGCGGCACTGCCGTATCTCCTGCACCTGGGGATTTACGCCTATCGGCGGCAGTTCCTGCTCGAGTATGCCTCGTGGACGCCCACGCCGCTGGAGCAGGCCGAGAAGCTGGAACAACTCCGCGCCCTGGAACACGGCCGCAAGTTGTTCGTACTGAAAGTATCCCGCGCCACGCACGGCATCGACACCCCGGAGCAATACGCCGAATTCGTACAGCGTCATCGAAAACCGCAGATGCAGATGCAGCAACAATGACCCAGCCCGCATTCAATTTCGCCACCCTCGTCCCACCGGCGTCCCCTTGGAGTTCTCTGCCCCTTCGTGCCTCCGTGCCTGCGTGCCTGCGTGCCTCTGACCCAGATTCACTTGCCTCTCACCCGGAATAAACCATGAGCCAGGATCTACTCGCCAGCGTCGGTCAGTCCAAGGAAGAAACGGAGTTCTACACCCCGATGCCCCCGGGTTACGTCAAGGGCCGGCACAAGTACGTCATCGTCGTCGGCACCGTCATCTCCGGCCTGGGCAAGGGCATCTTCTCCTCGTCGCTGGCCAAGCTGATGCAGGACAAGGGCCTGAAAGTCGCCCCCATCAAGATGGAAGGCTACTACAACATCGACTCCGGCACCCTCAACCCCTACCGCCACGGCGAGGTCTTCGTCCTCGATGACGGCATGGAAACCGACATGGACTTGGGCACCTACGAGCGCCTGCTCGACATGGAACTGTCGGCCGCCAACTTCACCACCAACGGCCAGATCTTCTCCTCCGTTCTCAAGAAGGAACGCGAAGGCTCCTACCTCGGCCGCGACGTGCAGACCATTCCGCATGTCACCGGCGAAGTGAAACACAAGCTGCGCGAGCTGGCCGTCAAGACCAACGCCGACGTGATCTTCGTCGAAGTCGGCGGCACCGTCGGCGACTACGAAAACAACATCTACCTCGAAGCCTGCCGCGAGCTGGCCTACGAGGAAGGCGAAAACGCCGTCTGCTTCGTGGCGCTAACGTATGTCCTCGAGCCCGGCGCGCTCGGCGAGCAAAAGTCCAAGGCCGCCCAGCTCGGCATCAAGCGCCTCATGGAAATGGGCATCATGCCGGCCATCATCGCCTGCCGCGCCTCCAACCCCGTCAACGACAAGGTGCGCCAGAAGATCTCCATGTACACCAACGTGCCTCTGCGCCGCGTCATCTCCATGCACGACGTCGAGAGCATCTACCTCGTGCCCGACGCCCTCCGCGACGCCGGCATCGACCGCGAGGTGCTCACCCTGCTCAACCTCCACGACCACGTCAACCAGCGCCACGAAGACCAGCAGCGCAGCAAGTGGCGCTGGTTCGTCGATCGCATCGGCCGGGCCAGCAGCCACATCACCATCGGCATCACCGGCAAATACGTCGCCCTGCGCGATGCCTACGCCTCGATCATCAAGGCCGTCGAGCATTGCGGCGTTCACTTGGAAACCGACGTGCAACTCAAGTGGATCGACACCACCAACATCGACGACGCCAACGTCGCCAAGCGCCTGGCCGACTGCCACGGCATCATCGTCCCCGGCGGCTTCGGCGTCCGCGGCACCGAAGGCAAGATCGAGTGCATCCGCCACGCCCGTGAAACCCGCATGCCCTACCTCGGCCTGTGCCTGGGCTTCCAGATGGCCGTGATCGAGTTCGCCCGCAATGTGTGTGGGCTGCCCGGCGCCAATTCGACCGAGTTCGACACAGACTGCGCGGACCCGGTGATCTCTGTGCTGCCGGAGCAGAAGAAGATCGAGGGGCTGGGCGCGAACATGCGCCTCGGCGGCAAGGACGTGATCCTCAAGCCCGGCACCATGGCCGCGAAGCTCTTCGCCAACGCCGCCCAGACCCGCCTGCGTTTCCGTCACCGTTACGAAGTCGACCCCCGCTACATCGAAACCCTCGAAAAAGCCGGCCTGATCTTCTCCGGCAAGGCCCCCAACCACCCCATCATGCAGATTCTCGAGCTGCCGCAGGACATCCACCCCTTCTTCCTCGGCACCCAGGCCCACCCCGAACTCACCAGCCGGCCATTGCGTCCCAGCCCCATGTTCCTCGGCTTCGTCCAGGCCGCCTTAAATTTTTCCAATTCTCCGACCAGGCATGAGCAGACGGTGTGAACTTCGTAG
>JBIOJL010000114.1:0-14625 GCA_044450885.1 Tepidisphaerales bacterium
CCAACTTCATGATCCAGGGCGGCGATCCGAACGGCGACGGGACCGGCGGGCCGGGCTTTCAGTTCGACGACGAGTTCAACGCCGACGCCATCTTCACGGGCAAGTACCAGTTGGCGATGGCCAAGAGCAGCGACGACACCAACGGCTCGCAGTTCTTCGTCACCACCAGCCCGCAGCGGCAGCTTGACTTCGTCCACACCATCTTCGGGCAGCTCGTTCGCGGAGGCAGCGTGGTGGACGCCATTACCAACGTTCCGCGCGATGCCAACGACAAGCCGCTGACCCCCGTGGTCATCACCTCGGCGCGATACGTGGACGATCTGACCGATGCGGTCGTTACCCTGAAGGCCACGGGCGCCCTGGCCAGCGCCGCGACCATTACCCTGACGGTGACCGATGAGCAGGGGCACCAGACGGTGCAGACGTTTGCGGTGAATACGGCCACCGACGCCACCAACACGCGGCCCTGGCTCGGGCCCATCAGCAACCCCACCACGCCCGTGAATACGCCGGTGACGATCCCGCTCACGGCCACCGACCTGGAGGGAAGCGCCACTCAGTTCGGCGGGCAGTATCTCGACCAGGCCAGCGCCAATGGTGCAAGCGGCGCGCAGTTCGTGGGCAACTCGCTGGTGGTCACGCCCAAGACCGGCTACACCGGCCCGATCGGCGTGGTCGTCGGCGTCACCCAGGACGGGGGCACGACCTGGGACACCCAACAGGTCCACATCGCCGTCGGCGACCAGCCCATCGTGGCGGCCCCCGCCACGCTGACCGCCATGGCCGGGACCGGGGCGACGTTCACCGCCGCGACCTTCACCGATCCGGATCCCAACGCGAGCGTCGCCGACTACAGCGGGGCGGTCATCAACTGGGGCGATGGCAACCTCACCAGCAGCGCCACCATCACCATGCCGAGCGCCGGGAACTTCGTGATCTCCGGCGATCACACCTATGCCCACAGCGGCGTGTATCCGGTCATTGTCACCATCACCAGCGGGCTGGGGCAGATCGTCAGCGTCACCGGCTCAACTACCGTCTTCGACCAGCGGGTGAACCAGGGGGCGTCCGCGACCATCGCCGGGACCATCGCCGGAGCGACGCCCGATTCACCCGCCGTCGCGCGGTTCGACGGCGGCGCCGAACAGCAGATCACGCTCGATGGCACCGGTGGGTATTCCTTCTCCCACATTTTCCCCGACGCCGGTTCCTATACGGTGTCGGTCACGCCGGTCGCTTCCAACATCAGCGCCCCGCTGCAGCGGATCATCGTGGACAACGTTCCGCCGGTGGTGGCGCCGGCCGGCGATGCCAATGGCCTCGTCGGCGTGCAGTTGACGATTCCATTGTCCGCCAGCGACGGTCCGGCCGACACCGCCGCGGGCTTCGCCTATGTGATCGACTGGAACGACAATTCCGCGCCGCAGGCGATTGTCCGCGGCAGCACCTCGGCCGCTCACACCTACGCCGCCACCGGCAACTATGTCGTCAGCGTGCGGGCCACCGATCAGGCCGGCGCGCAGAGCGACCCGGCCACGCGCCATGTCCTGGTCGACGTCCCTCTCAGCGTGAATGCCGGCGCCGGCGCAACCATCAACGCGGGCTCGACGTTTCAGGGCGCCGGCATCTACGCGGTCGGTTTGGCCGCGCGCACCGCGACCGTGGACTACGGTGATGGCGCGGGCGCCCAGGCGCTGCCGCTCAATTCGAACGGCACGTTCGCGCTGAGCCACACCTACAACGACCGCGGGCAGTTCACCGTGACGGTCGTGGTGTCGGCCGGGCAGTTGCCGACGGCCACGGGCACCGCGCACGTCACCGTCAATTCCGTCGCGCCGGTCGCGGGAGTCACCGGGCCGGCCGTCAGCGGCGAGACTTACACGCTGAATCTCTCGGCGACGGATGTTTCCCCTGCCGACACCGCGGCCGGTTTCATATTCATCATCGACTGGAAGGACGGCTCGGCGCTGCAGGCGGTCCCCATGGGCACGACCACCGCCAGCCATGCCTATTTGCGGACCGGGACCTTCAGTGTCAGCGTGATCGCCCGCGACAGGGATGGCCTGAACAGCCAGCCCGTGTTGAAGTCGATCACCGTGCCGCCCGCCGCGCTGCAGCCCGATCCGCTCACGCCCGGCCGGACGTCGCTGGTCGTGATCGGCACCGCGGCGGCCGACGCCATCACGGTTTCCCCGGTGACGGCCGGCTCGGTGAAGGTGACGATCAACAAGAAGGTCGTCGGCACCTACAAGCCGACCGGGCTGATCCAGGTCTTCGGCGGGGCCGGCAACGACGTCATCACCATCAGCAAGGGCATCAGGAATCCGGCCATGCTCTTCGGCCAGGCGGGCAATGACAAGCTCATCGGCGGCGACGGCAACACCGTGCTCGTCGGCGGCGACGGCAACGACACGCTGCTCGGCGGCGGCGGGCGGGATCTGCTGATCGGCGGCGCCGGCGCCGACAGCCTGAACGGCGGCGCCGGCGACGACATCCTCGTGCCCGACATCGTGTCGTTTGACACGGACGTGGTGAAACTCGGCGCCATCATGAGGGAGTGGACCCGCGTCACCGGCGGCACCTACGCCCAGCGCGTCGCCCGCGTCACGGGCGCGCCCGGCGGGCTGAATGGCACGACGTTCCTCAAGAGCCCCGACGTGGCCAAAGACACCTCGGTCGACACCGTGCTCGGCGGGACGGGCTCCGACCTGTTCATCCTCAACTCCGCCGGGCCCGGGGCCCATGACAAGTTCACGGATCGGCTGAAGACCGAGACCCTGATCGATCTGCCGTGAGACATCGCTGCTCGTCGTATGTATAATGTCCAGATCATCGCGCGGTGCGACGTGGCCGCCGGGAGTTGCTGCCGAGGATGTGATATGACGATCAACAAAGAAATCGAACGACAGGCCAGGTCGCTGGCGGTGGAGAACCGGAAAGCCGAGCCAGCAATCGGCAAGGTCTATTGG
The DNA here is from genome assembly GCA_044450885.1 of Tepidisphaerales bacterium. Lineage (GTDB taxonomy): Bacteria > Planctomycetota > Phycisphaerae > Tepidisphaerales > Tepidisphaeraceae > JANYKD01. The sequence continues at coordinate 2,970 of JBIOJL010000114.1, forward strand.
TTCCCGCATGATGATGAGGTGCGCCTTGTCGAGTTGAGCCGCGAGATACCCGCCAGCAGCGACGGGGAACTGCATCCGTTCTACTTCCGCGCCTCAAAGGTTGACAATCTTCCCGCACCGTCAGCCATCGCGATCATCCGGCCGGAGGAGTTTGGCCGGCTGGGTCTGCCGGAAGACTGGGGCCAGTGGGGCGACGCGGTCGAGCTTTGAGGGTGGGACTATGGATTGGAGAGAGGCTTTCCTGTTGCAGGCCCGCAGCGATTTCGCGGTGCTGTCACGATTGAACAAGTCGGCAGTCGAGGATTGTCACCGGCTGCACTATCTTCAAATGGTTGCCGAGAAATTGGGCAAAGCGATGCTCAGCCGTCCGGGCAACATGTTGCCGCCCGCGACCACTCACGCGGCATTTGCGCGTATGCTCCAGGTACTCAAGAGCAGTCCGGAAGTTCGCCGCTATCTTGGATTCAACGACCCGGCCATCTTCAAGCGATACATCGATTCATTATTGCCGCTGGCCGAGCGGATTGAGCGGCTGGCACCGGCCTTGGCGGGAATGAAGCAGCCGAATCCGGAGTATCCTTGGGCCGATGTTGTAGCCGGCGAGGTATTCGCCCCGGCAACTTTCGCGTTCACCGAGTTCAATCCCAAGCGGGCTCAGATAATCAAACTGATGGAACTGATGCAGTCGCTCCTGGTGATGGAACTGTAGCGCTGTCGACTTGGCGACTGAACGAGTGTACGAAGCACAGCTACCGCAGGAGCCAGCGATGAATACCAAAGCCCTGAACCCGAAACTGCCCGGCAAATACGGCCGGATGACCGAAAAGGAACTCGATGCGGTGGTGGCAGACCTCGAGCGGCCCATTGGGCCGGCTGAGACACGGCCGATGACGCCGGCGGAGCAACGGCAGTGGCAACTGGCCAAGCGCCGGCCAAGCCAACCGGAGAGGTGAGCCGGAGAGTTGTGTCAGCAGTTCCAAAAATCGTAGCCGGTGTCGGTTGTGGGTTCGTTCGTCTCATTATAATTGCGGCGCAGATTCGTAGTTGCCGGCGCCAGGTGCTCGGATAGATTGCGATTCGGGTGAATTCGGCGCCACCTGGCGAAAGGAACAGTCACATGATGCGGAACATATGCGCAGGAATTGTATTGGCGGCGGTGACGGCTGCGGTGTTTGCGGCGGATCGGGCGGAGGTAAGCGTGAAGGTGGTAAAGGTGACCGACAATCGCGTGCAGGAGATGCCGGGAGGGGCCTCATCAGACCTGACGATCAGAGTCCGTGTGGGTGGAGATCTGGTCAACGGCGCCACGGCATGGGGGAACGTGAAGTTCGCTGAGGCGGTGGACGACCTGGGGACTGACCTGCGGCCGGGCGAGAACTGGTTCGCCGACGCCCGGCGGGAGTTTCACACCGTTAATCCGTCGAGCGTCACGGTGAATCTATCGGATGTCCGCTCCTTTGAGGAGGCCTTGCTGACGGCAGTGAACAAGAAGCCCGAGAGCGGGTTCGAGATCCATCTGTCAGTGCCTTCGCCACCGCGTAAGGCGGAACGGATCAAGCGAATCAAAGGCGAGTTCCAGGTGACCAGCGGCGGCGAGGAAAAGGTGGTGCGGATCGGCGGCCTGAAGACGGACAAAGAGCGGGTTGTGGAGGATGCGCAGTTGAAGGCGGCTGGGTTGGAGGTGAAGATTCTGCCGCGTACGAAAGAAGATGATGACAAGACGATCCACGTCGAGATACGCGGCTACACGCATGTGATCAAGAAGGACGACGTTCTCGACGCGGTGGGGAAGAGCGTTGTCGACGGGGGTTCCGGTGGTGGATGGGGCCATATCGACCGGAAGTATTACACGGTTAGAACTGTGGAGGAATCGTTTGTCGTCCAATTACGAGTTCTGGTGGGACAGAAGACAGTGACAATACCGTTTGAATTCACCGATGTGCCGCTGCCGTAAGCCGCGTTGGCGTCTCACCATCGCGGCTACAAACCCTCACCCCAACCCTCTCCCGAAGGGAGAGGGGGCAGCACACGGCGGGCGTCAGAATCCCTTGGTCACGCCCGGTTTGGCGATGGGGTACTGGCCCTTCTCGTCGGGTTGCACGGGTGCGGGGGTGTCCCAGGTCATCTTCTCCAGGCCCGGCGCCAGTTCTACGTTCGACGCCATCGCTTCTTCCCAGGTCACCATCTTCCCGGACTCGGCGGCCATCCGGCCCATGATGCCGACCATGGCCGCGCGGGCACAGCGGTCGGATTCGTTCCAGGGTTTGTCGTTGCGGATGGCATCAAAGAGCAGGTCGTGTTCGTACTGGTAGTGGTTGTGGCCGGGGCCTTTGTATTGCCAGATCATGTCGCCGGGCTCCTGCGCCCAGCCCTTGAAAATGCGCGGGTTGGTGACGCCTTCGCCCAGCACCGCGCTGCCCTTGGAGCCGAGGACCTGGCTGCCGAAGAAGCCCCAGACGTTGTCCTGGTGCCGGCCCTGGGCCATCATGCGGGTGCCATCGGCGAAACGATACTCCACCGAGTAGTGGTCGAAGAGCTGGTCGGGGAAAGGACGCACCTGCCGTCCGCCCTGCCCCTGGGCCGCGACCGGCCAGGCGTTCTTCACCCAGCAGCAGACGTCCAGGTTGTGGATCAGCCAGTCGAGCAGGAACGAGCCGTTGATCCAGGTGAAGTTGCTGTAGTTGCGGATCTGGTGGGCCAGCTCGCTCTCGTTGGGCTGGCGGGCGCCGAAACCGACCGAGCCATGCTCGCGGTAGGGCCAGAGCGTGATCACATCGCCAATCGCCCCATCGTGAATCTGCTTGACGCACTCTTCCAGCGGCGTGTAGTGGCGCGACATGAGCCCGCCGGCGATCTTGAGGTTCTTGGCCTTGGCCGCCTCGCCGGCCTTGAGCACGCGGCGGATGCCGGGGGCATCGACGCCGAAGGACTTTTCCATGAAGACGTGGCAGCCCTTTTCGACGGCATACTCCACGTGGATCGGCCGGAACGTGGGCGGGGTGGTGAGCAGCACCAGCCCGCCGGGTCCGACGGCGTCGATGACCTTCTTATAGCCGTCGAAGTCGCCGAAGATGCGGTCGGGCGGGCAGTCGAACTTGTCGGGGAAACGCTGGGCGACGCGCTTGGCCTGGTCTACGGCCTTGTTCTTGAAGCAGTCGGCGACGGCGACGAACTTGGCGGGGCCCTTGGTGGAGAGGGCTTCGAGGATGGCCCCGCCGCCGCGGCCGCCGCAGCCGACCATGCCGATCCTGATGGTGTTGTCCTCGGCGGCGTGGCTCCGGGCCGCGATGGCGGAGGCCACCAGCGTGGTGGCGGCGACGGCGGTGGATTGCTTGATGAAACCACGGCGCGAGATCGAAGTCGTATTGCTGGTCTGCATGGTCGGATTCTCCTTATATGGAAGATACCACGCCCGGCGGCGATGTTGGCGGGAAAAAAAGCAAGGTTACGCCGCGCTGGCGAGCAACGCGTCAAGGCTCCTGGCAACGACAGCAGCCCGCGAGAGCTTGTGTCTGCGGGCGAAAGCATCCGCCTTGCGGAGCAGTCCGCGTTCAATCGAGATGTTGATGCGCGCCGCTCCGAGGCCCACGCGCGGGCGGCCGGGGCGCAGGCCGGATTGCCGGTGTTTGCGAATGTCATCGCGCGTCAGAGGCAGGCCGTCTTCCGGACCGATGTGCTCGCATTCGTTATAGACAGCTTCCTTCTCGGCGCCGGTCAAGGAGTCGAACGGGCGACGTTTCAGTCGGGTCTTCATTGGCGCCTTCTCCGAAATCGGTGTTCCATTCGTTCCAGCGGAAGCGTGAGTTCACGACGGAGATTATTACACAAGAAATTGTCTCAGGCAAGGGTCTTCGTCCGGGTTATTGTTCCGCTCGGATCCTCGGAGCCGCCGCAGCCCGCCCATCGACAGTCCTGCCCTGCCGACTGATCGGCCGACGCTTGAGCGGCCGACGGGGCGGATCGCCGGATTGATCGGTCGGTTGCCCGGGGAAAGCACATTTTGGCGGAAAATCTATTGACTCCGTCCCGCCGGGTTTTAGGATAAAACCCGACCTCGAATGCAACGCGCCAACGGCGCATTTTCTCCCCTCCGGAGGACAGTTCGCTTCACAGCGACTGTCCTCTTTTGTTGCCGGGGTGGCATCGCTGTGAACGCCAGGGCGGCGTGACAACACCACGGGACCCGCGATCGACGATCGCGGCTACAGCATCTTTTACTGTTCCAGTTCCTCGCCCTTGCGGCGGTCGCCGCGCCGGGCGGTCTTGATCCATTGCAGATACAGCCCGTGCGGCGGGGCGGTGCTGCCGCCCTTGCGGCGGTCGTGGGCCGCCAGCATGTCGCGGATGTCATCCGGCTTGAACAGTCCCAGCCCCACCTGCGACAGCGTCCCCACCATGATCCGCACCATGTTCCAAAGGAATCCCTTCCCTTCGATGCCGAAGACGATCAGCGGCCCGCGCCGCGACAGATCGCAGCTCAGCACCGTACGCACCGTGCTCCCGCGATGGTGTCCCGGTTTGGCGAAGCTGGCGAAGTTGTGCGTGCCGAGGAAGTGCCGGGCGGCCGTGCGCATGGCCTCGAAGTCCAGCGGCAGCCGGCGATGCCACACCAGGTCGCAGAAGAGCGGCAGGCGGTCTTCGTCGTTCCAGATGGCATACTGGTAGCGCTTGGAGAGAGTCGAGCCGATGGCGTCCCACTGCGGGTCGGCCGGCTCGATCGACCGGATCAGGATGTCGTCCGGGAGCTGGCAATTGGTCGCCCGGCGCAGGCCCGCGGGGGGGATCTGCACCTGGTCGGTGTCGAGGTGGGCGAGTTGCCCCTTGGCGTGGACGCCGGTGTCGGTGCGCGACGAGCCGACGAGCTTGACCGGATGGCCGAGCACCTCGCCCAGGGCCCGCGCCACGATTTCCTGGATGGTGGGAATGCCGTGCCCCGGCTTGGGCTTGGGGCCTTTGTAGTTGGCGTAGGCCCCCTGTTTCTGCCAGCCGTGGTAGTGCGTGCCGCGGTAGGCGAGGACGAGCTTGTAACGGACCGTGGGCATCGGCGAGTGTCATCCCAAACCGGCGATGGTCGCCAGCCTCACCAGGTCGGGCGTGTTGATCGCCCCGGTCTTGGCCAGGATATTCGACCGGTGTTTCTCCACGGTTCGCAACGTAATGCCGAGTTCGGCCGCGATCACCTTGCTCGACTTGCCCTCCATCAGCCCTTTGAGAAGGTCCAACTCCCGCGGCGACAGCAGGGACAGGCGCTGGTTGGCCGCTTCGACCTCCGCCTGGTGGTGGCGGCGCGGCGCATCCTGCTGCAAAGCCGCCGCGATCTTGCCCAGCAATGCCTGGCAATCAAAGGGTTTCTCGATGAAATCCACCGCGCCCAGTTGCATGCTGCGGACGGCCGCGGGCACGTCGCCGAAGGCGCTGATGATGATCACGGGTATCCCGATGTGCCGCGAGCGCAGCCTTTCCAGCAGTTCGATCCCGCTCATGCCTTCCAGGCGCATGTCGAGCAGAACACACCCGCGCTCCTTGCCGTCATACCCGGCCAGGAACCCTTCCGCCGAGGTAAACTGCCGGACGCGATATCCCTCCGTCTCGATATTCGTCGCCAGCAGACCTCTTACACCCGCGTCGTCATCGACTACGAACACTGTCGCATCCACACCCATGATACACCCGCTTTCTCGACACGTTGCGTGTTTTGTACCATCCGGTCGACAGCCCACGGATGATACCATTCTCACCCACACTACGTTTATACCCAACTGCCACGCCGCCTGCAACGGGCGTGCCCACCGATTCCGGTGGAAGCGACGTCCCCGTCGCTTTCTTGAGGCCCAGGCGGCGAGGACGCCGCTTCCACATGGGCCCGCCCGGGAAGATGGTCACGCGGCGTGCAACCGGCGCACCGGAATTCCGCGGCGATTCCGGGCGTGCCAGGCGCCGGGCTCAAGCACGGCGGCGAGACGCCGCTGCCACGATGCTACGCACTGCCGGGCATCCGCGCATCGAGCATCCGGCGGACCGTCTCCAGCAGCGTCGCATGCCGGAACGGCTTGACCAGCAGCTCCGCCCGCTGCAGGTCCACGCCGCGCTTGGACAAGTCGTCGCCGCCGTAGCCGGATACGAACAGCACCGGAATCTCCGGCCGCTTCTGCCGCACGCGCCGGGCCAGCTCGACTCCGCTGGCGCCCGGCATCACCACATCCGTAATCAACATGTCGATGCCGCTTTCGCCCGTTTCCGCGGCCTCGATCGCCTGCCGCGCGTCGCCCGTCGGGATCACCGTGTAGCCCGCCTCGCGCAGGCACTGCGTCACCAGCCAGCGGATCGGCTCCTCGTCCTCGACAATCAGAATCGTCTCCGTCCCCCGCGCCACGTCCGAGCCCGGCCGGACATCGGCCTGCGCTACACCGCGGGGTTCCACGCCGGCGACGGCGGAAACGCGCGGGAAGTGCAGGTGGAACGAGGCCCCCTGCCCCGGCTCGCTGTCCACCGTGATGAACCCGCCGCTCTGCCGCACGAATCCGTAGACCATCGGCAACCCCAGCCCGGTCCCCTGGCCGCGCTGCTTGGTCGTGAAGAACGGCTCGAACAGCCGCGATTGCGTCGCCAGGTCCATGCCCATCCCGGTATCCCGCACCGTCACCCGCACGTACGGCCCGGGCTTCGCGTCCGGCAACAGCCCGGCGGACCGCCTGTCCAGTTCGACGCAGGCGGTGTCGATCGTCAATTCCCCGCCCTCGGCCATGGCATCGCGGGCGTTGGCGGCCAGGTTCATCATCGCGTGCTCGAACTGGGCGACCGCGATGTCCGCCAGCAGATCCGGCCCGCCGCCGGTCGTCGTGGTCACGACGTCCTCGCCCACGAGCCGGCTCATCGGGCCGGCCAGATCCGCCACCACCTTGCCCAGGTGTACCACGCTCGGCTGCAGCATGTCCTTTCGGCTGAAGGCCAGCAACTGTCCGGTCAACTGCGTTCCGCGCTGGGCCGCGTTGAGCACCTCCCCCACCAGGTTCTCCCTGCCGTCCTTGATGAGCGACTTCCGCAACAGCATCTCGCTGTAGCCCCTGATGACCGTGAGCTGGTTGCGGAAATCGTGGGCGATGCCCGCCGCCAGCCGCCCGATTGCTTCCAGCTTGTGCGCCTGCAACAGTTGGGCCTCGAGCTGCTTGCGCTCGGTGACATCCACGATGCACACCAGCACCATGCGCTCGCTGCCGGGCGTGACCGTCTTGCCGGGAGGGCCGCAGTCCTCTGCGGCCGTTCCGCGGGGTGTGACCGCTCCGGCCGTGCAGGGGTCCGGCCCCCCGGGATTTGTCGTCGTGCCCTCGCCGCCCGCGCCCAACAAGGCGGTGGACATGACCAGGGACACCTCCCGGGCCGCCTCGCCATGTGCGACCGTCAGCGTCGCCTCCACCTGCGAATGCGGCCGGCCGGTCTCGAAGGTGTCCATGACCGTGCGCCGCACCGCGCAGCCCTCGCAGTCGGGGCCGAAACCGCAGCCGCCGGCGTCGTTCAAAGCACCCACGCAGCGCAAGGCATCTCCGCCCCGTTTGCCGACGATGTCGGCCAGGTCGCGGCCCGCGAGCTTTTCGGCCGCCCGGTTGGCCTTGCGCACCGTGCGCCCGCCATCCACCAGCAGCATGGCCACCGGGGCGTTCTCGAAAATCGCGTCCAGTTCCGCCTCGCTGCGCCGCAGCCCCTCCTCCGCCCGCTTGCGGTCGGTGACCACGTCGAAAACGGCCGCGAAGTGTTCCTTCTTCGGACTGTACACGGAGATCGCAAACCACATCTGCAGACCCTGGACATACCTCTCGAACTTCTCCGGCTTGCCCGTCAATGCGACCCGGCCGTAGATCTCGAACAACTCCGGGTCCGACTCACGGAGGCCCGGAATGATTTCGGACACCCTCTTGCCGACAACGTTCTTCAGCCCCGTCAATGATTCGAAGGCGGAATTGGCTTCAAGGTAAATGAAATCGTGCGGATGGCCCTGCTCAAAAAGCATCCGGCAGTACGCGAACCCGTTCAGCATGTGCTCGAACAGCGAGCGATAGTGTTCCTCGCTCGCCCTCAGCGTCTCCTCCATCCGCTTGCGCTCGCTGATGTCGCGGGCAAAACCGCAGGTATATTCCTCCCCGCGGAATCGGATGTACGAGGTGATGACCTCCACGGGAAACTCGGTGCCGTCCTTGCGCCGGTGCAGGGATTCGCCTTTGTAGAAGCCGTCTCTTCGAAGCGTCTCCCACACACCTTTCATGCGCTCGGCGGTCGCCCTGGGATTGACTGCATCGAGCATCTTCCCGGTCAGTTCTCCAAGTTCATAGCCCAGGACTTTGCATCCCCGGTCGTTGACGTAGATGAGCTTCCCTTGGGAATCCGTCCAATAGGCGCCGTCATAGTGTACATCGACGGAATGCTTCAGCAGTTCGATCCGTTTCTCGATCTCCTTGCGCTCGGTGACATCCCGCAGAAAAGCCACCAGGCGCCCGTTGACCGCCCGATACTGGACACTCACCTCGACATCGAAAATGCGCCCGTCCTTTCGCCGGTGCCGGGACTCAAAACGAGCCTGGCCCTGAATCATGACCTTCTGTGTGCGGGCCACGATCTCATCGGCCGTTTCCACACTCTCCAGGTCGGCAACGCACATCGCAAGCAGTTCCTGCCTGCCGTATCCGCTCATCCGGCAATAGGTCTCATTGACTTCCAGCAGGCGCCCGCGCGTGTCCACCAGCCAGAAGCCGTCCATGGCCGTCTGCAGGATGGTCCGGTGCCAATCGTCGCTGTGCCGCAGGGCCTCGTCCGCCTGCAGTTTTGCGACCGCAATCGCGACATAGTCCGCCAGTTGTTCGATGAGTTGTATTCGCTCGAGGCCAAACCGCCCGGCCTGCTTGCTGTTGAGTTGCAACAGCCCCAGCGTCTGCCCGTAGGCGCGGATGGGCACCAACGCCACCGACTCGTACCCCTCGCCGTTGCAGCGGTTCCGCGTCCGCGCCTGCCGGTCGGCCTCGGTCGTGCCGGCCAGCAGTTGGGTCGTGTTGTTGGTCCAGAAACTCCCATGTCTTGTGAAGAACGGCTTGGTTGGGTCGAAACGCCCGGAGAGGATGTTCCCGCACATGCAATCGAGCACGGGGTTGCCGGCGCTGTCGCGAACCGGTTGCCCCGCCGCGTCCCGCGTGCAGAGGCTGCTCTCGGCCCGTACGAACTCGGCCGGGAAGCCGCGCGTCTCGTAATAGGGAAAATCGTCGTCCTCGCGCAATCTCACCCCGACCGCCTCGCATCCCGTGAACTGCTGGAAGTACCCGGTCAACTCGCGCAGGAGCTCGCGCTGGTCCCGGGCCTGGTTGCAGATGCGCAGCAGTTCGATCGTGGCCAGCCTCGCCTCTTCGGCCTGCTTGCGATCGGTGATGTCGTGCAACACGCAATGCGTCCGCTCGAACCCGCCGTCGACCGTGTGCCCGATCCGCCCGTCGATCGATACCAGGATGTGCGAGCCGTCCTTCTTCAGCATCTCGAACTCGACGCCGCGCGTCTCTCCGGCGGCCATGAACCGGGGAAAACGCTCGCGGAACAGATCTCGCTGGGCGGGGACCAGGAAATCGCCGAACCAGCGCCCGATCACCTCGTCGCGGGCGTAGCCCAGCAGACTCCGCCACGCCGGGTTGACATCCAGGAAGTTCCCGTCCACATCAAGCGACTGGTAACCCACGGGCGCCTGCTCGTAGAGCAGGCGGAAGTGTGCCTCGCGCTCCTTCAGCGCCAGTCCCGAACGTTCCCGCTCGCCGATCTGCCGGCGCAGCCAGTGGTTCTCGCGTTGCCTCCACGTCAATCCCAGGCCCGTCGCGGCCAGCAGGATCGCCAGCCCCACGGCCACGCCCGTCGTCCACGCCCGGTGGCGCAGCGGGCCGTAGATCTCCTCCTGATCCACCTTGGCCACGATGAACCAGGGCGTCCCCGGCACCGCACGCATGGCGGCCAGCACCGGCACATTGCGGTAATCCAGGCCCTCGGCAATTCCCTCCCGGCCCGTGACGGCCATGGTGGTCGGAGCGCGTTTGGGCGTGTTGATGGGCACCCGCAGATTCAGCGCCGTGTTGGAGCGATGGCGCAGTTCGTTGAGATACACCACATCGTCGCCTTCCCGCCGGAGCAGGACGGTCTCGGCGGTGCGGCTGGGCGTCGGCCAGGACTGGATCAGCGGATAGAGGAATTCGGCGGCGTCGATGCGCAGCCGAAGCACCGCGTCCGCGGGGGCGTTCGCCGCGGGTTTGACTCCAATCGGGATCCAGAGCGAGAAATGGATGAGCTTCGGGTCGACTTGGGAGCGATGCAGGTCCGTCGTCAGGACATCCTTGGCCAGAATCGCGGCCTGAAAATGCTTGCCCAGCGAGGCGCTCGGGGCCTGCGCGGAACTCCCGCCGGGCGCCGCCCACACCAGGGGCACTCCGCCGGCATTGTAGAGAACCACGTCGCGGTAGCCACGCGCCCTGCGCCGAGTCTCCATCCACGCCTGCAACTTCTGCCGTACCGTGCCCTGATTGGGATTGGCCAGAAACTGTGTGACAACGTCCCCGGAAAGCGGGTGATCCCGGACGATCGCGGCGTCGCCCTGGCGTTCCTTGTACCACTCGGCGATCTCGCGAACTTTCAGATCGGCGATGGCGGAAAGCTGGTCCTGCGCCGTCTGGCGAGCAGCGAGGCCCTCGTATCTGATGTAGAAGTACCCGGACACGCCGATCGTGACCGCCAGGAACGCGAACGCCGCCCCGGCCACGTACATCTCCGTGGTTCGCCGCCCGCCAATCGTGGATGGCGTATCCGATCCCATGCTGCGCACCTCTCGCCGTTGAATGTGCTGTCCCGGACCTGACGTGCTCAATCGGAACAGCGCGGGTCTACGCAGATTGACCATTTCGAGAAAGCGGAACTCAACCGCGAGTACCTGTCACGCCAGAGACTAACCCGACCTTTATGTGGACACAAGGCCACGGGAACAAAAGCGATCAAAATGAAGAGTATGTGAAAAGTGGGTCTGCGACGGCCGGGTGATGATGGGCGGTGTGCCCGTCTTCTTTGGCAAATGCTACGAAAGCAGCGAGGGGACGGCCCCGTCTCACGGCAGCCGCGAACGCAGCGCCTTGATGCTCTCTTCAGCATCCTTCAGCAGTTTGCCCAGGGCCCGCCGGTCGTTCTCGTTCCTGGCTTGTTCCTGCCGCTTGCGGAAATTGCGCGCCTCGAGTTCCAGCCGCTCGATCTCGGCGATGATGTCGGCTTCGGGGTTGTAGACAGCACTCATATACAGGGCTCCATATCGGCCGATACCCAAGGATAACATACCCGCCGGAGCGCGGCCGGGCAATCAAAATGTTCCTGTTCGGCGTGCCCGTTCGGCGTACCGGCTTCAGCCGGGGGCGTGGCCAGTCTTCCGGGAATCGCCATTTTGTAGCACAGGCGTCTCGCCTGTGTCGTGTCGGTACTGCGACACTTTCTCGTTACCCGGAGAAATCGTCACGCCCTCAGTCGGTCCTGATCGTACGGCCGCTTGCAGGCGATCCCACGACCTTCGCGGGCACTCCCACCACCGTAGTTTCCGCGGGCACGTCTTCCAGCACCACCGCCCCCGCTCCGACCACCGCGCCCGCGCCCACTCTCAGGC
>JBIOJL010000115.1:0-14566 GCA_044450885.1 Tepidisphaerales bacterium
GCACGCCGGCTTACGTGGCTTCGGATCGGCGCCGCAACCCCCGCCGCGTTTGGGGGGGTGCTGGGCTTGTTGGTAGACCCGCCTCCCGGCGGCCTGACGCCCCGCCTCACGGCGGTACTACGAACGTGGGCACGCAGACACGGCTTGCAGTAGACAAGCCGTGGCACCCGGAGCGGAAACACCGACACGCGTTGATGCACCGATCCTCAGGATCTGTACAGAAACAACTCCGCGGTTCCGTCGCCTCGCACAGTAGCGGCCCTTCGGGCCTCAGATGATTGAGCCTTGATTTCCGTGGCCTTTCGGCCACGGCTACCAAAGGTGACGGCCCTTCGGGCCTGCGGAGTTGATTTTGGACGGGTGTTTAGCACGCACGATTCAGCACGCACGATTCAGCACTCAAACCTGCTTGCCCCCGCCCCCGTCCCCCAGTTGCTTTCTCGCCTGCCGGCTCTGCTTCAATCGCCGCTGCATCTCCATCCGCAATTCGTACGTCTTGAGGAATATCTGGTACTCGTAGATCGCCAGCAGCACGCAGAAATGGAACCCCACCCAGCCGTCCATGAAACCCAGCTTGAGAATGTACATCGAGAAGAACCGCGCCAGCCAGCGCAGCGGCAGCCACGGCCAGACGTAACGCTTCAGCCAGCGCCTCCGCTCCACGGATCCGCCGCCAATGAGACGGACCTTCTGCGAATAGTCCTCCGATTGCTCCAGCCGGATCGCCTCCTGGGCCTCGAGCGTGCTGTACCAGTTGTGCTTGACGATGAAATGGGACAGCCCGCGACGATCCTCGTGCATCATCGCATTGTCGAGATAACCCACGGACCCGTCGACGATCATGTGCTCGTGTACGGAACGCTGCGCATAGCGCGCCTTGCCGCGTCGGAAGAAACGAATGTTCCAACTCGGATAGTAGCCGCAGTGGCGGATCCATTTGCCCAGGATGATGATCCGGCGGTTGACGTAGAACCCGTTCTCACGGCAGTTGTCGGCGGTGGCGATGGCCGTCAGTTCGTCGCGAAGCTCCCTGGTGATGGACTCGTCGGCGTCGAGAATGAACACCCAGGGCGTGCGGATGGGCAGCGTGTCCAGCGCCCAGTTCTTCTGCCGGGCATACCCTTCCCACGCATGCGGTACGAACGTGGCTCCGAGCGACTCGGTTGTTTCGCGGGTGCGGTCGGTCGATCCGGAGTCGACCACGAAGACCTGTTCGGCCCAGTCCACGACGCTGCCCAGCGCGTGGGGGAGGTTGATTTCCTCATCCCTGGAGAGCAGCACAAATGCTATTGGCGCGCGGTCACCCATGCGGTCCCGTCCCAGTGAACTGCCTTCGAACGATCCACTGGAGTATAGAACAGGTTGGGCATCGGAAAAAGAGCCCTGCGCCCTTGCAATCCAATGATCCTCCGCTAAACTGCTTGGCTCGAATATTTGACCAGAAGAGGAAATTATGCCACGCGTCTGCGCTTTTACCGGAAGAAGGACCCACAAGGGCAACAAGATCCGCACCCGAGGCAAGGCCAAGTACCTCGGCGGCGTCGGCACCAAGACCACCGGCATCTCCCGCCGCGACTTCAAGGCCAACATCCAGCGCGTCCGCGCCGTCGTCGACGGCAGGATCGTCCGCATCAAGGTCAGCACCAAGGCCATCCGCAACGGCTTTGTCGTCAAGCCCAAGCGGCGCACCTGGAAAAAGGAAGCAGTCGCGGCCTGATGCCTCTCGATTCAAGACAAACCAACCCACGGACTTAGGTCCGTGGGTTTCTTTGTTCTATACTCGGGCGGCCCATGCCCCTCCTGCCCATTCTCCAACCTGCCCGCGCCCGCCTGCGAGGTTTGTTCCTGCGCCTCTACCGCCTGACCATCCTTGCTGCCATCGTCTGGCTGATCCACGTCCACGCCGCCCGCATCCGCATCGACACGGATGCGCCCATCCGTCTCGACGAGGCCCGCGTCTTCTTCCCGCAGGCCGCCTCCCTCGACACCGACACTTCCGACCGCCTTGGCCTTTTCGTCCGCGATCCCAGCGGCCACACCATCGGCTACGTCCTGCGCACCAGCCCGCTCTGCGACAAGATCGTTGGCTATTCCGGCCCGTCCGACACCCTCATCGCCCTCGATCCCGGCATGAAGGTCGTCGGCATCCGCGTCCGTTCGTCTGCCGACACGAAGCAGCATGTCGCTGATGTGAAGAACGACGAATACTTCATGTCCCTTTGGACCGACAAGACCTGGGATGAGGTGGCCGCCATGGAGCCGCAGCAGGCCCACATCGAAGGCGTATCCGGCGCATCGCTGACCAGCCTGTGCATCGCCAACGGCATCCAGCAGCGCTTCAAGCTGGTCGCGCAGGGCAGCATCCACCCGCCGCGGCTGCAGTGGCACGCCCACGATGTTCTCCTTCTCGTCGTCCTGGCAATCGCCGGACTGTTCACGTTCACCCATCTCCGCGGCCGCTCCTGGTTGCGGCGGATCTTCCAACTGTCGCTGATCGGGTATGTCGGCCTGCTCAGCGGCCAACTGCTCTCGCAGTCGCAACTTGCCGGGTGGGCCGCTTCGGGCATCCCTTGGCGCATCGCCCCCGGCATGGCGATTCTCACGGCCGCCGCCTTGCTCGTTCCCTGGTCCACGCGCCGGCCGCTCTATTGTTCCCACCTCTGCCCGCACGGCGCCGCCCAGGAATGGCTCGGCCGGCTCTCTCCCTGGCGGCTGCGCATTCCCGCACGCCTCGACTCCGCCCTCCGCTGGCTCCCGCCGGGCCTGCTGGCAATCGTGCTCGCCATCACCCTGCTGAACCTCCCCCTCGACCTCGCCGGCATCGAGCCCTTCGATGCCTACCTCGTCCGCACGGCCGGCTTCGCCACGGTCGCCGTCGCCCTGGCCGGGCTGCTCGTCTCGCTCTTGGTTCCCCTGGCCTACTGCAAGTACGGCTGCCCCACCGGATCGCTGCTGAACTTCGTCCGCTTCCACGGCCACGCCGACCACTTCTCCCGCCGCGACTTCGCCGCCGCGGGGCTGCTCCTGCTTGCGTATCTTGTGCAGTCCGTAGTCTACACGAGAGTACATCAGTGGATATTCCGATGACACCACGCCCGACATCGCCGGTAGGACAGACATTCTTGTCTGTCGGTAGGACTGCTGAAGAAGTAGAGCCGGTGCCCTCACCGGCATCTGCGAACGCCGCTTCCGGGCACAGCCGACGAGGGCGTCGGCTCTACTTTATCTCCCGCCGCCAACTCCTCGCCCTCGCCGCCGCGTCTGCCCTTTCCTCCTGCCGTCGCCCCGCCCCCAGTTCCGTCCAACTCACGGGCCACACCATGGGCGGGACGTGGTCCGTCAAGATCCCCGCGCCGCCGCAGACGGTCTCGTCCGACGCGCTTCAGCAACAACTCCAGTCCCTGCTTGACCATCTCGATGACACCCTCTCCCTCTGGAAGCCCGACTCCCCGCTCTGCCGGTTCAACCGCAGCCCCAGCACCGACTGGCACGACGTCCCGGCCGAACTCGCCGACATCGTCGACCAGTCCCTCACTCTCAGCCGCCGAACCGACAGCGCCTTCGACATCACGGTCGCCCCGCTGGTCCTGATCTGGGGTTTCGGCCCGCGCACCTCCGACGCACCCCCGACACCTCCCTCCGACGCCGCCGTGGCCGAGGCCCTGCAACTCGTCGGCCACCACCGCCTCCACGTCCGCCGCAATCCGCCGGCCATTCGCAAGGATATCCCCGGCCTGCAGATCGACCTCGGCGCCATCGGCAAAGGATACGCCGCCGACGCCGTTTCCGCGCGCCTCGACCAGTTGCGCATCCCCGACTACCTCATCGACATCGGCGGCCAACTCAAATCCCGCGGCCATGCTGCTTCCTCTGCCGCATGGCCGGTCGGCATCGAAGAACCCACGCCGGATACCCGCCGCATCCTCCTCACCGTCGGCCTCCACGACCAGTCGATCGCCACCTCGGGCGACTACCACAATTTCTACGACTCCGCCGGCCAACGCTACTGCCACGAAATCGACCCCCACACCGGCCGCCCCGTCACCGATCCTCCCGCTTCGGTCTCCGTGATCCACGCCAACGGCGCCACTGCCGACGCGCTGGCCACCGCCTTCATGGTCCTGGGCACGACCGCGGGCCTGGTCCTCGCCAACCGCCAGACGATCGCTGCCCTCTTCGTCCGCCGCGCCGGCGACTCCTTCACCACGCACCCCTCGCGCGCCTTTCCTCTCGCCCCGCGATAGGCTCGCCCCGGCACAGAACGGACCACCCCATATTTCGCCATGCGGCGATAATCTCCCGCGTCCCAGCATTTTCCGCTCCAGTTCTTTCGAGCCTCCGGCCGACAATATCCAATGCGGGCGAACCCCGCCCATGAAAGGAGCTGTCATGTCCGAGGTATTTTCCACTCTCGAAGAAGCCACCGCCGCCCTCGCCTCCACGGCCGAGCGGGCCGCCATTCTCATCCGGACCGAATCCGCCAGAGCCAAAGAGGAGGCCGCCCGCATGCGGCACGAACTCGACACCCTGCGAACCGAGGTGCAGGCGGCCAAGAACGAGTTCGAGGGCATCCGCTCCACCTTGCTGCAGCAGGATGACGAGAAGGAGCGTGTCCGCCGCTCGGCCGGCTGGGCCTGGTCCGCCGTCGGCGTCATGGCCGCGTGCATGATGCTTGCCATCGGCTGGACCGCCACGCAACTGACGCGCGGGCAGACGGTCGTCGGCAATCTCAACACCGAGTTGTCCCAGGCGAAAGCCGCCATCCAGCAGCGCGACACGCAACTCAGCGGCCTGCGTCAGGAGATCGAGTCCGCCCGCATCGCCCAGGCCCGGGCCGAGGTGGAACTCCAGGTTCTTTTTGAGAACCCGGTGGTCCCAGAGAAGCCGGTGAACATCCCGGTGGTGCCGGACAAATCCATCGACAACCCGGCCCCGGAAAAGCCCGCGAACCTCCCTGCCGCCGAGATACCCGTCAACACTCCCAAGCCCGCCGACACCACCATCAGCACGGCCGACGACGCCGACCCGCTGGCACCCCGGTGAGTGCGGACGTGGCGGACTACGCGTCCCGTTTATTGCCGCTCGCAGCTAAACCGCAGCGGGCACGCCGCCCGTTGCCAGGCGCAGGATCGCTTCCTCGCTGAGTTCGTCCCGATTGAGCTGCCCGGCCAGACGGCCCTCGTGCATCACCAGCGTGCGGTCGGACATGCCCATCACCTCTTCCATCTCGCTGGAAACGAACAGAATGGCCACGCCTTCGCCCGCCAGCCGTTCCATCAGACGGTAGATCTCCTGCTTGGCGCCGACGTCGATGCCGCGCGTCGGCTCATCCAGCAGCAGGATGCGCGGCCGCATCGCCAGCCACTTGCCGATGACCACCTTCTGCTGATTGCCGCCCGACAGGTACTGCACGATCTGCCGGTCGCCGGGCGTCTTGATGCCCAGCCGGCCGATCATGTCGGCGGAAATGTCCCGCTCGGCCTGGCCGTTGAGGAACCCGGCGATGGCATCGCGCCGCACACTGGCCAGCGAGAGGTTCTCGCGCACCGCCATCTCCAGCAGCAGACCCTGCTGCTTGCGGTCCTCGGGCACCAGCGCCAGGCCGGCCTGCACCGCATCGCGCGCCGAGTTGATCTCCACCAGCCGGCCCTGGATATTGATGCGTCCGCCCTCGGCCGGCGTCACGCCAAACATCGTTTGTAGCAATTCCGTCCTGCCGGCGCCAACCAGCCCGGCCATGCCGACAATCTCGCCGGCCCGCAGCGAGAAGCTGATCTCATGCCCCGGGTGCGCCGGCGTCCGCAGCGCCTCCACGTCCAGCACAACCTCGCCGGGCTGGTGCGATGCCCGCTGGTAGAACTGGCTGATGTCCCGGCCGACCATCATCCGCACCATGCGGTCGTGCGAGATCTCCCCACGCGCCAGTTCCCCCGCGTTCTGCCCGTCGCGCAGCACCACCACGCGGTCGGCCAGTTCCTTCACCTCGCCCAGCCGGTGCGAGATGTAGAGGATGCTGATCCCTCTGCCGCGCAAGTCCTTGACGACGCGGAAAAGCTGCTCGGTCTCGTGGGCCGACAGGCTCGAGGTCGGCTCGTCCATGATGAGGATGCGGGCGTTGACGGACAGCGCCTTGGCGATCTCCACCATCTGCTGTCGGCCGATGGTCAGCGAACTGACGATCGTCTTCGGCGAGTAGTCCAGCCCCACGCGGGACAGCACCGCCTCCGCATCGCGATAGATGACCCGGCGGTCGATGAAGCCGAACCGTCGTGGCTCGCGCCCAAGGAAGATGTTGCCGGCGATGTCGAGGTTGTCGCAGAGGTTCAGTTCCTGGTGAATCAGCACGACCCCGAGCGACAGCGCCTGCTGGACGGAGTCGATGACCACCGGCCGGCCATCCAGCACGATCTGCCCCGAATCCGGCGTCTGCACGCCCGCCAGAATTTTCATGAGCGTCGACTTGCCCGCCCCGTTCTCGCCGATGACGGCCAGCACCTCGCCCGGATTGAGCGAGAGACTCACATCCGCCAGCGCCTTGACGCCGGGAAAGGATTTGCTGAGGGAGGAGACTTGGAGGAGAGGTGGCATGAGGGATCAGGGTTTGGGGGTTCAGGATTCAGGGCTCAGAACGCAGACGGACAGGGTACCTACTTGAGCAGGCTCTTGCCAACATCGACGCCGTCAATCTCCAAGACCGCGCGCGGCGGCGCGGGGTTCAGTTCGGCCGGGACATTGAATGGAGCCCTGACGGCAACAGTAATCATGCCGTCGGGCGTCATGACCGTCGCCCGGATCGCCGCGGCGTCGGCCGAGACGTCGCACTTCTGCCCCTGGATAGCCAGCGCCCATTCCGCGAACGAGCCATCGTTCAGTCCCGAGCCAATACTGACGGCGATAACGGCCGACGGCAGAGCAGCCGGCTTGTCGGCCGCGATGTGGTGATCGAGCGTCAACCGGATCGCGCCGTAGGCGTTGCCATCGTCGACCAGGTACAGCGTCGCCGATTTGCCGGCACAGTCGCGCGACCAGGGGAAGCTCACGGCCACGGCGGCCGATCCCTTGCGGAAGATCACCGGTGTCCCGGCAGGAACATCCACCTGCCACTGCTGCTGATTGCGAGTGATAGGTTTGCCATTGACGATGATCTGGTCCACGTCGCGCGGCATGACCCAATGCGTCTGCAGCGATTTGCACTCGGCCGGAATATCCTTTTCGCGATAGACCACCAGCGCCAGGGCATCGGTCTTCGCCTGGGCGGCGGTGAAGAAGTTGTTCAGGTGCAACGCCTTCTCGTGGCCGCTCTTCTCCATGATCTTCAGTTTGCCGTAGGGATCGCCCCGGCCGTCGGGAATGTAGTAGCCGCGCACGCCTTCTCGCGGCCCTGGCAAATCGACGGTGAGGGGCATGTCCATCCAGCCGTTGTAGCAGGCTGCGGACGAGCCCAGGGCAACATCGCTCATCACGTACAGCGTGCGCGCGTGCTGCTTTTCCGTGCCCCAACTCTGACGCACAAGGCGGGGATAGCGATCCGAGATGACGCGGATATTCGCCGGTGGCTCGTAGCGGCCGAGCAGCGGCCAGATGATCCCGAACGATCCGATCGGCGGCCCGTCGATCCAGCCGTTGTACCAGAGGTGATTGTCGAGAATCCCCAGGCCGCGGAGATAGTCGTACGTCCGGCTGTTGGGCCCGGCGAGTTTCCTTGCCACAGGGAAGTAGCTGGCGGCGATGTCGGTCCAGAACAGTTGCAACAGCCGTCTGGCCTGGGCGCGGCCGGCCTCGCTCTTGCACTGCGCCTCCAGCACCGCCAGCACATCCAGATCGACGCCATAGTACGTCGGGCTGTCGTATTCGTGCGTGCCGTTTGCCAGCGTATACTTCACGGCCGCCTCCAATCGCTTGAGCCCCTCCGCAATCGCCTTCGTATCGTCCAATCCCTCGCCCAGAAGGACCAGGTTGGCGGCCGACATCAGGGCGATATTCGTGTAGGCGTCGCCAACCCGATGTCGCATGCAGCCTTCGATGCCCAGTTCCAGCGTCTTCTTCAGCGGCTCGCGAATGTCGGCCGGCAGCTTGTCGCGATGACGCAGCCAGATCAGCGAGCCACCCTGCATGCAGAAATCGACCGCATTGCGGTCGACGATCTCCGGGCGGTTCCAGTTCCAGCGGAAATTGCCGTAGGTCTTGCTCGTCTGGTCGCGGTCCTGCATTCTTGCCGCCACGTCCAGCATCGCCTTCACCCGGCCGAGATCGCCGCCGGCCTCGAGGTAGATCAGCGACGCCGTGAACAGATCGCGCGAGGAGGGATTGGACTTGTCGGGATCATCCGCGGACCGCGCCACCCGCTCGGCACTCTTCAGGGCATACGCCAGCAGCGGCCCGCGTTCGCGGGCGCCCACGAGCACGGGCATCAGGCATAACAAGGCAATGGCTCTTCGCATGCAATCTCCGATGACAAGGCCCGTTCGGGACGGCGTGAGCGCAAATTGGGACAGTCGTGCTTCTGCACGACCGGAACCGCGATCAACGATCGCGGCCACAGACGGCCGCACGGAGTGCGGCCCTCCCGGGCGAATCGCCACACCGGCGCAGGACGCCTATCATTACTCACTGGCTGGAGACGTGTTAACGATTCACACTGGAGCCACCGCATGAAGAGCGGCCTGCTGATGCTTCTTGCCACCGCGATCCTCTCGACACTGCCGGTGCGCGCCGACCCGGTGAACTTCGAGCGCGATATCCGCCCCATCCTCTCCAACAACTGCTTCGCCTGCCATGGGCCCGATTCATCGGCCCGGAAAGCCGGCCTGCGCCTCGACCGCCGCGACGACGCCCTCGCCCAACACGACGACGGGGCGGCCATCGTTCCCGGCGATCTGGACAAGAGCATGCTGGTCCACCGCATCACCGCCGACGATCCGGAAGAAATCATGCCGCCGCGGAAGACGGGCAAGAAGCTCACGCCGCAGCAGATCGACACGCTCAAGCGGTGGATCGCCGAGAAGGCCAATTACTCCACGCACTGGTCGTTCGTCCCCCCTGCCCGGCCCGAAATCCCCGCCGTCAAGGACGCCGCCTGGGCCCGCAACCCCATCGACGCCTTCGTCCTGGCCAAGCTTGAACGTGACGGGCTTAAGCCATCGGCCGGCGCTTCCCGAGAGACACTGATCCGCCGGGCGACTCTTGACCTCACCGGCCTGCCGCCGACGCTTGCCGAGATCGACGCCTACCTGGCCGACGAATCTCCCGACGCGTATGAGAAACTCATCGACCGGCTTCTGGCCAGCCCGCATTTCGGCGAGCGCATGGCCGTCGACTGGCTCGACGCCGCTCGGTACGCCGACACCCACGGCTATCACATCGACTCCGGCCGCGACATGACGCGCTGGCGCGAGTGGGTCATCGAGGCCTTCAACACCAACATGCCCTTCGACCGGTTCACCATCGAGCAACTGGCCGGAGATCTGCTGCCCGGTGCGACGCTCGACCAGAAGATCGCCTCGGGGTTCAACCGCAACCACATGATCAACTTCGAGGGCGGCGCCATTCCCGAAGAGTACCACAACGCCTACCTGGTCGATCGTGTCAACACGACATCAACTGTATGGCTTGGTCTGAGCATGAACTGTTGCCAGTGCCACGACCACAAGTTCGACCCGCTGACATCCCGGGACTACTACTCGTTCTACGCCTTCTTCAACAACGTCCCGGAAAACGGCCTGGACGGATCCAAGGGCAACGCGGTCCCGTTCATCCAGGCGCCGACGCGGCAACAGAAATCGACAATCGACCAACTCGCAACGGAAATCCGCAAGGCCGAGTCGGAGATGCTCGCCGACAATGCCGGCGTCGACGCCGCGCAAGGGGTTTGGGAAACAAAGGCGTCACAACAGACCACCCAGTGGTCCATCCTCAAGGCCGCCGCGCTGAAGTCGGCCAATGGGTCGACCTTCAAGACGCTTGACGACCTGTCGATTCTCGCCACCGGCCCGAACCCCGAGAAGGAAACCTACACGCTGACCGCCCCGGCGACGCTCGCCACCATCACCGCCATCCGCCTCGAGATGCTGCCGCACGACTCGCTGGCCGGCCACGGCCCGGGCCGCAGCGAAAACGGCAACGTGGTGATGACCGGCGTGCGCCTCGAACTCGCCGACGGAACAGAAATCCCCTTCAAATCCGCATCCGCCGACTTCAGCCAGGACGGCTTTCCCGTCGCCAGCGTCATCAGCCAGGGCAAGAGGCCCGGCTGGGCCATCTTCCCCCAGGCCGGAAAACCGCATCACGCCATCTTTGAGTTGGCAACACCGCTATCGCTCGACCCGGGCACGCCCATCAGTATCGCCGTCGAGTTCAATTCCGGTTATGCCCGGCATCAGCCGGGGCTCTTCCGCCTGGCGGTCACCGGCGGCAGCCGGCCGCACGATCAGGATGCCCTGCCGCAGAACGTGCAGGCGATCCTGCGATCAGCGGCCGACGAGCGCACCGATGCCCAGCGAACCGACCTGCGCCGGTTCTATCGCGAGAACGTCTCGACCGACCTGGCGCCCCTCCGCCAGACACTCGCCGAACTGCGGCAGCGCCAAATCACGCTCAACGCGGCGATTCCCACCGCCATGGTCATGCAGGAGATGCCCAAGCCGCGCGATACGTTCCTCCTCATCCGCGGCCAGTACGACAAACCCGGCGACAAACTCACCCCGGCCACTCCCGCAATGCTCCCGCCGATGCCGCCGGAACTGCCGAGGAACCGGCTCGGCCTAGCGAAGTGGCTGGTCGGCGGAAATCATCCGCTCACGGCGCGTGTCACCGTCAACCGCTACTGGCAGACGTTCTTCGGGACGGGACTGGTCAAGACGGCCGAGGATTTCGGCTCGCAGGGCGAGTATCCGGCCAACCGCCAACTGCTCGACTGGCTGGCCACCGAGTTCGTCCGCACCGGCTGGGATGTCAAAGCCATGGTGCGGCTGGTGCTCACCAGTTCCGCCTACCGCCAGTCATCATTTGTGACTCCGCAACTCGTCCAGAACGACCCGGAGAATCGCCTCCTCGCCCGTGGCCCGCGTTTTCGGCTTCAGGCCGAGTTCATCCGCGACCAGGCGCTGGCCGTCAGCGGCCTGCTCAACGCCAGGGTCGGCGGCCACAGTGTCTTGCCCTACCAGCCGGCCGGGCTCTGGGAAGAGCTGATGGCGCGCACCGATGGCGACAACTGGACGGCACAAAAGTACACATCCAGCCACGGAAAGGACCTCTACCGCCGCTCCATGTACACCTTCTGGAAGCGCACCAGCCCGCCCCCGCAACTCGGCACCTTCGACGCTCCCGACCGCGAGGTCTGCACCGTCCGCCGCGCCCGCACCAACACGCCGCTGCAGGCGCTGATCCTCCTCAACGATCCAACTTACATCGAAGCCTCGCGCAAACTGGCCGAGCGCATGCTCACGGAAGCGCCCGCTGACACTGACGCGAAGGTCGCGTTTGCCTTCCGCCTGGCGACCGCCCGGCTCCCCAAGCCGGCCGAATGCGCCGTGCTCAAGACCGTCCTGGAGAAACAGCGCCGGACCTACCGGAAGAATCCGGAATTGGCGAAGAAACTCCTGACCAATGGCGAATCCCCCGCCGACGCATCGCTCGACCCGGTGGAACTGGCATCGTGGGCCGTGGTGGCGTCGACGATACTGAATCTGGATGAAGTCGTGACCCGAAATTGATTGTCTCACCCCCCTTGGTCCGTTTAGACTGCTGTGTATGGTTCAAGCTACAGTGACATCCCGACAGACGATGGCCGACCTCCTTGAAGAACTCGGCTCGGTTCCCCCATCGCGTGTCCGCATGTACCCGCCGCCCGGTCTTGCCACCGAACGGGATGTGAACGCCCGCCCGGATGGCGTGAAGCGGTTGTGCGAACTGGTAGACGGCACGCTGGTGGAGAAACCCATGGGTTTTGTCGAGGCACGCATTGCGGGATTGATCATTCATTTCATCGAGTGTTTCCTGGAGTCACATGACCTGGGAATTGTCGTCGGGCCCGATGGCACCGTGCGTATCGCGCCGGGCTTGGTTCGTGTGCCGGACGTCAGCTTCATCTCCTGGCGCAACTTCCCCGGCCGGCAACTTCCCACGGACGCCGTTCCCGACCTCGCCCCTGACCTTGCCGTGGAAGTTCTCAGTGACAGCAATACACGCCAGGAGATGGACCGGAAACTGCGAGAGTATTTCGAGGCCGGTGTACGGCTGGTGTGGATCGTCGATCCGCGCACTCGATCCGCGGCGGTGTATCATCCGACGGGAGCCCCGCTTCAACTGAACTACAATGACTCGCTCGATGGCGAAGACGTTCTGCCCGGCTTCACGTTGCATCTAAAGAAACTCTTCGACCGCGCCGGATTCGCTGCATCATCGTGACCACAGGAAGCCATATGAACCCCCAACTCGAACACGCCCGCCTCCTCACCCGCCGCCACTTCTTCGGTCGCATGGCCACTGGAATCGGCGGGGCCGCGCTGGGATCTCTCCTCAACCCGGACATCTTCGCCGCCGAGCCCGCGTCCGCGCAAATGCATGGCGTTCTTCAGCATCTCGACTTCGCCCCCAGGGCCAAGCGCGTGATCTACCTCTTCATGTCCGGCGGTCCGTCGCACATCGACCTCTTCGACTACAAACCGCAACTCCGCAAGTACCACGGCACCGAACTCCCGGCCACCATCCGCATGGGCCAGCGCATCACCGGCATGACCTCCGGCCAGAAATCCTTCCCCTGTGTCGCGCCCATGTTCACGTTCCAGCCCCAGGGCAAAAACGGGACATATATCTCCGAGCTGCTCCCCCACATCGGCTCCATCGTCGACGATCTGTGCATCATCAAAACCCTCAACACCGAGGCCATCAACCACGACCCGGGCGTCACCATGATCCAGACCGGTTTCCAGCAGCCCGGCCGGCCGTCCATGGGGTCGTGGCTCAGCTACGGCCTGGGCTCGGAAAACCAGAACCTCCCCGCGTTCATTGTCATGATCTCCCAGGGCTCCGGCAACAAGAACGACCAGCCGTTGTTCTCGCGGCTCTGGGGCTCGGGGTTCATCCCCAGCCAGCACCAAGGCGTGCGCTTCCGCTCCAGCGCCGACCCCGTGCTCTACCTCAACAACCCGCCCGGCATCGATGCCGAATCGCGCCGCGGCATGCTCGACGGGGTGCAGGCGCTCAACGGCATGGCCGAGCAGGCATTCGGCGATCCGGAAATCAATGCCCGCATCGCCCAATACGAAATGGCCTTCCGCATGCAGACGGCCGTGCCCGACCTCACCAACCTCTCCAGCGAATCCACGGCGACCCTCGACATGTACGGCCTGGACGCCCAAGGCAACGGCAATCCCTTCGCCCGCAACTGCCTGCTCGCCAGGCGCATGGCCGAGCGCGGCGTGCGCTTCGTGCAACTCTTCCACCGCGGCTGGGACCAGCACAGCGACCTGCCCTCACAAATCCGCGGCCAGTGCAAGGACGTCGATCAGGCATCCGCCGCCCTCGTCAAGGACCTGAAACAGCGCGGCCTGCTCGATGACACGCTGGTGGTCTGGGGCGGCGAGTTCGGGCGCACGGTCTATTCCCAGGGCACGCTGACCGCCACCAACCACGGCCGCGACCACCACGGCCGCTGCTTCACCGTCTGGCTCGCCGGCGGCGGCGCCAAACCCGGCCTGGTCTACGGCCAGACCGACGACTACTGCTACAACATCACCGAGAACCCCGTCCACATCCACGACTTCAACGCCACGCTCCTGCACTGCCTGGGCATCAACCACACCAGACTCACCTACCGCTTCCAGGGCCGGGACTTCCGGCTGACGGACGTGCATGGAAATGTCGTTAAGGAAATCCTTGCGTAGCCCCCGTTGGGGGCAATGACGAATTCCGAAGCTCGAATGACGAAAGAAATCCGAATGACCGAATGACCAGCATGAGACGTACCGGCCGGTTTCGGCATTTGTGCTTGGTCATTCTCTCGTCATTCGTTATTCTGCATTCGTCATTCCGAAGAGGAGGTCCGTCATGCTCCGCAATCTCCTGGTCACTGTTGCCCTGCTGCTCCTTGTCTGCGTCCTGCTCCCCGGCTGTCTCGAGGCCGAGAAGTCCATTCTCGTCCGCTACGACAAGGCGGCCGACACCTTCCACATGCTGGTGGTCTTCCAGCACATCCGCGGCGGCGACGGCCCGAAGCAATATGACCCCAAGGCCGATCTGGCCCATCTGGAAAACATCTACAAAAACCGCGACCACCTCATCTTCATGCCGACTCCCTGGCTGCTCACGATGTTCGGCGAAAGCGCCACCCTCCGCCATGCGGACCGTTTGGCCTCGACGGTGCCCCTGGGCGCGCCCACAACCGACATCAATCCCGAGCCCGTGCCCTTCTCACTCAACGCCATCACCATCAAGCCCGGCCAGTTCTTCTACCGCGAGGCCGGCAACCTCTGCTACTACCACGCCATCTCCGTTCCCGGCGCGCTGCTCGATCAGTTGATCGAATCCGGCTTCGCCAAAATCGCACAGGACTCACTCGCACAAGGAC
>JBIOJL010000116.1:0-14546 GCA_044450885.1 Tepidisphaerales bacterium
GGCTTGTCTACTGCAAGCCGTGCTTCGTGGTCACGCAGACACGGCTTGCAGTAGACAAGCCGTGGCACCCGCCGAATTGCGACACTCGTTTCTGCTCGAATCCCTGCTGCATCAAATCGAGAGACGACGATCTTGCATGTTGGATTGTGAGGAGCATCTCCGGAAGAGCCGAGCTGGTGCTCGGCGTTCCCAGCATAGAACCGGCCGAAGCCGGGACAGACAGGAATGTCCGTCCTACTGCGAAGGCGCGCCGGGGAGGAAGACGGTAAACGTCGTCCCTTTCCCCACCTCGCTCTGCAGCTCGATGCGCCCCCGGTGCTGTTCGATGATTTCCTTGCAGACGTGCAGGCCCAGGCCGGTGCCGCGCTTCTCGCCCTTGCGGGCGGTGCCCTTGGTGGTGAAGAAGGGTTCGAAGATCCGCGGCTGGATGCGCTCGGGGATGCCCGGGCCGGTGTCGATCACCTGGATCTTCACCTCGCCGGTGGACTCGACGCGGGTGGCCTTGATCGTCAGGGCGCCGCCTTTGCCGAGCATCGCCTGGCGGGCGTTGATCAGCAGGTTCAGGAGCACCTGCTCGAGCTGGACGGGGTCGCAGCGAACGGTCAGTTCCGGCTGCACCTGCACGCGCAGGGCAATGCCGTCCTTGGCCGGATCGCGGGCCAGCACCAGCAGCGTGTCATCGACGATCCGCTGGACGGACGCCGAGTGATGCTGGGTGTGGCCTCGGGCCAGGCCCAGCATCGAGTGGCAGATCTGCCCGGCACGGTCGGCCGACGAACAGGACTTGGACAGTGCCTTGCGGATCAGGTCCATGTCGGGCTGTTCCTGCTCGGCCGACTGCAGGGCATACTGGCAATAGCTGACGATGGGGGTGAGGAGGTTGTTGAACTCGTGGGCGACGACGGCGGAGATGGTGCCGATCGTCGCCAGGCGCTGCGACTCGACCAGTTGCTGGCGCACCGCGTCGAGCTGTTGTTGCAGCTCGGTCAGCCGCGACTCCAGGCCGTGTTCAATAGAGATTAGCTCACCGGAGGTGTCGCTCACAAGCCAATCCGCTCCTGATCCCGTATCGGCTGTCCGGCCGAAGTGCCTGCAAGAGTGGACGGTGTTTCGTGGTTATCGGACTGCGGCCAGCACTTGCTCGGCGACATACCGGACCTCTTCCTCCTTCAGCTCCGGGTAGACCGGCAACGCCAACACCTCACGGCAGGCCTGCTCGGTAACCGGCAGTGAGCCGCGTCCGGTCCCGAGATACGCGAAGCATTCCTGTTCGTGCAGTCCGAGCGGATAGTACACGGCACTGCCAACGCCGACTTTGGCGAGTTTCTCTTTCACCTGGTCGCGGTTGGCGACGCGCACGACATACTGGTTGTAGATCGACCAGTTTCCGGGCGCAATGTATGGTGCTTTGACGGGAGTGCCGGCGAACGCGGCATCGTAGATGGCCGCATTGCGGCGGCGGCCTTCGTGCCAGGTTTCGAGATGGGGCAGTTTGACGTCCAGCACCGCTGCCTGGATGGCGTCGAGGCGGAAGTTCCCGCCGACGAACTTATGAAAGTACTGGTGGCCGGAGCCATGGACGCGCATCAGGCGGCACTTTTCGTGGAAGGCCGGGTCGTTGGTGGTGATGGCGCCGGCATCGCCGAAGGCGCCGAGGTTCTTGGTGGGATAGAAGCTGAGACAGCCGACATAGCCGGCCGAGCAGGCCCGCTTGCCGTTGCGCCGGGCACCGATGGCCTGCGCGGCATCTTCGATCACCTTGAGTTCGTGACGGCAGGCGATCTCGTTGATGGCTTCCATGTCGGCCATCTGCCCGTAGAGATGCACGGGCATGATCGCCTTGGTTTTCGGGGTGATCCGCCGGGCGATGTCCTTCGGGCTGATGTTGAAGGTATCGGGTTCGATGTCGGCGAAGACCGGGGTGGCCCCGACGCGGGCGATGCATCCGGCCGTGGCGAAGAAGGTGAACGATGGGCAGATGACCTCGTCGCCCGGTCCGATATCCAACGCCATGAGGGCGCAGAGGATGGCGTCGGTGCCGCTGGAGACGCCCAGGGCATGCTGGGTGCCGCAGTACCTGGCGAGGTTGGCCTCGAACCGTTCGACGGTCGCTCCCAGGATCAGGGCCTGGGCGTCACACACATCGTCAATGGCCTTGCGGATGTCCTTGCGGAGGGTCACGTATTGTGCGGTCAGATCGAGAAGTCGGACTTGCATGGGGAGGGATGATAGGGCAAAGGCGTGCGGCTGCAACGGCTATGTAGCCGCGATCGCTGATCGCGGTCCCCCCCGCCGCGATCAGCGATCGCGGCCACAGGCGGATTGTGAACAGCGTCGCGTGCGTCGCGTGCCTCTCGATTCTTCCCGCGTCTGCGGGTACACTTTCCGTCCTTTTGCTTTGCGGAGCGCGATTCAATGGCACTGAAAATCTGGATTGACGGCAAGCTTCACGACCGGCCCGACGCCAAGTTGAGCGTCTACGACCACGGCACCCTCTACGGCGACGGGGTCTTCGAAGGCATCCGCGTGTACAACGGGAAGATCTTCGAGTGCGATGCCCACCTCAAGCGCCTCTTCGATTCCGCCAAGGCCATCCGGCTGAACATGCCCTATTCCGCCGAGCAACTCAAGGCCGCCATGGAGCAGACCTTCCGGGCCAACGGCTTTACCGACTGCTATATCCGGCTGGTGATCACCCGGGGGGACGGCTACCTGGGGCTCAACCCGGCCAAGTGCCCGCAGGCATCCGCCTACGTCATCACCGACACCATCGAGCTCTACCCCCGCGAGATGTACGAGAAGGGGATGTCGGTGATCACCTCCTCGATCATTCGCAACCATCCATCCGCCATTTCGCCGCGGATCAAGAGTCTGAACTATCTCAACAACATCCTGGCCAAGATCGAGGCCGTCGACGCCGGCGTGTCCGAGGCCATCATGCTCAATCACATGGGCAACGTGGCCGAATGCACGGGTGACAACATCTTCATGGTGCGCGACGGGCTTCTGCGCACGCCGGGCACGGCCGAAGGCATTCTCGAAGGCATCACCCGCGGCGTGATCTTCCGATTGTGCAAGGAGTTGCACATTCCTTGCGAGGAATGCGTCGTGCAGCGCCACGACTTGTACATCGCCGACGAGTGTTTCCTCACGGGAACGGCGGCGGAAGTCATTCCGGTCGCCAGAATCGATGGCCGGATCATCGGCTCCGGCCACTGCGGTCCGATCACCCGTCGGCTGATGGATGCCTTCCACAAGCACGTTCGTGAAGCCTGACGCTTCAGGCAGTCATCAGTGATCAGTCATCGGTGATCGGTGGACAGGTTTCCGCCACCAGTCACTGGTCACTGATCACCGATCACTGATCACCGATTACCGTTCACCCATCACCTCGCTGGCCCAAATCCCCCAGCTTATCGCGCCGGGCGTGCCGCGCGGGATAAACGCGACTTTTCTCGTTGCTTGCGCGCGGAAATGTGTGATAGTTACCTTTCGTGCAGTCCGCGGGAGGATTCGCGTGAGGGATGGGCCATGTCGCCGCAGCAGAGCAGCCCGGAGGGCGTGCGCAAGTTCGTATGCCCGGAAGTAGTCTTCGGCGCGGATTCCCGGCACTACGCCAGCCGCTGTCTGCGCAACCTCGGGGCCAACCGGGTGTTCGTCGCCTCGGACGCGGGCGTGGCCGCGGCCGGCTGGACCGGAGAGATTGTCGAGGCGCTCGCGGCCGACGGGCTGCACCCGTGCCTGTTCAACCGCATCACGTCCAACCCGCGCGACCATGAGATCATGGCCGGCGCCGACCTCTATCGCTCGCTCGGCTGCGACACGATCCTGGCGGTCGGCGGGGGCAGTGTCATCGACTGCGCCAAGGGCGTCGGCATCATCGTCTCCAATGGCGGCCACATCCTGGACTATCGGGGCGTCGATCGGATCGCCTCTCCACTGCCGCCCGTGGCGTGCATCCCGACGACGGCGGGCAGCTCGGCCGACGTCTCGCAATTCGCCACCGTGAGGCATCTCGCCGAACGCTCGACAACCGTGATCATCTCCGGCGCCCTGGTGCCCGATGTCGCGCTGGTCGACCCAGTCACGGTGGCCACGATGGACCCGCTGCTCACCGCCGGCACGGGCTTCGACGCGCTGGCGCATGCGATCGAGGCGTTCGTCTCCACCGGCAGTTCCGCGATGACCGACATCCATGCGCTGCAGGCGGTCGTGCTGCTGCGCACCCATCTGCTGGACAGCATCGAGCACCCGGACGACACCGCGGCCCGCTCCGGCGTGATGCTCGGCAGCCTCGAAGCGGGGCTGGCGTTCTCCAACGCCAGTCTGGGCGCCGTCCACGCGATGGCCCACGGCGTCGGCGGCTTGCTCGACCTGCCGCACGGCCAATGCTGCGCGATGCTGCTGCCGCACGTGGTCGCATACAATTACGACGCCGTACCCGAGCGTTTTCGCGTGCTGGCCGAATCGCTCGGTCTGGATCTTCGCGGCATGGCGAGTCCCGAGATCCGCAACGCGCTGATTGCGGAAATCGCCCGCCTGCGAATCGCCACGGGAATCAGGGCGACGCTCGGCGGCAGCGGCCTGGAGCGGGCGGACATACCCGCGCTGGCGCGGAGGGCGATGGAGGACCCGTGCATCGTCACCAATCCCCGGCGTCCGGTGCAGCAGGACGTTGAGGTGATTTACCAGGAAGCCATGTGACACCATGCCGGAACAGGCGCGCGACGATCCCTGGGATGCCCTCCGCCAACAGATCATTGGCTTGGGGAAACACTCCGGACGCAAGGGACACTATCCCGAACTCCGGCGCAAGGTCGCGGAACTGGACCGTTTCACGAGCATGCTGGATTCCGTCGCCGAGGCCATTGTGGCCACGGATGCGGCGGGCGCCGTCACCTCGCTGAATCACGCCGCCGTGTGCCTGACCGGGTGGCCGGCCGGGGAAGCCGCCGGTCGGCATCTCAACGAAGTGTTCCGCGTCGTGACCGCCGACGGCCGGCAGCAGATCGAGGACCCGGTGTCAACGGCGCTGCGCGAGGGCCGCACGGCGCACTGCCTGCGTGACGCCATCCTCATCGGCCGCCACGGAACGGAACATCGGATCGCCAGCACCGCCTGCGCGATTCGCGGGCCCGAGGGGGATGCGCGGGGCGTGGTGGTCGTCTTCCGCAGCATCACCGGCCAACTGCGCCTCGAGGAACAACTCCGGCAGGCGCAGAAAATGGAGGCGATCGGACAACTGGCCGGCGGCGTCGCCCACGACTTCAACAATCTGCTCCAGGTCATCATCGGGTTTTCCGACCTGGCCGCGCAGGATGCCGCGAATTCCGGCGCCGTCGCGGACGCGTTGAACCACATCCGCCGCGCCGCCGACCGCGCACAGAACCTGACGTCGCAGCTCCTGCTGTTCAGCCGCCGGCGGGCCGCGAAAACGCAGCCTCTGGATCTCAGCCGCGCGGTCGAGCCCATGCTCAAGATGCTGGCGCGCGTGCTCGGTGAGAACATCGACCTGGATTTCCGCGCCGGCCCGGCGCCGGCGCCGGTGCTGGCGGATCCCGAGCAGCTCGAGCTGGTTCTGGTGAACCTCTGCGTCAACGCCCGCGACGCGATGCCGCAGGGCGGCCGGGTACACATCGAGACCTCGCGCGTGTCCTTCGATCCCGCCTACTGCGCCGCGCACCCGGCCGCGCGGGCCGGCGACTTCGCCTGTCTCAGCATCGCCGACGACGGCCCGGGGATGCCGCCCGAGGTCCGCGACCGGATCTTCGAGCCTTTCTTCGACATCAGGGGCATCGGCAAAGGAACGGGACTGGGTCTGGCGACGGTCTACGGCGTGGTCCAGCAACATCGAGCGTTCATCACCGTGTACAGCGAGCCGGGGATGGGATCCACCTTCCGCATCTATTTTCCTCTGGCCGGTGCGGCCTCCGCCAATCCCGCGCCGGACCCGGGGAGCGTGCCTCCCGTCGCCGGGCGCGGAGAGACCATCCTTTTCGCCGACGACGATGAAGGGATCCGGCAACTGGGCATCATGATCCTCAGACGCGCCGGCTACCGGGTGATCCCCGCCAGCGACGGCCAGCACGCCATCGAGTTGTTCGAGCAGCATGCCAAAGCAATCGACCTGGCCATTCTCGATGTCATCATGCCGCGCCAGAGCGGTCCGGCCGCCTGCCAGGCAATTCGCAAGGTCCGGCCCGATCTGCCGGTCCTTTTCGCCAGCGGGCACAGTTTCCAGGTGCTGGAACTGAGCGGGCTGACGGAGAAGACCTGCGAGATCATCCACAAGCCGTTCAGTCCGACGGAGTTCCTGCGCCGCGTGCGCGATGTCCTGGCGCGCCGGCCGGGAGGATCCAGCACGAACGAGTCGCGATCCGCTTAGACAGGGATCGCTCCGATGACCGACATGAAATCGTCCTGGAATCTGCACGCCTCAGCCAGACGTTTCGCAACGTTCGGCCAACCGTTGATCATGTCTGACCGCCTATTTGCATAATCCGTCTGCTTCTTGGCGAAGCGTTGCCCCTTTGGCTGCTGCGGAAGCCGCCTTTCCGGGGTCGGATGACATTCCCACCCCCGCTTGCTCATTACCTTCCGGCTGCAGCAGCGTGAGAATGAATGAGCGGCTGCCGAGCATGGATTCAACGGCCGCCATCAAGACCTCACAGTCAGTGATGCCCTCCGCCACCAAAGCGATCCGTACGGGCTTAGACATTCGGCATTCCCCCGATGATCTTGTTCATCCACAGGCGAGACAGTGTCCAGCCATTTTTGGCCATGCCCAACAGCTTTTCATCAAAAACGACCCGCCTGACAATGGTCTTCCCTCGATTGTCGCGGTCAACCGTGAACAATCGAACCCTGTCGTCCTGCAGAGGCAAGCCATCCAACACGGCCGGGTTGTGACTCGTCATCAGGATTTGCCGCTGCTTCTTGCTGCTCAACACCCAATCCGCAAAGTGCTTCATCAGGGCCGTCGCCAAACCAGGATTAAGCCCATGATCGGCATTGTCCACGGCGCAGAATAGCGGGGCTTTGGGATGAGCGGCCAACACTGCAAGGAAAAGAACGACCAAGGCACCCTCACTGGAATCGTATCCCGAGAGCACATTGCGTCCGGCTTCCATATAACGATCCGTGAAGCGTATAACCTTTGGGGAGGAACTTGCCGCAGGAGAAAGCTGAAGGTCTGTCGCCGATGCAGAACCGTAACTCCTGGCCCAACCAATGAGTTGGAGTACCTCGCGGCACACCCTCCCGGTCAGTTCATTTCCGGAACGCCCGATCAACAACTCATGCACTGCGTCCGGCAAGCGACCGCCCGAAAGACCGACGGGCAATCGCGGCTGTGTTTCCGGCGCGACTCCTCGCAGGACCGGCGTTGTGGGTGAGAAGATGACGTAGCCCTGCAGACGCCGCATCAACGCCAATGCCGTATCCCCCTCCTTCAATTCGGCCACACTCAGTGCGGCGAGCCCACTCTCCGGATTTGACGATGGGGGATTCGACGGCGTATTCCAGGCCGAGCGCATCATACGCCTCGGCGCAAAGGAGCAGGCGGTCCTCGAGCCGCATCAGTTCGCAAACGGCGCCCAGCTTCCGGTGCATCATCGTCAACACGCTCCAAGCCAACCTTCATGTCGGCTCGTGTTGACCTACGATTCACCTCCTCGCGAGGCAATAATGTTCACCCATAATCACTTCTGTTGCCGTATTATCGGCCGCTCGCCGGCGTGATGACAACCTGAAGCGTCACCGCGCCTCGATCACCAGTTTCAGCGGCGTGCCTTCCCTGGGCATGAGGTCGGGGTTGGTCTCCAGCTTCATCGTGGACATGTCCTTGTGCGTGAGGTCGGTCTGGATGACGCAGTCATCCGTCACCGGAAACAAAGTGATGAGGGTTCCGGTGGTGTCGGCCCCATAGACCCGTTCGTCCTTTTCCGGGTCGGGCTGGCGGAAGTTCGAGCCGGTGAACCGCCAGTTCACCGGTGCGATCCGCTGGCCGGTGGCGGGGTTCAACAACACCTTTTCCATGGGCACGCGCGTGCCGTTATCGGGCATATCCAGATAGACCCGGAGCAGCGGCCCGGCGGGCTTGCCGTCGCCCTGGGTCGGCCGGCCGGGCTGGAGTCCGAGCTGCTGCAGGGCGATGTGTACATCGCTGGGCTTGATGTCCTTGAACGTCACCACCGTCTCGTGCGCCTTGCGCCCCAGCGGATGGGGATAGGTGGCGATTACCTCGATGGGGTAGATTTCGCTCAGGTAGTCGAGCTTGCGCTGGGCGACGTAGCAGGGGATCGTCACGGTGCGCTTCTCCTTGTCCACGACGATGCTGGCGGGCAGCGGGCGCGGCGGCACCGGCGGATTGGGATTGACAATGACTTCCGGAGGCGTCTCTTTGTGTACAACCGGGGCTTTGACGGGATCAACCCTGGCGACTGCGGCGGGCCGGGTGGCCGGGCCGGTCGGGGCAGCGAAAACGCCGATGACGCTGACCAGGTCGCGCTTGGGGTCGTACTCCTGGAGCTTGAGGCTGGCCCGCATGCGGATCAGTTTGCCCTCGCGCACGTGCAGCTTCTCCTTGTTGCCATCGTCCATGGCGGTGACGATGACCTCCCGCTGCTGCATGATGTTGATGACGGCCGGAAGAAGCTGATCCACGGTGCCACAGTAGGTGCGCAGCAGATAAGGCTCGGCGTGGTTGAGCGACCACCACTCGCCTTCCTTGGCGCACTGATACCAGTAGAAGTCGATGCAGGTCTCGCTGGCCTCGTTGTTGCTGAAGATCACCGCCTTCTTGCCGATCTTCGCCCAGGCCATGATGTTCTGCGGTTCGCGCGGATGGAAACCGCGCTGGCCGATGTTGTGCTTGATCGGCCCATCCGGGAACTGCCCCTTGAGGTCGCGCAGCTTCTTGTAGAGGATGAGGTTCTTTTCCGTGTCGATCCTGGTGACCTCCGCCAGCACGATATTGATGGATTCCGTGCAGACCTTCCCAAGGGTGTACCCAACTTCGATATAGGCGAAGGAACGGGAAGCCGGACAGAGGAGGGCGCAGACCACAACGCAAAGGGGCCATGTGAGCCGCATACGCTTCATCTACCCCAAGAATGGGGGCGAGTCAACGAAAATCCCGGCCGAGGAGGGTTCAGGGTTCAGCAGTCAGAATCGCCCAATCTGAAGGGCTGATCAGGACTCAGCACTCAGGACTTTCCTCATCCCACCTGCGCCAGGAAGAGCGACTCGCCGAACTGCCTGGCGATCGCCTGCCGCAGCACTTGGTTCTCCGGCGCCTTGAGGTTCGGGTCGGCCTGCAGCAGCGCCAGCGCATCCTCCCTCGCCACCTTCAGCATCTCGATTTCCTGGGTGATGTCGGCCAGCTTGAACGCGGGCAGGCCATGCTGGCGCGTGCCGAAGAAATCGCCGGGGCCGCGCAGGCGGAGGTCGGCTTCGGCGATGTCGAAGCCGCTCTGCGTCTGGGTCATGGCCCGCAGGCGCTGGGCGGCATCTTCCGTCGCCGCATCGCCGACCAGCAGGCAATAGGAGGCATGCTCGCCGCGCCCGACCCGGCCGCGGATCTGGTGAAGTTGCGACAGGCCGAAGCGGTCGGCGTTCTCGATCACGACGACCGTGGCGTTGTGGACGTCGATGCCCACCTCGATCACGGTGGTGGCGATGAGCACATCGGCCTGGCGTTCGCGGAAGCGCTGCATCACCGCCTGCTTCTCCTCGGTCGCGAGTTGCCCGTGCAGCATCTCCAGCCGCAGGCCCTTGAGCTCACCCTGGGAAAGCAGCTCGTACTCGGCCTTCACCGAGTGCATCTCGTCGAGCCCGTTGTCGTCGATCTGCGGCATGACCACATACGCCTGGCGGCCCTGGGCGACCTGCCGGCGCACGAACTCGTATGCCTGTCCCCGTTGTTCGGCCCGCAGCCAGGTCGTCTGGATCGGCTGCCGCCCCGGCGGCAGTTCGTCGATCGTCGAGACGTCGAAGTCCGCGAAGTAGGAGAGCGCCAGCGTCCGCGGGATCGGCGTGGCGGTCATCACCAGATAGTGCGGGGCGAAGCCTTTGCCCTTGAGTTCGGCCCGCTGCATCACGCCGAGCTTGTGCTGCTCATCCACCACGACCAGGCCGAGGTTGGCGAACTCCGCGTCACCCTTGAGCAGCGCCTGCGTGCCGACGGCGATGTGGGTCTTGCCCTCGGCCAGATGCTTCTGGACGACTCCCTTGCCTCTTTGCTTGGTGCGATTGGTGACGAGTTCGATGCTGACGGCCGATCCCTGGAGCATGCTGGTAAGCGTGAGGTAGTGCTGCTCGGCCAGGACTTCCGTCGGCGCGAGCATGGCCGCTTGCATCTTGTTGGCGACGGCCACAAGCATGGCATACAACGCCACGACCGTCTTGCCGGAGCCGACGTCGCCCTGGAGCAGGCGCGACATCGGCGTGGCCGCCTGAATGTCGCGGACCATTTCCCAGACCGTGCGATCCTGGGCGGCCGTCAGCTTGAACGGGAACCGCTTGCGGATGCGCTCATCCAGCAGGCGGTCGATGAGCATCTTCGGCGCTGAGAGGCGGCCGCCGCGGTAGCGCTTGGAAAGCACCAGCCCCAGTTGCATGAGCATCAGTTCGTCATACACCAGCCGTCGGCGGGCCTCACGGGCCTCGGCGAAGCGCGTCGGCTGGTGAATCCCCCGGTACGCCTCCCGCCGTGAAACCAGTCGCCGCTGTTTCAGCAGCCCGGCCGGGAACCATTCCTCGACGCATTTCAGCCCGGCGTCGATGTGCGAGTCGATCACCTTCCAGATGTAGAGCGACGGCAGCTTGGCCGTCGCCGGGTAGACGGAGCGGATCAGGTCTTCGCCGACCAGCGGCGCATCGGGCGGAATCTCCTCCCACTTGGCGTGCGACATCTGGGGGATGTTGCGGAAATACTGCACCTTGCCTTTGACGCGGACGATCATGCCCGGACGAATCTTTCCGCGCAGATACGCCCCGTTGAACCACACCAGCGACAGCTTGCCCGTGGGATCCGAAAGCGTCGCCTCGAAGCGGCCGCCGCGTGGAGAGACAATGTAGTCCACCGCGACGATTTCCCCGCGGGCGATCTGAATCTGGTTCGGCCCGAGTTCCCCGATCGGCCGCTCGGCCCGCTCGACCTGGTAGTCGCGCGGGAAGTAGTCGATGAGGTCGCCGAGCGTGTTGATGCCGACATCGGCGAAGCACTTGGCCCGCGCTTTCGTGACGCGGAGTTTTTCGATCGGAGTCGCGAGGGTGGGTGCTTCGTCGGAGGGCATTGCGGGGGCATGATACTCAACGCGACGCGAATTTGGCACACCAGTCGATCAGGCTGGCGGGAACCTCGGCCGGCGGAGCGTTGTCGTATCGCAACGCACGCCGATAGCGGCCACGCTCGTAGGTTTCGGCAAACACCGGGGCCAGATCCAACAACAAATCGGGATCCGGAGAGAGCAAGGGAATCGCGACGGGCGGCAAGGCGCGAGGAAGTTCCCAAGCGTACACGTCCACGAACTGCCGGCGATTGGCGCGACTGACGAATGTGTAGTAGTGTCCCTCCGGCAAGCGAGGGCCCATGTTCAGCCGTCGGCCACCGAGCAGGAGATCGATATCCACGAGATTCACGGGGCGGTTGAGGATTGCGTTCCTTCGGGCGACGTATTCGAGGAATCCGTCGCCACGCTTATTGGCGGGCGAAAGCACCTCGATGATCGTCACGACGGATTGGTCCGGCAGATGCCTCACTTCGATCCAGACGTCCCGCACTTCATCCGTGGTGGGCGCGGGAATGGTCACCGGTTCGAGAACCGCCGTGCCCATGGACGGCATGCTATTCGACGGATGCCGCGGCAGAGCATCGGTGGATACGGTCACGTCCAGGTAGACCGTCTTTGTGCCGGCTTCGTCGTGGCTGACCAATCTCAGTTGCTCGTCGATTCTCGCGTCGTAGCCGGGAGGAAGGTTGGCCAAGAGGGAGTCGGCGATTTCGGTAATGAACCGCCGGTGGAAATCCGGCCAGAATGCCGGATCCTCAAGGTAGGGGTCCATGCCGGGAAAGGGGCAAACCATGGGCGTCTCCGTCTGAACGTGGCGATTATACCATCACAATTGAAGCCGGCGCGGAGGGAAGGCGGCGTTGTGAACCCATCAACGGAGTTCTTCACGAGTGTTGCAGCACAACATGATCGGTCTGGCGGGCGGCGTAGCTGACGGCCGCGAGAATGTCATCGCGTTCCAGGAATGGATAGTCGCGGAGTATCTCGTCAAACGAAGCGTCGGACGAGATCAGGTCGAGTATGTCCGTCACGCGGATTCGGTAGCCCCGGATGCAGGGACGTCCACCACAGACCAAGGGATCGATTGTGATCCTGTCGAGCAGTGTACGTTGATCGTCCATGTGCGGGATTATAGCCTTGGTTTCGCTCGCGGCACAACACACACGCCGTGGTTCGGAGTTCACGCTTCAGCGTGTCTTCATGCGGAAATGCTCGCAAGACACGCTAAAGCGCGCTAAAGCGTGAACTCCGAACAAGGACTCCGAACAATCGAACAGCTACGCCGCCGCCGACTCCGCGGCCACCGGCGCGAACCGGCCCTGGTTGTCGACCTGGTCGAACTTCACGGCCACGCGGCGGGAGACGCCCTGCTCCTGCATGGTCACGCCGTACAGCAGGTCGGCGATCTGCATCGTGCGCTTGGAGTGGGTGATGATGATGAACTGGCTCTGTTCCAGGAACTCCTGGACGATGAGGTTGAACCGCTGGTTGTTGGCCTCGTCCAGCGCGGCGTCGACTTCGTCGAGGATGCAGAACGGGCTGGGCTTGCTCTTGAAGATCGACATCAGCAGCGCCACGCAGGTCATGGTCTTCTCGCCGCCGGACAACTGGCTGATGGACACCGGCTTCTTGCCCGGCGGATGGGCCATGATCTCGATGCCGGCCTCCAGAGGATCAATGGTCTTCTTCATCACCGGTAGCACCGTCTGGCCGTCCGGGCCGACGACGGGCTGCTGGTCCGAGGGGTCGTCGACGCTGGTTTCCAGGAAAATGTCGGCCTTGCCGCCGCCGAAGAGCTTGCGGAACATGCCTTGGAAATGCTCGCGGACGGTGTTGAAGGTCTCTTCAAACCGCACCGAGCTCTCCTTGTTGATCTCGTCGATAAGCTGCTCGAGCTGCTGCTTGGACGAAGTCAGATCCGTCACCTGCGTCGAGAGGAACGTCTGGCGTTGCTCCAGTTCATCCTGTTCGTTGATGGCGTCGAGATTGACGTTGCCCAGCCGCTGGATCTTCTCCTTGAGCTGGCGGATTTCGTCGGCAACCGTGCTCCAGTCGATGTCGGCCGGCTGATAGCCGCCCTGTTGCTCGACCTCCTGCCAGCGGGCCGGCAGGTCGAGCTGCAACTCCTCCATCGTCCGCTGCACCAGGCCCTCGAGCCGCACGCGGACTTCGCCGACGCGAATCTCAAGCTGGTGAAGTTCCTGGGTGATCCCGGCCTGCTGCGCGGCCACGTCGTCGGCCTGGCGCTGCAGCACCGCGACCTTCTCGCCCAGTTCCTTGGCTTCGACCGTCAGCACTTCGATGGCCTTCTCGACCTTCTGCTGCTTGTCGGCGAGGTCCTGTTCCTGCTCGACGGCGGCCACAAGTTCATCCTCGACGGCGCCGCGGCGCGAGGCGACCTGCTCCGCGGAGCGCGCCACGCGCTCGATCTGCTGTCCCAGTTCCGTGGCGGCCGCAGACAGCCGCTGCACCGACTGCTGGGCGGCGATCTGCTTTTCCTGAATCTGCCCAAGCTGGACCCGCAACGTGGTCAGCGCCTCGCCGGCCTGCTTCAGCCGTTCGCCGGCCTCGGCCTGCTTCTGCGTCAGCTCGGTCACGCGCTGCTCGCGCTGCTG
Source organism: Tepidisphaerales bacterium (assembly GCA_044450885.1). GTDB lineage: Bacteria > Planctomycetota > Phycisphaerae > Tepidisphaerales > Tepidisphaeraceae > JANYKD01. Next base: position 13,910 of record JBIOJL010000116.1, read on the forward strand.
CTGCTCCGATTCGGCCTGCTGTCGCTTCTCCAGCAGCGTCGATTCCTCGCTCTTGAGCCGGCCGAACTGGTCGAGGAAGTTCTGCAGTTCCTTCTCCAGCACCGGCAGCTCGCGGCGAAGGGAACTCTGCTTGTCGTTGTTCTGCGCCAGCCGGCTGTTCGTTTCCACCTTCCGCGTGTTGAGCTGGTAGATGCTGTTCTGAAGCTGCTTCTGGGTTTCCTGCAGGGCCCGGGCCTGTTCGTTGCCAGCCGTCACCTGCTGCGTCAGCTCTTCGATGCGGCGATCCACCTCGGCGATCTGCATTTTGAGGGCTTCGAGTTCAGCGCGACGGGAGATCAATCCCATGGCCGCCGTCAGCGGACCAACGCGAATCGTCCCGTCGGACTCCAGCACTTCGCCGGCCGTGGTCACGAACCGGAAGCCCGCCAGGGCCGAATCCTGCAAAGCCTCGGCGTCGGCCAGAGTGTCGACGACGATGGTCCGGCCGAGCAGATGATGCGCCAGCGGCGAATCGCCCGGCTCGAACTTCACCAAATCCACTGCCAGCCGAATCCGCTGCCGGTGCTGGTTCCAGTCGTAACGTGCGGCCACATCCGTCAGCAGTTGCTTGAGCACCTGCTTGTCGGTCGGGCCGAAA
>JBIOJL010000117.1:0-14524 GCA_044450885.1 Tepidisphaerales bacterium
GTACTGGTACCAGGGCGACTTCAACGGCGACGGCGTGGTCAACGACGCCGACGTGACCATCGTGGGCACGTACTACCAGGGTGCCAGCCCGCCGGTGTTCGCCTCGCAGTCGTCGGCGTTCGCGCTGGCGTTCATGGCTGGTTACGACTCATCGCACGGCGGCGGCACAAGCGCGGTTCCCGAGCCGGGCGCGTTGAGCCTGCTGGGTCTGGGCGCTCTGGCGCTGATCCGCCGGCGTCGCCGGGCGTAATGCCTGATTGAGGGTCTGCCCATCTTGATTGGCAAACCGCCTGTCTGTAGCCGCGATCGCTGATCGCGGCCGGGGACCGCGATCAACGATCGCGGCTACAGAAGTCGTTCGCCAGAATTTGCGGGCACACCCCTGATTGATGACTCTCGATCTTCTACCAACGCTGGTGAAGATCGAGGGGAATACAAGATGGAGACCTGCGACGCGGCCGCCTGGCGCGCCGAAAGTCTATGCCCTGCATGCCAACGGGGGTTCTGCGCCTCTACGCCGTCGGCGCGACAGCGCGAGCGCTGCCGCCATGGCAAGAACCAGCCCGCCTGGCTCGGGGACGGCCGTCACCGGCGCGGGGCCGGCGAGCGCCGCCAGGGGCGGGCCGTTTCCGCCGGTGCCGGCGCCGAGGTTCGCGGTGACGATGGCGAGGTCTGCCGGAGTCACCACGCCATCGCCGTTCATGTCCCCGTCGGTCCACGTCGCGTTGGTCTTCCCCATGTTGGCGATGACGTTGTAGTAGTCGGCCTGGGTAACCGTGCCATCCAGGTTAACATCGCCGGGATAGGTGTACGCGAACAGCAACTCCCTGAAATCGACTCCATCTGAGATGGTCACGCCGTGCCAGGTGGTCAGGTGCAACACGCTGTTGTCGACCAGCGCCACCACGGCGCTCTCCGACGGCGTGGGGTGGTTCAGCGACGTGTATATCGCGCCGCTCTGGATCAAGGCCTCGTAGGCGGCATACGGCGAGGCGCCGCTGTATTTGAGCACCAGGCTGCTGCCCATCAGGTCGACGCCGGCCTGCGCGCCGTCCAGCGTCAGGGCCTGCAGGACCGACGTGCCGCTCATCGCCACCAGCTTCGTCTGCACGTCCAGCGCGGAGTTGATGGCGATCGCCGAGCCGGGCGCCGACGCCGCGTCCAGGTCCATCCCGCCGTTGTTGACGATGATGTTCCCGGCCGTGATGTTTCCGACGATCCGCAGGTGGTTGGCGCCGGTGAGCGTGAGCGTGTTGGCTCCGCCGCTGACATTGCCAACCCGGATGGCGCTGTCACTGGAATCGTTGTTGATCGTCGCGTCACCGGTCAGGACCAGCTTCGGGAGCAGCAGGCCGTAGCCGTCGTAAACGGTCAGGTTGAGATTGGCCCCGGAGCCGAGCGTTACCGCGCTGCTCCCGCCCACGCTGACCACCGGCGCGCCGCCGTGCCCGGCCTGCCCGCTGCCGGTTTGCAGGGCGGTGATGCCCGAGTTCCCGCTGACCGCCACCGGCAAATCGAGCGCCAGATCGTGGCCGTCGCGGCTGCTGACCTGCAGCGTGCCTCCGCCCAGGCCGATTGAGGCCGAACCCAGCGGGTTGCTGCCGCTGACGGTCACGACCGAGAACGTGCCGCCGTTGACGTTGATCGCGGAACCGGCCGGCAGCCCCGATACAGACATGGTATCCAGCCGCGCATCACCGGCGCCGGTCTTGGTGAAGTTCAGCGCCGCAGCGGCACTTAACGGGCCCAGGGCCACGTTGCCGGCGTTGTTGAGCGTCGCCGTGCCGCCGGTGAAACTGGTTGCGGTGAAGGTGGCTCCGCCGTGAGGCACATCCAGAGTTCCGCCGGCGTCGAATGTGAGGCTGCCCAATGAGGCCAGGTTGCTGTTCTGAACATCCAGCGAGGAGCCCGCGGCGGCAACGTGCAGATTGTTGCCGAGCGTGGCGACACCGACCCCCAGGACCAGATTGCTGATCTGTTGCTGCGAGTTGCCATCCCCGGTGGCTCCGGTGAAGCCGATGTACGCGCTGCTGCCGCCGACGAAGTCGGCCAGGCTCAGATCGGGGAAGACGTCATCAATGGTGTCGGCGGTGGTCTCATCCAGCGAATGCACGCGAAACAGCCTGCCCGTGGCGTCGTAGTAGAAGGTGACGTCATTCTTGTGGGTGTTGTTGAAGTTGAACGTCAGCCCGCCGCCGTTGACGATTCCGGGGAACCCGAAGCCGCCGCCGGTGCCGACGGCAGCAGCGCCGCGAGGGTCATTCTGCACGAGGAACGCGGTGCCGTCACCGCTTCCGCCACCCAAAACGTCCTGATAGGTGAAGCTGACGAAGAACGCCTTGGAGATATCCTGGGGCGTGTTGTAAAAGGCGCTGCTGACCTCGCCGGCGTGCCCGGTTGTCAGTGTCAGCAGGTCGCCGGCGACCGAGGGCACGCCGGCCGGATTGCCGCCGCCGGCGTTGAGCGTCCAGCCGGCGCCGGCGCCGCCGAAACCCTGGACTGCGTTGCCCAACACTCGCAGCGTGCCGCCACCGAGCGTGACGCCGGCCGCGGCCGGCAGATTGCCCGGGCCGATCTGCAGAGCGCCGCTGTTGACGTTGGCCGTTCCGGCAAACGTGTTGCCGGTGCCGGTCAACGACAGCGTGCCGCTGCCGGTGACCGTGAGGTTGCCCGTGCCTGCCAGCACGCCGCCGAAACTGGTCGTGTTGCCGACGGCGCCGGTGTTGATCCTGGCCGTGCTGCCCGCGTTGATGGTCAACGCGCTGCCGGCGACGGAAGATGCCTGGAGCAGCACCGGATTGATGCCGTCACCCACGGTGATCGAACCGCTGCCGGTGATGTTCGATGCCGTAACCGGCCCGGAGGACAAAAGCAGCGATGCCCCGGAGGCGAGGCTCAACCCGCCGGTGAGTTCAAGAGTGCCGGCGCTCTGGTTGGTCAGAGTCTTTCCCGCGGCCACGCTGGCGGCGCCGGTGATCTGCAGGTCCGAACCGGGCGCAATCACGATGTTGGTGTTGTCCGCGAAGGCCAACGGAGCGGAAATGCCGTGCGTGCCGGCATCAACCAGGATCTGCGCGGGGCTGGCGCCGCCGTTGTCGAACGTCAGCGTGCCGCTGGATCCCTGTGCGATGACGTAACTGCGCGGATCAGCGCCGTTGCTGGTCGTGTTGTTGAAGACGATCGTGCCAACCGTGTGGCTGCCATCCAGCGTGACCACGGCCGGGGCGTTTGCCGCGGTCTGAAGAGCGCCGAGGAAACCGGCCGTCGCACCGACGCCGTCCGGGATGCCGCCGATCCAGTTGCCGGGCACGGTCCAGGAGCCGCCGCCGTCCACGTTCCACTGCGGCGGGCCACCGGCCCCGAAGAGCACGAGGATCTGCCCGTTCTTCTTGTCGTAGTGGACGTAATAGCCGCTGGTGACGTGCGTGAAGACCCCGCTGAGGGAACTGAACGTGCCGATCAGGTGCGGGAAGACGGTGCCTCCGTTCGTCAGGTTGAGGAACGTGTCGCCGGCGCTCAGATCCAGCAGGCCGTTTACGAAGAGCTTGTCGCCGCCGCCGCCGGCCATGACACAGTTGTATGCGCCGCCGCTGCCGAAGGTCATCGTCCCGTTGATCGTCAGCGGAAAGACCCCCGTGCCCACCGCGCCGGTGCCGCTCACCTGCACATCCCCGTTGATCGTGCCGCCGCTGCCGATGAGCGTGCCGCCGGTGATCGTGAGCGTGCCGCCGCTCAGGTTCATCGTACCGTCCACCTGGGTTTTGCCGGCCGTCTGCTGGTAGCCGCCGATGTCGGTGAGCGTCGCCCCGCCGGCAACGTGTACCGTGCCCTGGTTGACGAAGCCGGCGGCGTTGGGATCGATCGTCAGCACCTTTCCAGCCACAAGACCGATGTTGGCATCGATTGTGCCCTTGTTGATCAGGCCCATGGCTCCGTTGCCCAGTTGACCATAGCCTTTCACTGTCTGGTTGGCCCCGATGGTCAGCGTATCCAGGCTGTTCTTGGCCGAGATCACGTCGAAGAAGCCATCCTGCAGCACGACACTGCCGGTTCCATCCAGCGTCAAACTGCCGATGATCTGGAGGTCCGCACCGAGGATGGGGTCCAGTGAGATCGTATTGTTGTTGGTGACGTTTCCCTGCAGATAGAGAGTCGCCGTTGAGTCGATGAAGACCGGCGCGTTGATGGTGACGGCGTTCAAGGTGGCGTCGGGGACGGTCGCGCCGGAGAAAGGCCCGTCGACCTTCACCATGCCCCCGGCGACGGAATCGAGCTTGCCCCCGGTGATGACCACGCTGTTCCGGAGGCGGACCGACGAGGCGCCCCCCGTGGCGTCGGCGGCGATGGACCCGGCGTTGGTCACGAACCCGCCGTCCAGAATCAGTTCCGCGCCATTCATGGCCGTCATGGCGGCAGCCGCGTTGTTGACTGTCCCCCCGCCGGCGGCGAGATTAACAACCAGGGAAGAACCGGCGGCGCCATCAGCGATGATGTTTCCGTTGTTGACCACGGACAATAACTGGCCCGCACCAATCTGCCCGATGCCTCTGACGGTCTGATTGGCCCCGATCGCGAGTTGCTCCGTGCCGGCGGCGCCGATGATCCGGTTGCCGGCATTATCACTGAGCTGGAACACGCCGGCTCCATCCAGCACCACGTTGCCGTTGAGGACCACGTCCGTGAAATGGCCGAGGCCCGCGCCGTTCAGCTCCATGACGCTGTTGTTGGTAATGGTTCCCTTGAGGGTCGTCGTGGTGCCGTCGTCCATGCCGACGGTACCGCCGAAGACCGTGACGCCGTCGAGCGTGGCGAATCCGAGGTTGTGGAACACGCCACTGAAGATCATGCCGGGAACGGTGCCGATCGAGCCCTTGGTGATGGTCACGCCGCCGTAGAGTTGCACTTCGGAAGCCGCGACGAAGCTGCCCGCGACCGCCTGGATGGTTCCGCCGTCGTTGGCGTAGGTGCCGCCGGCCAGAGCGAGGACGGAACCGGAACTCGCCTGGATGGTGCCGGGGTTGGTCGCCGTCGCGTTGTGGATCTCATTCGCGGGGCCGGAATCCGCATCGATCGTGCCGCCGAGCGCGGTCTTTACAAGACCGCCCTCGATCGTGGCGTGGTCGATCTTCACGGTGCTGCCGGGGCCCGCGAAAACCAGCCCGTCCACCCCGGCGTCCGTGTTCGTGAACGTACCGCCGGAAAGGACGAGCGTGCCCCCGGTTGCCTCAAGCGTGCCTGTGTTGATGACGCCGGCCGCGTTGGGCGCGATCGTGAGCGGCGACATCGTCGCCGGCGGGGGGAAGATGGCGGCGATGGTGCCTTTGTTGGTCAGGGCCATGGCGCCGCCGCCAACGTTGCCTGCGCCCTGGATTGTCTGGCCGGTGTCCAGCGTCAGTCGCTTGGTCCCATCGGCTGACAGGATCAGGTTCTTGCCGCTGGGTGAAAGTTGTACGCTCCCCGTGCCGGTCAGCAGCACGTCGGTATTGATCACCATGGCCGTGTGGGTCGGCGGAAAGGGCGGGCCGTCGGGAAGCGCCGACAGTCCGATGACGCTGTCGTTGGTGATGGTCCCTTTGAGATAGAGCGTGAAGCTGTCGACGGTAACCAGCCCGGTCGCGCCCGGCGGGCCGCCAGGTGCACCGCTGATCGTCAGCCCGGCGGTGCCGTCGAGCGTCAGCGACCCTCCGTTGATCATCACGCTGGTGGCGTCGGTCTTCAGCGTGCCGCCGATGACGGTCACCGATGATGGAAACCCCGGGGCGCTGAAGTTGACCGTGGAGCCGCCGATCGCCTGGATGGTGCCGCCAGTATTGTCATAGCTGCCCTTGAGTAGTTGCAGGATCGAACCCAGGCTCGCCTGCATCGTATCCGTGTTGACGTTGGTTGTGCCGGAGAGCGAAAGAGCCTTGCCTGCGCCGAAGTTGGCGTCCACCTTCTTGTGGTTGGTGAAGTTCAGGCCGATGGTGCCGGATCCCTGCATGAGATTGTCCACGTTCACCAGCGACTCGCTGCCGACGTCGGGCAGGATCGATCCTCCGATCATGCTCACAGTGCCGCCGCCGCTGAGCATGCCGACCAGGGGCGTGGTGGCGCCGAGTCCGGAGAACTTGAGGATGGCGGCGCCGCCGACCGTACCATCTAAAGTAAGGGTGCCGCTGTTGGCCAGGCTGACGGTGCCGCCCAGACCGTGCAGGACTATTCCGCCCGCGGCGGATGTGGGAGATCCCGCTCCGCTGATGGTCAGTGAATTGTCAGCGCCGATCGTCAGTCCGTTGAGGTCCACGCCGAAGCCGGCCAGTGAAACTTCGCCGAAGGAATCGATGACTGCGATATATTTGGTTCCCGGCGGCGAGCCGTTGTCCGGGGGCGTACCGATGTCCCAATTTGTGCCGTCATACCAAACGCCCGGGCCCAGCAGCCAGCTTGCGGTCGTATCGGCCCATGCGGTGCCGGTTGTCGCCAGAGCGGCGCAGGCGGCAATGACGCACGCTGCGCCGCGGGCGCGGTTCCACTTTGGACGAGGCGAAGGCCCGACTGGCAACGCATGAAATGGCACTGAGATATCGAGTCTGATTGGCCACATGGTCCTTCCTCCACAAATTGCCCGGCGCGCGGGCTGAAGTGATTGAGCTGGACCACAGCAACGACCTGAGTGAATTGTAGGAGTGGATTCCGGCCACGGCAAAGCAAAACCGTTGTAGGAACAGGAGAGACTCACTGGCGCGACAATTTGCCGGCTGACTTCGGCCGGCGGAGGCGTCTGCATCGACGGGCCTCTTGATTGCTAATAGCAGAGGAGGCGGTCATGAGAGCAGTGGCGATATCCCTGTTGGGTATTCTGCTGGCGGCAACCGCGGTGTATGCCGACGGCGCTTCTTTTGCGATCGACCCTTCGGTGTCCAGGGAAGGCCAGAAGATCAAGATCAGCTTCACCCTTCGTGCGTCTGGCGACGTGGAAGTGGCCGTGCTCGGCCCCGACAACCGAGTCGTCCGGCATCTCGCGGCGGGAGTGCTCGGCGCCAAGAATCCACCGCCCGCACCTCTCACGCCGGCGCTCTCGCAAGATCTGGAATGGGACGGGAAAGACGACTTCGGCAAGGTCGCGACCGGCGGGCCGTTCAAGGTCCGGGTCCGGACGGGAACGGGCGTGAAGTTTGGCCGGTTCATCGCAGAAGATCCCTGCAACTTCGGGAACATCGACGGCATCGTGGCCGACGAGGATGGCAACCTCTACATCAGGGGTTGCGATGGTGAGGCGAATCAGGCGGCCATGAACGTGCGCGTCTTCGATGCAGAAGGCCGCTATCTGCGCGAAATCCTGCCCTTTCCAGCAGATCTGCCGCCTGCCGCCATGAAGAACATCGCCCGATGGGACGAGCAGAGGCGAGCTTTCTTTCCACGCAACACCAGGAACCTCAATCCCGACTTCTACGGCCTGAGCCTGAAGCTCGTCAGCGCCTCCAGGAGGACCGGCGTGGTCTTCACGGATGGCAACTCCGTGTGCAGGCTCGATCCCAGCGGCCGGGTGCCGGAAGCCGCCTTCGACACGCAACTGCTCTGGCCGAAGGACGGCCGAAACCCCAATACCGGCGGGGGGCCGATGTTCCTCTGCGCTTCGCCGGATGGCCAATATCTCTATCTGAGCGGGCCATTCTCGTCCAAGACCATTTACGGGCACCCGTACCTCAACATGTTCCCTCCCGGCCGGATCTATCGGATGAAAGCGGATGGAACGGAGACGATGCGGCCTTTTGTCGCCATCCCCGTGGATCATACGGAGGGGCAGGGCGGAGCCTGGACGAAACACAACACCCGCAACCACAATGTTCCCGAAGGGCCCATGCATGGCATCGCCGTTGATGCCCGGGGCAACGTCTACGTCGCGGATCGCGAGCATCAGCGCGTTGCGGTGTTCGACGGACGAGGTGAGGAGGTCGGCCAGATTCCAGTCATCAACCCCCACCAGATCGCGATCCATCCGCAGACCGGCGAGGTCTATGTCCTCTCGCGGAGTTGCGTGGGCTACTGGCAGTACAAGGTGGAGGTGTGGAAATACAAGACGTTCGCGCCCGGTGCCGTCGCCACAGCCCGGTATGAATTCCCCCAGCAGAAAGGCGCCTGGCCGCAGATGGCGCTGGTTGCCTCTGGTGGGCAGACCTCGGTCTTTGTCACCGGCGTGCCGGGCGAGTTCGTGGCCCTTACAGATGCCGGAGATACGTTCCAGCCGCGTAAGACCAAGTTTGCCCCCAAGGGCGGCCTGCCCCCGGACTTCAATCGCCTGGCCGTGGATTTTGCACGCGATGAGATCTACATCTCCAATGGCACCACCCGGATCTGGCGATTTAACGGGTTGAGCGGCGAAGGCGGGGTGCTGCGTAAGGACGGCAAGGATTTTCTCGCCAATGACCTGGCAGTCGGCTACGACGGGCTGCTGTACACGCGCGTCAGCGGCAAGTGGGATGGCTCGTCTGCCGATTACAGTGGCCCATTCTGGCGGCTGGACCACGAACTCAACCCCGCGCCCTATTCTGCCACGGGTACGCACGTGCTCAGCCCGTACATATACAGCCGCTACGGCATCGGCTTCGCCGAACGCGGCCTGGGCGTCGGCCCGGATGGCAAGGTGTATCTCTCGTTCATGTACAAGTGGGTGGCCTACGCGATCGCAGGGTTTGGCCCGGATGGCAAGCCCCTCAAAGGCAAGTATCTCGAAGGCGCTTTCCCCACGAGCAAGGCCGAGGATAAGAACAAGTACCCGGCGCAGTTGGACAGTGCCGTCATCGGTCCGCTTCCTCAAGGCAACGCCAACATCCGCGTGGACCTCAAGGGGAACATCTACGTCGGCATGATGTACCGGCCCAGGGAGTTTCGCGCGCCCGATGGTTTTGAGAAGGACCAGGGCTATCGCGTGTCAGTTGGCAGCGTGGTCAAGTTCACTCCCGACGGTGGCGCGATGCTCGACAAAGATGATGCGATGGCCGCGAACAACCTCGAAGGCGCCGTCCACGTCTACGTGGGCCTGGCGCCCTTCAGCAATCCGCTCGAGGGGTTTGGTGGCAACACCTGCTGCGTCTGCCGCGTGCCCCGCTTCGACCTCGACCGCTACGGCCGGCTGGCCTTGCCCAACGCCATGACCAACTCGGTCCTGCTGTACGATAACGCGGGCAATCTGATTATGGAGTTCGGCAAGTACGGCAATTTCGATTCGCAGTACGTGCGCCCGTTCGAGGCCGGCCAGCAGCAGCAGGGCAAACCCATCGTCGCGGTGCCGGAGATTCCGCTGGCCTGGCCGACCGGCGCCGGTTTCTCCGAGGAGCACATCTATGTCAACGATACCTACAACCGTCGCGTGATCCGGGCCGACTTGACCTGGAACGCCGAACAGACTCGCGAGGTCCATTAGCGGATCGTCTGCAACGTGAACAAGCACGGCTGCCGTCTCCCCGCGCCGGAGGTCGCGATCATCCTCGTGTCGCCTGCCTGCTTGGCAGTCCGTGGTGGTGTGGAAGGCCCGGCGATGGCGAGAAACCGAGGGCGTTGATTGGTGATGCCGTTTTCATGCAAACCACGTTGCCGGAAGCCGTTCTGTTCGATGCAGTCCGGCGACGGGTGTCTCTGGGCGGGGATGAGGCCAGTCTTGGCACGGCACTTGCGGGAGTCTGGGCGATCTGTCGCGGTGTGTCCGCGGGCACCATCGGCGCCCCGTGCGCCCCATGGAGGTTTTGTGACCGCCGAAAGCCAGTTGACCGAGAAAATGACTTCACCCCCGGGCGAGTCTGGGGATTTGTCCCAGGCCATTCAGCAATTCGTGAACAGGCTGCCGGGCGAAGAGGTGCGCTGCAAGCGGCTCTGGGGCAACCGGTATCGCTGCAACTGGTGGGCGTATGTGGACGGCGATGGCGTGGCCAACGTCGGACGCAGGATCGCCAGAAGCAAGTTTCTCAAGGTGACCCAGACGCCGGACGGACTGCTCATCGAGGATCTGACTCGCTGAGTTGCGGCCGCGATGCCCGCCTGTAGCCGCGATCGTCGAACGCGGTTCTCCGCCGCGATGCCCGCCTGTAGCCGCGATCGTCGATCGCGGTCCCGCCCTCCCACCGATGCGCTCTTCGCCTGGGCGCGACCACGGATTCGGGAGGGCCGTGCTTCTGCACGGCCGGGATGGTCGCGCCGCGAAACGGCCGCAGGGGACTGCGGCCCTCCCGGAAAGATGGTCACGCCCCTTCGCCTTCACTCATTCACCTCTCGATTGTGATCCATTAGAATCGAATCTCGCGAGCGAGACGCCTGTCAGCATCGTCAGGAGTTGCACGTGTGCCATTACCTTTCTCGGGTCTTCATTTGTTGTGTATTGGGCGTCCTCTTGGCCACGGTAATCGTGGGCTGCGCTGCGCCGTCGGCCAAGGTGGAGCGCCGCGACGTCTCGGGCCCGCCGGCGGAGGTTCTCTGCGGGATCGACGTGCTCGAGCGCGACCACTTCCAGATCCTGTCCGGCCGGCGGGTGGCGCTGATCACCAACCAGTCCGGGCGCGACCGCAGCGGTCGCACCACTGTGGAATTGCTGGCCAATGCGGGGAACTTCCGCCTGATCTGCCTGTTTTCGCCGGAGCACGGGTTGTTCGGCAACGTGGATGAGAAGGTCAGTGACACGACCGATCCGAAGACGGGCCTGAAGGTCTACAGCCTCTATGGCAAGGCCACCCGTCCGACGGCGCAGATGCTCGAGGGAGTCGACACGCTGGTTTTCGACATCCAGGACATCGGGGCGCGGTTCTACACCTACAGCGCGACCCTGGGCATCTGCATGGAGGAGGCGGCCAGGCACGGCCTGAGATTCGTGGTGCTGGACCGGCCCAATCCCATCACCGGGACCATCGTCGATGGCCCGATCGCAGACCGGGAGCATTTCGGCTTCACTGCGTACGGGCCCATGCCTGTCGCGCACGGGATGACCTTCGGCGAACTGGCCAAGCTGTACAAGGGAGCGTGGGGCGTGAACTGCGACCTCGTGGTCGTGCCCATGGAGGGGTGGCAGCGGCGGATGTGGTACGACGAGACCGGGCTGACGTGGATCAACCCGTCGCCAAACATGCGCAACCTGACGGCGGCCGTGCTCTACCCGGCCGTGTGCCTGTTGGAGGCGACCAACATTTCGGTGGGGCGCGGGACCGATCAACCGTTCGAGCGGTTCGGGGCGCCCTGGATCGACGGAAGAAAGCTGTCGGCCGAGTTGAACGCGGCCCGACTGCCGGGCGTGCGCTTCGTGCCGATCGAGTTCACGCCGAAGGAGAGCCGGTTCAAGGATCAGCGCTGCGAGGGGGTGCAGATGCTTCTCACCGACCGCAACGTGTTCGAGCCGGTGCGCTCCGGCGTGACGTTGGCGTGGACACTGCGCCGCCTGTTCGGCGACCAGTTCCAGTTGGACCAAGTCGAACGGCTGCTCCAGAACGTCCGTGCCATGGACGCGATCCGCACGGCCGGCGATCCACGGCAGATTCAAACGGTGTGGCAGGCGGAGTTGGAGAAGTTCAAGTCCGACCGGCGCAAGTATCTGTTGTACGAATAGCGGCCTGTAGCCGCGATAGGTCATCGCGGTTTGTCGCCTGCTTCTCAAGGCGTCCCGGCATTCGCGTCCACAAACGGATCGCCAACGAGGATCTCCTGCTGCTGTCGCAATTCCTGTGGTGACGCCGATTGCCCCTCGCGCAACCGCAACAGGTGCGCCCGGCCGAGATAGCCTCCATCGACGTACAGTGTCCTGTAGAGCGGCACGCCGTTCTCATCGCGCACCCGCGCAAACGGCGACCCCGTGGCAACCACAAACGCGGACCGGCCGTACACCACGTTCACCAGCACGTTCTTTTCGACCGGGGTCTTGGTATCGACATGAGAGGTCGAGCCTGGCTGGCGGAAACCGGCCACTCCGCAGCCCAGCATCATGGCCATCAACCCGCCGCCTTCCATGTCGCGCGCCTGCTGCCAGGTGACCAGCGACAGTTCCGGATTGGAGTGTACGTTCCAGCAGACCACCCGCCGCTGGGATGCCTTCATGTGCGAAAGAAACACCGCCGGCGACTGCCACCCCTCGTCCATCCACGGCAGCTTGCGGGCATAGGCCATGAAATCCGACAGGCTCGCATACTTGCTGAGATCGGCCCGCACGTAGCCGGCCGGATTGTCCTTGAACGCGTCCTTGCCCTTTTCATTGATGGAGTACAACTCGATGTCCCGCGGCCCGATCACCTTCCACACCGAGCCGGTGCGATCCAGCACGCCCAGGTCATTGGAGACGATGTATAGCGACCGGCTGTAACGATCGGGATGCTCGTAGAAGGCGAGGGCTTTCTTGAAGAACGGCGAGAGTTGTCCGGCCCAGTTTTCGTACGTGTTCCGCGAGTCCTCGGCGTAACCGACCGGCAAATATGCGGTCCACAGCCGCGGCCCGGCCGGCATCGCCGGCCGCAGATCGTCGAAATCGTGTTCTGGAACCGTAAAGTCCTTGGTCCCGGCAACAAACGGCCAGGTCGGATTAGGCCCGGATGCGGGCCGCAGCACCGTGCCGGGCGCGATCCGCCGTTCCGCCTGCATGTCGGGATCCTCATAGTACCGGGGCCAGAGGCGGGTCTCCGGCAGGTCAGCTCGGGGCATGAAGAATGACGGCAGTTTCACGTTGCCGACGAAAAGGATCCCTTCCAGTTTGGGCGCCGATGCGAGCCATCCTGAAATGGCCGCACGGACCCGCGGTGGTTGCCAGTCGTCGATCTGCTCCACCGCCATGATGGTGATGCGGAATCCCCGCCGCGCTTCCGCCGCACGCACGTACGCCGTCAGTTCCGGCTGGATCAGCCGATGCAGCCGGGTGTCCAGCACCACGAGAGCCCGCGTCTCCGCGGGGATTGTGTCGGCCGCACGTGACCGAACCGCCCAGACGCAGGCCATCAGAGTCAGCAATACCAGTAAACGCTTGGACATGGGCACCTTGAATGATGAAGACCTGGCGTCACGGCCGCACGATCCTCCATGGTATATTCAGACAACCGCCAGGCAAGCGTCTTGAAACACCGACCAACGAGTCGGGAACTTTTTGCCCGTTCATGCATCCAAGGTGCTGGAGAGACCCGCGGTTTCGGGTTTCTCGCAGACGAAAGTCGATTACTCCGAAGGAGCCGTGCTATGCGAAAGCTGCAATTTTCCTGGCCTCTGCTGGCCGTCGCCGTCCTGATGTGCCTGCCGTCGAGCGTTCAGGCGAGGATCAAACTGATCACCCTGCCGCCGCGCGAACGGGTTGAGATTCAGCTCGACAACCCGGCCGCCACGCTGGTGGAGGAGGAGCGCATCGTGCCCCTTGTCAAGGGTGAAAACCAGGTCGACTTCTCCTGGGCCAACACGCAGATCAACCCCGACACCATCGTCTTCCGGGTCATTGCTCCGGTGGACGACAAGAAGCTGCGGGACGAAAAGAAGCTGGATGTGAAGGTGCTGTCGGTCAGCTATCCGCCGAACGAGGCCGCCCTGGTGTGGGCCGTCGGCTCCAGCGATTCCGGTTCGGCGCGCGTGCGCATCAGCTACATCCTGGGCAACCTCAACAAGACGTTCAACTACCGCGCCGTCGCGGCGAAGAACGAGAGCACGCTGGTGCTGGCCCAGTACATGCGCCTGCAGAACTTCGCCAACGAGGAATTCGGCAAGACCGAACTCTGGGCCGGCATGGGCAAGGAATTCCTCAAGCCGGTGGGCCTGAACGAGACCAAGGAAATGCTCGTGGCCCGGTTCCAGGAAGTGCCGATTCGCAAAACCTACACCGCCAGCATCCACGAATTCGGCTACCTCGACCAGCCGCAGAACAAGTTGCGGATCCCCATGCACTATGTGCTGAAAAACGACAAGGCCAACCATCTCGGCGCCTCGCCGCTGCCCGACGGCAAGGTCCGCATCTTCATCGACGGCGGCGACAAAGACAAAGGCACCACGTTCGTCGGCGAGGACTGGGGCAAGTTTACCCCCATCGACGACGAGATGAAGCTGTATCTGGGTGTGGCCCAGGACATCGTCGTCAAGCGCACCATCGACAAGAACGAGAACCAGCGCGTGGCCGGGAATCTGACGAACCAGATCGTGGTCGTGAAGTACGAGATCGAGAACTTCAAGGACCAGGCCGTGACCCTCGACATCGCCGAGAGCCTGCGTCACATCCGCAACGAAGTCCGCGGCGACACCGGCCGGGATGTCGAGTGGGAGATGGGCAAGGACACGACCTTCATCGGCGGGCCCGACAAGGAAAAGAGCACCTTCGATCAGCTCCTGTTCCATGTGAAGCTTCCGGCCCGTGGCGTGGATGGCAAGGCCGAGAAGTTCACGCACAAGCTCCATTTGATCATCAAGAACGAGTGGTAGCAGCAAGGTGGTAGGGTCCGCATTGCGGACCGTTGGCCTCATCCGCGCCGGAGATTCCCATGAAAAACCATCTCAAGCTGCTGTTCGTGCTCCTGATGACATCGTTCTGCGTGCCAGCCATCGCTCGCAA
>JBIOJL010000118.1:0-14474 GCA_044450885.1 Tepidisphaerales bacterium
CTCTTGGCGAATCCGGGCCGGCGGCTGGATTGAGCTTCGATATGGATCAGGAAACATGCATCCTGGCCCTTGAACTTGGTCTTGATGAGCAAATCGGCCTCGCGGCGGTCCCCGCTGCTCACGTCGGTGAAAACCTCCTTGTCGAGAAACTCGATGTGATCGCGGTCGACGTAGGGGGCCATGCCGGGAAGGAACAGGTCGACAAAATCAAGAAAGAAAGTCCGCAGGACTTCTTTGATCAATTGATCGTGGTTGATGGGATCCATGGTGTCCATGCCTGATGGTCAGGGCAATGCCAGAATATCGTGGCTCTGGCTACTTCGCCTTCACGTCGTAGCAGAGCAGCACGTCCTGATCGCGCAGGTACAGCTTGCCATTGGCAATGACCGGGTGCGGCCAGGCCGGCTTGTCGCTGCGGTCGGGCTGGTCGAAGCGGCCACGCTCAACGTATTGCTTCGGGTTCGGTTCAATCAGGAGCGTGGCGCCTTGCTCGGTGTGATAGTAGATGCGTCCATCGGCCAGAAGAATTGAACCTTTTGGAGTCTGGCTCTTGGCGACCTCCCGCCCATCCCACATGACGTTGCCCGTCTTGAAATCAAGACAGATCAGATTGCCCCCTTCGTTGCCGCCGTTGGCGCCATACAGGCAGCCGTCCAAGAGGATCATGCCGCCGTGGTGGTTTTGCATCTTGCTGGTGAAATAGACTTCTTCGGCCTTGACGCCGCCGTTTGCGTCCTTGCTCAGTTTCACCAACCCACCGCCCGCGCCATAGGCCGAGGCGGCAAACACCTGGCCGTCCTGATAAACCGGCGTGGAACAATTGATGCCCATGCGATTGGCGGGCTTGTCGTAGCGCCAGAGGAACTTGCCGTCGGACGCCGCGACCGCGATGAGCGCCTTCGCGGTGAACTGCACGTACTGGCGCTGCCCCTCGAAGTCGATGGCGATGGCCGAGGCGTACGCTGCTCCGCCGCCGCCACCGCCACCGCCGCCGCCGCGGCCACCTCGGCCGCCGGCCGGCGCACCGGCACCCCCGCCAGCGGCAGCGCCGGCGGGCATCTGGCTCTTCCAGATGGTTTTGCCGGTCAACTTGTCGAGGGCCACCAGCATCGCGCCTGGACCGCCGGGGGTGCAGATCAGCTTGTCGCCGTCAACGAGCGGCGATTCGTTGAACCGCCAGGTTGGTACGATCCCGCCAAAATCGCGAGTGAAGTTCTTTTGCCAGACGATCTTGCCGTCTTTGGCCTGCAGGCAAGCCAGGTCGCCGCCCAGGCCGACGACATAGAGCAGTTCACCATCGACGGTCGGCGTACACCCCGGCCCCTCGATTCCCTGTTTCATGCCCTGCCGGAAAGCCGGCCCAAGGCGCGTCACCCACTGATCCTTGCCATCCGCCTCGGACAGAGCCCAGATGACCTCGTTGTCGCCGCGATTGCTCATGCCGAAGATCCGCCCGCCGGCGACCGACGGGGCACTGTAGCCGCCGCCGAGTCCCTTGATCTTCCAGGCGAGCGGCGGGCCGTCCTTCGGCCATTCCTTGAGGAGGCCGCCTTCCCTGGAGACGGCGGTCCGGTCGGGACCCTGCCACTGCGGCCAATCGAAGGACTCCGGTGCTGCGGCGAAAGCGGTTGTGCTGAGCAGGAGCAATACGAAATACCGGGCATCGTGTTTCATTGAAGGTTCTCCTTGACAGGTCCAGTCAAAACAGAGTCGGGGCGGTTCATCCGTTCGGCACGGACAGGGTAGTGGCCGCCCGCGATGTCGGCAAGCGCTTGGAGTAGAGTCCTGCTTGGAGTAGAGTCCAGAGTCCAAGCGGCACTTCGGCGAACCGCCGGTGCGGGATGTCGAACGTCTGCGGGAACTGGCCGGTACGAGCGCCGCTCAATAGCAGTCAGAAGGAATGAAACGAGGATGTTCCCATTTCCGCCGCCGGTGATCGTGACCGGCAATCTGCACGGACCCACGCGGGTGAGCCGTCAGGCGGAGATCTTCGCCGTTGAGCGGATGGTGGTGGCCGGCCCGCTGGTGTCGTGGACGGTGACCGTCATCTTGTACGTTCCTTGCTTGAGATAGCGGTGGGTGCCCAGAACCTGGAAGATGCCGGCGACTTTCGCGAGTGTGCCCGCCGAATGGGTGCCGTCGCCCCAGTTGATGGTGGCCGTGAACTCGCTGGTGGTGGCCAGCGGGTTGCTGTCGGTGAAGGTGGCGACGAGGGCATTGCTGATCGTCTGCAATTTCCTGCCGCTGATGGTCTTGCCCGTTGGCGCGGTCACGGCGGCCTGGGCGGTCACCTGCAACGCGCCACTGTGGCCGCCGAACCCGGTTGCAGTCGTGCCGGATGGGTCGACGATTTGCACGCGCGCCGTCAGGCTATGCGCGCCGTTGGCCAGAATATCAGCGCCCTGGCTGCCGATGGTGAGGGCATAGAGATGCGGCACGCCGGCGACGGGCTGGGCAAAACCGATGAAGGTCGGGTCATTCGGATCGAGCGTGTGCGTTGCCCCGGTCACTGGAGAGCCGCTGCCGCCGTCGTACACCGCGATGCGATAGCCGGGCGCCGCGGTGGCGATGGTGGTTGCCGGATTGAACGGAATCGGAATGGCCGCCACGCCGATGGGCGTGCCGGGCGTCTGATTCCCGGGAAGGTCGTTGAGCAGCGTGGCGTCATCGAGTCGCAGGTAGATGGTCGGCGCGACGTTGTGGGAGGCGACGTCGGCCGGTGAAAGCATCAGGTTTGCCGGCACGGGCGCCGCCGTGTTGATGATTGTGGCGTTGTAGCCGTTGATCGCGTTGCCCGAAGCACCGAAGACGCGGAGGAAATAGCTTTGGCCCTCGACCGCCGGTATGCGAATTCGGGCGTTGGCGGCAGTGCCCACGGCGCCGAAATTCGTCCCCGGCGTGGTGCCGGTGGCGCTGGCGACGGGATTGCCGGCGGAGTCGAAAACCTGCAGGTTGAGCTTTCCGCCGCCCGGCAGCAGCGCCGCGCTGTAATCCTTGAAGTAGACCTGGAAATCGAGCGTACCGGTATTCTGGGCCACAACCTGGTAGTAGTCCTGGTCGGCAGGCAGGCCGGGGTTTTCGAAGCTGCCGGGGAAGATCGAGGCGTTGCGGATTTGAAAAGTCGCCGCGGAGCCGAGGACGGCGGCGTTGCCCTGCGAGTCGTTCGGTTCATAGGTATCCGGGCCGAGGACCAGCAGGTTCGGGTTGAGGCTCGCACCCCCGGCTTGCGGAAGGACCGTGGCGATATCGGTGTAGTTGACGTCCGGATTCTGCACCGCGGCGCTGAAGACGCGGGCAAAGCCTGAATCCGGCGTAAGGCCGCGATCGACGACCACGAACTGGAGTGCCGACAGAGTTCCCATCGTGCTGCCCAGCGCGGCAAAGGTCGAGCCGATGACCAGGGCGTTGGCGGTCGCGGGGGTGCCGCCGTTGATGTTGATCTGTGCGCCAGACCCCGGGATGACCTCGAACGTGTCCTGGCCGCCCAGGCCGTTGGCCGTCAGGACCGGGACGTTGGGACCCAGTTGCACCGGCAGGAGCGAGGTCACGTCATTGGCCATGACTGTTGCCACGGTGGTGGCTTGATTGATCTGGAACAGGTCGCGGCCGGGCGAGCCTTGCACGATGACCTCATCGGCTGTGCCGCCGCTGCCGCCGGAGACCGTCAAGTTGCCGACGACATTTGTGACGCTGAAGACGGTGTTCAATCCGGCGTTCTGGAAGGTGCCGGCGGCGGGGCCGGAGGGCGTGCAGGTGATCTGGTCGTTCTGCGAGGTGCCGACGACCGTCATCGTGTTGCCGTTGGCATCCAGGCCGGCCGCATCGACACCGGCCAAGGTCACCGTGCCGCCATAGCCGGTGATGGTGGTGTTGGTGGCGAGCGTGCTGTCGGCGAGAGTCACCGTCACCGGGCCGGTGGCGCCGTTGAGTTGGACAGTGGCGGCGCCGTTCAACGTGGTCGCCGCATAGGGAAGCCCGCCGGCGAGGTTGAACGCGTTGGTGCCGGCGTCGCCGTTCAAGACGAGGTTGGCGATGGAGGTCTGGAGGATCGGCACGTCGGAGTTGAGCGTGACCGTGCCGGTTGTGCCCGCGACGCTGATGAGATCGCTGGCCGCGGTGCCATTGATGACGAGCGTGTCGGTCCCGCTGTTGCCGTTGAGCGTGAGGGAACCCGTCGCGCCGAGTTGTTCATAAGTGAGGGCGACCAGGCTGTCGACGCGGACGGTGCCGGAATCGACGGAGACGCCCGGGATGACCGTGAAGGTATCGTTGCCGGGTGTGCCGGTAACGGTCAGGGTGTCGTTGCCGCCCTGGCCGTTGAGGTCCGCCTGCTCGATGTTCGAGAACGTGATGGGAACGGGCCCGGCTCCGGTGATGGCGCCGGAGCCGATGCCGGTCGGGCTGTAATTGATGGCATCCGTGCCGCTTGTTCCGTTGGCGATCAGGACGTCTCCGGCGCCGGCGGTGGGATCGCCCCCGTCCACGGTGATGGAAGTAAGGCCGGTTGGCGTGTTGGGGTTGTTCAGATTGATGGTGTCAGCGCCTGCGAGGCCGTTAATCGTGAGCGTGACCTTGTTTGAGAACTCAATGTGTTCCTGGTTGTCGATGCTCACCAGACCATTGGAGGGGCTGCTGCCAACCATGTAGTTGATGGTGTTGTTGCCATTGTTCGCGTTAACGGTCAATGGGCCGGGAACCATGTCGAGGACAGGTTCGATGTTGGTGGCAGTGACGGTTCCGCTGACTCCGCCGCTGGCCACTACGATGGTTCCGCCGCCGGGGCCTGGCGTGTAAGCGGTACTCGCAGGCGCGCTGCCGGCGATCGCCAGCGAATCGAATCCGTCGCCGCCGTCATAGGCGATTCCGCCGACGGGAATCGGATTGCCGTGGCTCACGTCGATCGTGAGCGTGTCGTCCCCCGCCAGGCCGTTCACCTGGATTTGGTTGACGCCCGCGGCCATCGGGGTGGCCTGGAGCGCGCCGTTGACGACAACGTCCAGCAAGGTGGCATCGCCCGCATCGACCGATAGCGCAATCTGATCGTTGGCGGACGTGCCGTTGACCGTCAGCACGCCGTTTTGGAGGGCGACCGAGAGCAGGACGCGCCCCTCAAGCCGCTCCATAGTGGCCTTGACGGCGCGGCCGATGCCCGAGTAAATGCCACACTCGGTGGGCGCGTTGCAGCCCTTGTTCGTTGAAGCCGATTGCTTTTGTGAACGCCGGATTTGGCGCAGAGACATGGGAACTCCTTTCCTGAACGGGGCGGAACCACGTTCGAGCGGTTGGACGTCGAGGCGAGTTTCGTCCGCAGCCACCAGAGCAGAATCAACTTCCGCTACGCCAAAATCTCCTTGACCACATTCCCTGCCACATCCGTCAGCCGGAAATCCCGGCCCTGGAAACGGTACGTGAGGCGCAGGTGGTCCACGCCGAGCAGCCGCAGCATGGTCGCGTGCAGGTCGTTGACGTGGACGGGGTTCTCGACGGCGTTATAACCCAGCTCGTCGGTGGCGCCGTAGGTGGTCCCGCCTTTCACGCCGCCGCCGGCGAGGAACATGCTGAAACCCTTGATGTGGTGGTCGCGGCCGTCGCCCTGGGCCATGGGGGTGCGGCCGAATTCGCCGCCCCAGATGATCAGCGTGTCGTCGAGCATGCCGCGCTGTTTCAGGTCGGTGATCAGGGCGGCGGTCGGCTGGTCGACCTCCTTGGCGATGATCTTGAAGTCGTTCTTGAGGTTGCCGTGGTGGTCCCAGTCGCGGTGGTAGAGCTGGATGAAGCGCACGCCGCGCTCGGCCAGCCGGCGGGCGGTCAGGCAGTTGGCGGCGTAGGAGCCGTCGGGCCCGGCCACTCCGTAGAGGTCGCGGACCTGTTGTGGTTCTTTGGAGATGTCCATCAATTCGGGGACACTCAGTTGCATCTTGAACGCCAGTTCGTACTGGCTGATGCGCGTGGCGATTTCCGGGTCGTCCACCGACTCATCACGCTGGCGGTTGAGCGAGTTGGCCGCGTCGATGACATCGCGTTCCTGCTGGCGGGAGACGCCCTGCGGGTCGCGGATGTGGTGTACGGCGTCGCCCACGGTGTAGAAGCGTACGCCCTGGAAGCGGCTGGGCAGGAAACCGGCCGACCATTGGCGGGAGGCGATGGGCTGCTGCTGGCCGGATTTGCCGGTGGAGGTCAGCACCACGAAGCCGGGGAGCGAGTCGGCCTCGGTGCCCAGGCCGTACCAGACCCACGAGCCCATCGACGGGCGGCCGGGGACGGTCGAGCCGGTGTTCATGAAGGTGTGGGCGGGGTCGTGGTTGATGGCATCGGTAATCATCGAGCGGACGATGCAGATGTCGTCGGCGATCGCTCCGATGTGCGGGAAGAGGCTGGTCATTTCCTGTCCCGATTTGCCGAACTTCGCGAAGGGATACTGCGGCCCCATGCAATGCATGGCGTTGTTGCCCTGGAGCTGGGCGATGGGCTGGCCTTTGGTGAACGATTCGGGCATCGGTTTGCCGTTCATCTCAGCGAGCTTGGGCTTGTGGTCGAAGGTCTCCAGGTGCGACGGCCCGCCGGCCATGCAGAGATGGATGACGCGCCTGGCGCGCGGCATCATGTGCAGGGGCCGGATGACGCCGAGACCTGGCGGCAGGGTCTCTTCAGCAAGTGCGGACTTGTTCAACAATGCCGCCAGGGCGAGCGAGCCAACGCCGGTGGCCGCCCGGCCGAGGAGATTGCGGCGGGTGAAATAGCGGACGAGGGGGATGTTCATGGCGTCGTGCATAGGTCACTTGTCACTGGTCACTGGTCACTGGTCACTTGTCATTTGCTATTGGTTATTTGTTGTTTGTTCTTTGTCACTGGTCAATCTCGCGTCACGACCTCGTGCAGATTCAGTATCGCCCGGCAGACGCTGGTCCAGGCGGCCAATTCCGCCGCATTCAGGTCCTTCGCTGGCGGGTGTTCGCCGGTGGCGATGAGCTTCCTGGCTGCGACGAGATCGGCGGAATATTGCGCCTGATGCTTGGCGAAAAGCGCTACGAGCACGGCGGTTTCGGCATCGCTGGGGCGTCGTCCGGTCGCTTGCTCGAAGGCCCAGGCGGCGCGATCGGGCGTCGATCCGGGGCATTCGCGCAGGGTCCGTTCGGCAAATACTCGGGCCGCCTCGACGAAGATGGGGTCGTTCAGCAGCACCATTGCCTGTTGCGGGGTGTTGGACCGCGGCCGCTCGGCCAGGCATTCCTCGCGGCTGGGGGCGTCAAACGCCAGCAGGGTCGGGTGCAGGAAGGTGCGCTGCCACCAGGTGTAGACCGTGCGCCGATAGAGGTTCTCGCCGTGATCCGGTTCCCAGGTGCGCTTGGGGAAGTTGAGATAGTCCCAGTATCCGGCCGGCTGATACGGCCTGACGCTCGGCCCGCCCAGGCGCAGCGAGAGCAGGCCTGAGATGGCCAGGGCATCGTCGCGCACGACCTCGGCATCCAGCCGGAAGCGCGACTGGCGGGCGTACAGGCGGTTGAACGGGTCGCGCTCCTGCAGTGCTTTGGATGCAACCGACGTCTCCCGGTACGCCCCGGAGGTCACCATCACCCGGATCATGTGCTTGATGTCCCAGCCGCTGTCCATGAACTCGCACGCGAGCCATTCCAACAGTTCCGGATGCACCGGCCATTCACCCTGCACGCCCAGGTCGTCGAGGTTCTTGCTGATGCCGATGCCGAAGTACATTCTCCACAACCGGTTGACCACCACCCGGGCCGCAATCGGGTTGTCGCGCGAGACGGCCCAGCGGGCCAGGTCGAGCCGCGTCGGCCGCCGGACATCCGCCTTCACCGTTCCCAGCACCTTCGGCACGGCTGGTTGCACTTCCGGGCCGGAATCGTCCATCCAGTTGCCGCGCGGCAGCACGCGGATCGGCCGGGGCGGCTCGGTCTCCGTCACCAGCGTCCGCAGAATCTGCGCGTCGAGTTCTTCGCGAGGCTTCTCCAGAACCGCGATCGCCTCGCGCAGTTTCTGCAGCAGGGGGGTGGTGCCGCGGAAGTGCTTCCGCAGCGATGCCTTCTGCGCGGGGTTGCGCTTGTCGGCTGCGAGCTTCAGCGCATCCTGCACCTCCTTCGGTATCGCCTTGAGTTGTTCGGGAGTCCTGGGCGATTGTTCCCACTCGGTCTGCGCGGCCGCCAGTTCCGGGCGGTCGGCCTCATAGATGGCCCGCATTCCGGCCAGTTGCGCATCCAGTTCCTTGAGTTGCTGGTCCTGCGGGTGTGTTGGGAGGGGCATGCCCGGCTCGCGCCGGCCGACCGGCGGCTCCTTCACATCCGCGAAGAACGCCCCCATGCTGTAGAACTCGCGGGTGGCGAATGGGTCGAATTTGTGGTCGTGGCACTCGCAGCACATCATGGTGGAGCCGAGCCAGACCGAGGAGAAGTTCCGCACTCGGTCGGCGATGTACTTGGCCGCGTATTCCTTGGGCTGGGCGCCGCCTTCCTCGGTGGTCTTGAGCAGCCGGTTGTAGCCCGAGGCGATGCGCGTCCCCGTTGACACATCCGGCATCAGATCGCCGGCAACCTGCTCGACGGTGAAGCGGTCGAAGCGCATGTTGCTGTTGAAGGCCGCGATCACCCAGTCGCGATACGGCGCCACGTTGCGCGGGTTGTCACTGTGGTAGCCGATCGAGTCGGCGTAGCGCACCAGGTCCAGCCAGTAGGCCGCCATCCGCTCGCCGAACTGCGGCGATGCCAGCAGTTCATCGACGAGGCGTTCATACTTGTCCGTCCGCGTGTCGTTCAGATATGCCGCAATCCGCTTCGGCGTCGGCGGCAGGCCGATCAGGTCGAGGTAGAGCCGGCGCACCAGGGCCCGCGGGTCGGCCTCGGCGCTGGGATCGAGTTTCTCCTGCTGCAGACGGGCGAGGATGAAACGGTCGATGTCGCCGCGTACGAATCCCGGCCGCTCCACCGCCGGCGCCACCGGTCGGGTCGTCGGCGCGTAGGCCCAATGCCCCTGGTAGTCCGCCCCTTGCTCGATCCAGCGCCGGATCAGTTCCACCTCGTGCGCGGCCAGCTTCTTGCCCGACGCGGGCGGCGGCATGTGGTCCTCGGGGTCATCCGCGGTCACCCGTCGATACATTTCGCTCTCGCCCAGTTTCCCCGGCACGACCGGCCGGACGCCGTCGTTGTTGCGGAACATTCCCTCGCGCGTGTCCAGTCTCAGGTCGGCCTTGCGCTTGTTCTTGTCAAAGCCATGACAGGCAAAGCAGTTCTGCGAGAGGATGGGGCGGATGTCGCGGTTGAAGACGATCTTCGGCTGCGGCGTCGCCGCGGCGGCCGCCAGTGTCGACGCGGCTACCGCCAGCATCAGGATGAAAACGCCTCGCTGCATAGGGTCTGCTCCACAGGGGTTGCGCACGGGTAATCTTAGGCAGTTCAAGGGTTCAACGTTTCAAGGTCCGAGAGTTCAATGGGGTTGAGTGATGCGGGTTGGCCGCGGACCAGAATCTTCGCGGCTTGAGCAGAAATGGAGGGGTTGTGGCACGGATGAGAATCTGGCGAGAGACGTCGGGAATTGTCCGCTTGCCAAGAAGAACGGGCACGTCCGTGCCGTTCAAATACGCACCGCATTGGGTACAATGTGCCCCGGTTCCTGCTGGGTGTCTGTAATCTTCTTTAGGGATGGTCCATCATGCGTGGTTATCTATCTATCGGTATTGTCATCCTCGGACTTATCACGGGTGGTTGCAAGGAGAGCGCGGCGGCGGCCAGGCAACGCTTTCTCAAGACCCTGCTGGAGAACGAATTTACCCAGGCGGCGCGGATTGTCGAGGAGCATCCGGAACTGGCGACGGCCACGGACGACCAAGGCAATGCCGTCCTGCCCTTCTGCCTCGATCGCGCCCCGGCCAGTTTCATTGAATTGCTGCTGAAGCATGGGGCCAACGCCTCCTCACCACAGACTTGTGCGGTGATGCCGACATTCGTGGCCAGCAAGTCGTCCGATCCTCAGATCCTGGAGGTGCTGCTGGCCAAGGGTCTGAATGCCGATTCCCGCGACAGTCGCGGCGCCACGCTCCTGATGCATGCGGTCAGGGCATCCAACCGCCCGATGATCGCGGCTCTGGTGAAACACGGCGCGAAACTCGATGCGTGCGAAACGGGGGACATGAAGTTCAGCGTGCTGCATTATGCGGTCATGTCCTGCAATGTGGACACCATCAAGGATATGGTCGCGCGCGGCGCGCCGCTGGATCTGCGGGACTCCGAGAAGGAGACGCCTCTGCAACTGGCAATCTGGGCCAGTAAGGAAAGCCGGTCCAGCAGCGACCAGATGGACGCATTCACCGCCGCCGCCAACGCCGGGGAGATTAAGGACAGCCGGACTCTGCTTACCGAGGGGCTGCTGATCGCCAAACGCGGGGCGTATGGGAACTGGCAGCTCCGACGCGACTTTCAGCCGGTGATCGCCGCCCTCCGCGAGGCGGGAGCGAAATAGTCCATCGCGGCTCAAATGGCATTGGGGAATGTGACGGGGACGCAGCGAGTGATTCGATTGCTTCTTACCCGATCCGACCAATCCTTCGGCCGATCCGTCGGCCAGCCGGACAATACCGCCTTCTGTTTCGCCGTGCCATGCTCGCGAGCCCGCAGGCTCGACCAGGGCCAATCCTCGGCACGTTCCACCACGCCGGTCAGCGCATTGCGTCCCAGATACCGGCAGACGTTCAGCAGCGAATCGCCGGACTGCACCGGGAAGCTCACGGCTGGCCAGAGGGGCGATGAATCGGGCCCGATCGGCGATGCCGCGTGAAACCTTCAGGCATTCCATGGGTCTTTACCAACATCTGGTTGTTGTTACACGTGCCTGGCAAAAGGAGATCCCATGATTCGCGTTTGCATGTCGGTTGTTGCGTTGGGTCTGTGTCTCGCCGGTGCTCTTTGCGCCACTGCCGCCGACAAGGCGGAGACGCGCAAGGAGAATCCCGAGGTGGCCAGGCTCGCCAAGGAAGGCCACTGGCTGGAACAGGGCTGGGCGGAGCACAGCAAACTCCTGGGCAAGCCGGCCCCGGAGTTGGCGATGTCCGACTGGATCAACGGCGAAGTCAAGACCGAGGCCATGAAACGCAAGATCGTGGTCGTCGATTTCTGGGCCACCTGGTGCGGCCCGTGCAAGGCGGCCATCCCGCACAACAACGAAATCGCCAAGAAATATGCCGACCAGGGCGTGCTGGTGATCGGCGCCTGCGGAGGCGGCCGGGAAGAGGCCATGGGCGACGTCGTCAAGGCCACCAAGATGGAATACCCCACCGCCAAAACCACCCCCGCCGCCACCAAGGCATGGAAGGTCCAGTGGTGGCCGACGTACGTGGTCATCGACCGCGACAACAACGTCCGCGCCCTGGGCATCAAACCCGACTATGTTGACAAGGTCGTCGACGCGCTGCTCGAAGAGCAACCGGCCGAGAAGAGCAAGTGATTCCGAATGCGAGAATCCCCGGTCCGGGTGTCATTTGCCGATCGTCACCCGCAGCGTATTGCTGACCACATCGGCAAAGGCCCCCGCGATGAGCCCCTTCGATTCCGCGCAGTACACCACCTTCACCTCGTATTCGCCCGGCGGCAGGGGGCCGACGTTGGCCAGCTTCACCTGGTAGGTGATGCCGGCGCCGAGCTTGAAGTCCACCTTCCGCGGCGCGCCCTTCTCGAAGACCACCGGCCGCAACTCGATCGCGCCCGGGTCGCCGTCGATCCGCCGCAGCACCAGCCGCCCGTCGCCCCATGGTGATTGGGCCTTCTTCCCGGCGTTCGTCAGCTCGACATCCAACCCGCGGACATCCGTCAGCCGGCGTTCGACGCCGCCGGCGTTGCGGAGTTCGAGGGACAGGACACCGGCGGCTTCGTCGCCATCGGTCTTGAGGATCGCCTGGAAACCCGATTCCACCTCGCCGCCTTCCGGGCTGATGTGCCGCCAGCGCAGGGGCAGCTCGCGCTCGATGAACCCGGCGCGGGTTTTGAACTCGGGGGAGACTTCGCCCGCCATCACGATCCGCAACGGTTCGAGAACCACCGGGCCGATTTCCAGCAGCCGGCTGGTCGCCTTGTCGCGGACGTCGAATTCAGGCGAGTCGAGCTCGGCCAGGCAGCGGATGATCGCCGTTTCCAGTTTCGGATTGAGCGCCGGACGCGTGGTGGGGCGGGTTTGCTGGGCTGGCGTGGTGGCAGCCCAGGCACACAGCAGGAAGAAGACGAGCCCAAAGCCCACGGGCGTGATGACGAATTCGGCAGGGCCGTGCGTCCGCACGACCGCGGCCGCGTGGAACTGCGATCGTTGATCGCGTTTCCGCGCGGGCGCATGACAGAGACGGCGGGACGCCATCGAATGGCTTCGGAGGGGCAGGAATGCCCCGACAGACAAGAATGTCTGTCCTACTGCCGTTCGATGACAGACAAGAATGTCTGTCCCACCGGAATCTGGCAGGGACACCGCCGAAAGTGCCATGGACCCGGTCCGCGCCGCGGGAGCTGCCACACGCGGTGCGGGTCTCACAAACAAATGGTCACACTCATTGCCCATGGGTCACACGATCACCGTTGCGATCACCGACCGCCGCCGCGGGCGGGTGTCGAAGTCGAGCAGGACGACCTGCTGATACTCGCCGGTCAGGAGTTTGCCGTTGGAAAACGGGATCGTCAGGCTCGGGCCGATCATGGCGGCGCGGATGTGGCTGTGGCCGTTGTCGTCGTTCCAGGTGGCTTCGTGTTCGTAGGGGATGTCGTCGGGCACCAGCCGCTGCATCGTTGCCTTGAGGTCGTGTTTCACCAGGCCCGGCTCGAATTCCAGGGTGGTCAGCGCGGCCGTGCTCCCGGCCACGAAGAGGTGGACCAGCCCCGAGCCGCGGAACTCGGCGATGTGCCGGCTGAGGTCGGGGCTGACATTGATCACGTCGTTGTTGCCCCCCGTCGCGAACTCCATCGTGAATCTCTGCATATCGGCTATAATCGGTTCATGCCCGGCCGATGGCAAGTCCCCGCCGCCGTTTTTGCGAGCCTGCTGGTTGCAGCATTCTCGCACGCCGATTCCCGTGAGCAGATGGTCGCCGAGTCGCGGCAGTTGCTGAAACTGGCCGCCGTCCGCCCTTACGGGATCGGCTTCGTCGATGCCGCCGTCGACACGGCCGGTTTGCCCAAGGGCGCGCAGGTGGTCTGTTTCCAGGCTCGATCGACGCCGGCAGCCGGGTGGGTGCTGGCCCGGGCCGCCCGCCTGACGGGTGAGAAGGACCTCGACGAGGCGGCCCGCAAGATCGCCCGGGGCATGGCTGCCGCGCAGGAGCCTTCAGGGCGGATTCCCGCGCAGGCGGTTTTCTCCACGAGCGTGACCCAGAAGCGCCCGGCCGGTAACCTGCTGGATCGCTCGGGCACGACTGCGTGCCTGGGGTTTCTTCTGGCGTATCTGCCCGACCACGCCGACGACGAATTGGCGCGGCGTTGCGCCATGCGGGCGGCCCAGTGGCTTTTCCGCGAGCAGACGGCCACCGGGGCCTGGATCACTCCGCTCGAACATCCGGAGCAGAAGACCCTCCGGCTGATTCGCCTGGACACGCCGGACTATCGCGACACGATGTTTGCCCTGACACTCGGCGCCGACGTGCTGAAGGACCCGGGCCTGCGCCGCGGGCCGGCGAAGGCGGGCGAACTGCTGCTCCGCCTGCGCATCGGCCCGTCGCGCACGGCAGGGGGGTTGTGGCGGGCGGTGTACTATCTCGACGGCAGCCCGTGCGATCTCTTCGACGACGCCGCCGGAGTCGACACGCTGGCCAGCCGCTACGCCATGCAGGCCCTGGTCTGCCAGGCGATCGCCCAGAACAACGCGGATGCGGACGAGGCGTTCCGGCGTGCGGCGACGGCCATCTCCGGGTTGAAGTACGAGGACGATCTCTGGCGGAGGGTCTATCTGCTCGACGGCAACGAGGTGGCCGAAATGCCCAGCGGCGCAGCGCCGGAGCGGGAAACCGTCTTCCGCACGCAGCGGCCCGATGCAGACACCATCGACCAGCAGACAGGAACGTTTGGTCTACCCTATGTCTTGAGGCTGGCCGATCCGGCCCAGCGGCCTCGCGCTGGAAGCATCGAGGACGACCTGACGCTGGCGCTGGTGGGGCTGATCGACCGTCCGTTCACGTTCCCGCGTCCTGGCAACGCCGCCGAGGCGGCCGCGGCCCTGGAGAAGGGGCAGCGCTTGTGGCTCATGCTGAGCGAGCCGATGCCCGATGCCCTGCCGCAGCGCCTGAGCCGGCTGTCGGTGCTGGCCTACAAGCTGCAGATGGAGAAGCTTGCCGGCACCCCGACGACGCGCCCGGCGGCGGATAGATAGATAAGCAAGCGTGCGGAAACAATTCCGCAGAGGCCCTCACCCCGGCCCT
Organism: Tepidisphaerales bacterium; assembly: GCA_044450885.1. GTDB lineage: Bacteria > Planctomycetota > Phycisphaerae > Tepidisphaerales > Tepidisphaeraceae > JANYKD01. The sequence goes on from JBIOJL010000118.1 coordinate 14,396, forward strand.
CTCCCAGTGGGAGAGGGAGGAGAGAGCGGCGTGGCAGGGGTCATTTGGACGGACGAGTGGCGGGGGCGTTGAGTTCGGA
>JBIOJL010000119.1:0-14349 GCA_044450885.1 Tepidisphaerales bacterium
GGCCTTGACCTTCACCATGTCCAGCACCGGGATGCCCTCGGTGATGGCGACGATCACCTTGATGCCGGCGTCGGCGGCTTCCATGATGGCATCGGCCGCGAACGGCGGCGGAACGAAGATCATGGTGGCGTTGGCGCCGGTGGCGTCGACGGCCATCTGCACCGTGTCGAAGATGGGCAGGCCGTTGGCGTCCTTCTGGCCGCCTTTCCCGGGCGTGATGCCGCCGACCATCTTGGTGCCGTAGTCGAGGCAGCCCTTGGTGTGGAACGCCCCGGCCGAGCCGGTGATGCCCTGACAGATGACCTTCGTGCGCTTGTTGACCAGAATGCTCATGCAGATTTCCTTGGATTTTACGGGAGGGGCTAGATTATACGGGAAGGCCCGGCGCGTAAAGGAGCGTGTGTCCCCGAGACGACAGGCAGGAATGCCTGTCCTACCGGGTTCCGATGGCGTACAGGTTCCCTTCTCCACGCACGTAGAGCCGTTTGCCTTCGGCCACGGGATTGGCGACGAATCGCTCCTGCCGTTCCGACCAGTGGCCGGCCATCACGATGTTCTCGATCTTGTTCCGGGCAACCTGCCGATAGACCCGGCCGGGTTGGAGCACCAGCGCCGTCCCGCTATTGCCCAGGAAATAGAGGTATTTGCCGGCCAGCACCGGGCTGACACCCAGGCCCCGGGCCGCTCCCTCGTTGTGGGCCTGGAAGGCATCCAGGTCGAGCAACTTCTGATATACGACCTGGCCCGCATCCACATCGACGACCGTTAGCACGCCCGCGTTGTTGATGAGGTAGGCCAGGCCGTCGTGGATGATCGGCGAGGACAGGTGCCAGGGGAGGTAGTGCTTGGGAAAGGCCGTGGTGTCCACGACCAAGCGGCGTTCCGGCAGGCGAAGTGGATCGGCCAGCGCATCGGGCAATGTCTGGGTGATCAGTTCCATGTTTCCGCTGCCGATGCGGAACAGCCGTTTCCCGCTGATGACCGGCGTGGCCACCGCCGGGCCGGTGATCTTGGGATCGGCGCCGACCACCTTGCCGTCGCCGGCCCGCACGATCGTGCCGTTGCCCAGAACGATCACCGGAACCCCGCCGATGCTCGCGCCCACCAGCGACGCATGGAAGAATCCGCCAGGGTTGAGCCCGTCCTCCTCCGTCACGCGGATCTGCCATGCCGTCTTGCCCGTGGTCGCATCGAAGGCCATCAGCTCGCGCATGTAGACCACGAACTTGCCGTCCACCAGCAGCGGCGACGACGAAAACCCGTGTTCGACGATCGCCCGCTGATCCACGCGGATCCACCGGCGGCTCCCATCCAGCGCGTAGCAGACGCTCACGCCATTGCCGAACCATGCGTAGATGAACTGGCCATCGGTGCAGGGTGTGTAACCCGAGAAGCCCACATCCGGAACCGTCCCCGACGCGTACTTCGTGCCATCAATCAGCCTCATCTGTTTCTGGAGGTCCCTCTCGAGTTGGGACTTCTCCTCGAGTTGCGCCGGCGTGGCGGTGCCGGAGACAACGGCAGCGTTGAGGACATCGAGCTTCCCGGCCAGCGTCTGCGCTTTGGGCCAGGCAGGATGTTTCTTGTCCTCGTCGGTGGCGGATTCGAAGAAACTGCTGCGCCTGATCCACCGGAGCTTTCCGTCGGCCTTGTTGATGCAGATCAGGTCGTGCGGCTCGCTGAGAAGATACAGATTGTCGCCGACGATCACCGGCGCTCCCGCGCCCGTGCCGCCGCCGTAAAAGCCCGGATGCACTCCCGGCAGCGGGGTCCGCCAGGCAATGCCGGTGTCCTGGTACTCGCATGGTCCCCAGCCGTGCAGCACCGGCACGATGTACCAGTCGTTCTCTCCCGCCGCGGCGCGGATCAGCAGCCGGTTCCAACCCTTGGCGAGATCCAGCTTGAAACGCGGCCCGATGGGCGGGCTCTTCCGGCCGTTCACGTAGACCCGGACGTCGCCGACGCAGGTGATGTCGAGCCGGAATGTGCCCGCCGCCGGTGCGTAAATGTTGGTGAAGGCGTAGGCGACCGTGTCGGAGTGTTTCCCGATCAATCGGGCGAAGTCGATATACGCCGTGTCGCACGCCATCTTCTGCCACCGACGCCCGGCCGTGGTCCGGCCTTCGTCGGGGGTCAGCCCGGCTTCGTCGGGCAGGACATCCTGATCCTTGTCGTGCCCGGCGATAGGCACGGGACCGAGGACCAGCCACTCGCGGACCACGCCATCGGCCATGGGCGAGCCCGATTCGGCGGCGGGCGGCTTGTGCGAGAGAAAACGCAGCCCGCGCACCGCCGCGCTGCTGCGCGACCAGGCAGCAGGGGGGTCGGTGTCGGGATACAGGCCGGTTCCGTCACCGCGAAACCCTGACACGGGGCCGGCGGCAAGGACACTCGGACTCGCCACGGCCGAGCAGGCGCAGGCGACCAGACTCCACAAACGCAAAGCGTGGTTCATAGGCGCAATCTCCGGCGATGCCGCCCCGTCGTCCCAGCACATTAGTGTGTACCAGACGAGAAAGAACTGTTGAAACCGGGTGGAGACGATGCGAAGAGCAACGGGGTGAGCACCGGGAAGGAGACAACTGTCCGGGTTCACTTTCCGGGTGCCACGGCTTGTTCGTAGTACCGCCTTCAGGCGGCTCTTCAGACCGCCTGAAGGCGGTACTACGAACGTGACCACGAAGCACGGCTCGCAGCAGACGAGCCGTCGCACCCTCGAATCGGGCTCCCTGATCCGCCGCAAAAAAAAACGCCGGTCGAGGCCGGATGAACAAATATCCGACACTCAGACCGGCTGGCTCACGAGGGTTCATCGCGTTGCACCTGCGGTGTACCCTCCAACAGGAGGAGGCTCGTTGATTCCCTGATCCGTTTCCTGACGGGCCGAGGTGGGGTTTCTGGCGTCCCCGCCCCGGCCGCAATGCCTACAGTCTACCACGCGACGCAACGTCCGGCCGCGGATTTCTCCGGACCTGGGAATTCGCGGCCGGTCTATGCCAGTTGTACGGTCTATGACGGCCCGCGGCCCGTCCGGCGGGGCTGAAAACCGCGGCGGCGATTATCGGACCGTGCCGTCATCATCTGCCACGACGAGCCGCCCCGAGTTCCGCTTATGCCGCGCGTTGCCTGGAGGCAACATCCGGCCTCGGCGAGCGTACCCCGTAAGTCGGAGCGAGACCATCATTTCGGAAGGGCGGCGGCCGGTGCGGCCGCAGTCGTGCAGAAGCACGGCCTTCCGAAAGCGCGGTCACGCCCGCTGGTCCAAACAAAGGAGTCTCCGGTGAGTCGGCAACTCGTGCTTTCCCTGTTCGGTGCGGTCGTTCTTCTCGCATTCTCAGCCCGGGCGGCCGATGGCGGCTTTGCCGTGCAGGACACCGCCGGCGATCACGCCGACGTGCTGCTCGATGGCAAGATCGTCGCCCGCTACATGTATGCCTTCGACAAGTCGACCAAGGAGCGGCTGGCCGAGACCTTCAAGCCGTACCTGCACATATTCGATGCCGAAGGCAAGGCGCCCATCACCAAGGGCCCCGGCGGCCTGTTCCCGCACCACCACGGCATTTTCATCGGCTGGAACAAGATCGCCTTCAACGGCCGGACCTACGACCGCTGGCACATGCCGGATGGCCAGATCATCCACCAGAAGTTCATCGAGCAGAAGGCTGACGCGACATCCTGTACGCTCACGGCCGTGAACAACTGGAACGACGCCGCCGGGAAGCCGTTCCTGGAAGAGCAACGGACGACGGTCATCCGCAAGGCCGCGGCGCCCGGGCGCATTACCGTCGACTGCACCTTCAAGATCACGGCCATCGCCGGGGATGTCGTGCTCGACGGCGATCCCGAGCACGCCGGCATCCACTATCGTCCGGCCAACGAACTGACGACCACGGAAACAGTCTACTACTATCCGGTGGAGAAGGCCGCCCCGCACAAGGACCTGGATTACCCCTGGGTCGGCATGACCTACACGCTGGCCGGCAAGCAGTACAGCATCGTCGAGGTGAGCCATCCGGAAAACCCCAAGGGCACGAAGTGGTCGGCCTACCGCGATTACGGCCGGTTCGGCGCCTTCCCCAAGGCGCCGGTCAAGAAGGGCGAGACATTGACGCTCAAGTATCGCTTCCTGATCGTCGACGGCGGGATGCTCCCGACCGACGCGATCCAGAAAGTGAGCAACGAGTTCACCGGCGCATCGGACCCAACGCCGAAGGTGACCAAACTCCTGTCCGAACAACCCAAGCCGGCCGCCCCCAAGCCGGCGGCGCCGGCCAAGTAGAGCCGGTGCCCCCACCGGCTTCGCCGAGCGGCGTCTTCGTGCTGCGCCGAGCGCATGCTGTTTCAGCCCCGGCAGGGGCGGTACACGTTAGCCAACGACGTAAGTCGTGGGGAACGTGGCGCAGGAAATCTACAGCCCCGGAGAGGCGAAAGAAACGTTCTGTCGCCCCTCCGGGGCTTGTGAAACACCGACATCAATTTTCCCCATGGCTTACGCCATGGGCTATTATGTATCGCCCTTCCAGGGCTGAATGCGACTGGCGTTGTCACGCCGTGCCGACGAGGGCGTCGGCACTACTGCTCGCGTGGAAATATCGCCGCTGGAAATACAGCGCCACGTTGACCAGCCCGATCAGCGCCGGCACCTCCACCAGCGGCCCGATGACCGCCGCGAAGGCGGCGCCGTGGTCGATGCCGAAGACGGCCACCGCCACCGCGATCGCCAGCTCGAAGTTGTTGCTGGCCGCGGTGAAGGAGATGGTCGCGGTCTTGGCATAGTCCGCGCCGACCTTCCTGCCCATCCAGAAACTCACCAGGAACATCACCACGAAGTAGATCAGCAGGGGGATGGCGATCAGCACCACGTTCCACGGCTGGCGGACGATCTTCTCGCCCTGGATGGCGAACATGGCCACGATCGTGAACAGCAGCGCCACCAGCGTGATCGGCGAGATTCTGGGGATGAACCGCTTCTCGTACCACTCGCGTCCGCGGGATTTCACCAGCACCAGCCGCGTCAGCATTCCGGCGATGAAGGGGATGCCCAAGTAGATGAACACGCTTTGGGCGATGCTGCCCATGGTGATCTTCGCCAGGTCCACGTTGCCCAGGTTTAGCCCCACCAGCGGCGGCAGGACCTTGATGAACAGCCAGGCGTAGACGCTGAAGAACAGCACCTGGAAGATGCTGTTGAAAGCCACGAGACCCGCCGCGTATTGCGTGTCCCCTTTGGCCAGCTCGTTCCAGACGATGACCATGGCGATGCACCGGGCCAGGCCGATCATGATCAGGCCGATCATGAATTCGGAGTGGTGGTGCAGGAACAAGGCGGCCAGGCCGAACATCAGCAGCGGCCCGACGATCCAGTTCTGCACCAGCGACAATCCCAGCACCTTCACATTGCGGAAGACGTCGCCGAGTTCCTCGTAGCGCACCTTCGCCAGCGGCGGGAACATCATGAGGATCAGGCCGATGGCGATGGGGATGTTGGTGGTGCCGAACTCAAAACGGTGGATGAACCCCCGCGTGCCCGGAACGAGATAGCCCAGGCCGACGCCAAGCGCCATCGCCAGGAATATCCAGAGTGTCAGGTAACGATCGAGGAACGAGAGTTTCTTGGCAATGCCTTGGCTCATGAGGATTACTCCTGATGCTGTCTGTTCGCACTCGTCAGTTGGGGCTGCCAGGTTTGCATGGCCCGGCCGATGAGGTCCCGCACGCGGCGGAATTCGTTGAGCGTCTCCTCCGCCGAACCATGGAACGCGGCCGGATCGTCGAAGGGCATGTAGGCGCGGGTGTAGGCGCCGGGCCAGATGCGCGGACAGGTATTGTTGGCCTTGTCGCAGACGATCAGCAGGTGAAGCACGGGAATCTTGCCCAGGAAGTCGCCAACGGACTTGGGCCGTTGATGGCTGATATCGATGCCGATTTCGCCCATCACCTGAACAGCCAGGGGATGGACCTCGGCCTTGGGTTCCATGCCGGCGCTGCGGACGTCGAACCTGTCGCCGGCGTACTGCCTCAGAAAACCCTCGGCCATCTGGCTTCTGCACGAATTGCCCGTGCAGAGGATCAGAACAACAGGCTTGTGAGTGGACATTGTCAACTCCGGTTGAATCAAATCATCTTCGACATCACGTAGTGCATCACGAACTTGCCCATCGACAGGTCAACGTCCAGGAAGCGGCTCGTCGTTCAAGAGTGCCTCCGGGGCACGCTCAATGAACGCCCTGATCTCGTCCCGCACCCGGCGGTAATGGTTCAGTGCGTCTTCCTCTGTGTTTGCGCCCCTGGCCAACTCCGGCGGATCGTCGAAGCCGACATGCAGATGGCGTCGTCCAGTCAGGTACGTCGGGCAGTTGCGGTTGGCGCGGTCGCAGACAGTAACCACGCAGTCAAAGAGGAGGAATCGCAGAGCCCGCACGTCCTTTGACGATTGTCGGGAGATGTCCACGCCCGCCTCGGCCATCACCCCGATCGCCCGCGGATCAATCGGCCTGGGCTCTATTCCCGCGGAGTACACATCCATCTGGTCGCCCTTGAGGTGGCGGGCCCAGCCCTCGGCCATCTGGCTGCGGCACGAGTTGCCGGTGCAGAGGAACAGGACGAGGGGCTTGTGAATGTCGGCAGACATGGCTCGCCTCAAGTTGTTGGCGTGTTGGTAATCGCCCGCATCAGGGCTTGGACGCCGTCACGTCAACGCTGGTGATGAAATCCGCGGCCGTCATGCCTTTCGGCAGGCTCTTGGCGATTCGCTGATAGAGCGGGTCCTTCGAGTCGGCCAGGGCCGCCACGTAATCGGGTTTGGGCCGCAACGCGACATCGACCAGACCCGCCGCCACGACCATCTGCCGGTATTCATCCAGCAAAACCGCTCCGGCAATGCAGCCGACCAGCGCCTCGACCATCTCCGCGACGTCGGCCGGGAGCAGCCGCAGCAGCGCCATGTCCGACGCGGCCACGCGCCCGCCCGGCCGCAGCACCCGGGCGATCTCCCGCCAGACCTGCGGCTTGTCCGGCGAGAGGTTGATCACGCAGTTGGAGATCACCACATCGACGCTGGCATCGGCCACCGGCAGGTGCTCGATCTCGCCGAGGCGGAACTCGATGTTGTCCAATCCGGTGGTTTTCCGATAGCCCGCGGTGTTCCGCCTCGCCTTGGAGAGCATCTCCGGCGTCATGTCCACGCCGATCACCCGGCCGGCCGCTCCGACTTTCGGACCGGCCAGGAACACGTCGAACCCGCCGCCCGAGCCCAGGTCGAGCACGACCTGTCCCGGCTTGAGGTTGGCGATGGCCGTCGGATTGCCGCAGGAAAGGCCCATGTTGGCCCCTTCGGGCAGAGCCTTGATTTCCTCGGCCGAATAGCCGATTTGTCCGGCCAGGGCATCTGCCGTCATGCCCCCGCACGTTGGCCCGCAACATCCGCCGCCCTTGGGCGCGGTGGCGGTGCCTAGCGCGCCCGTCTGGGCGATCGCGGCGTAACCATGGCGGACTTTCTCGCGGACATCCTGCTCGGAAACACGGCTCTTCGGTTTGGTTTTGTCACAGCAACCCATGGGATTCTCCTGTTGAGTCATGATTTGTCACCGTTCACTCGATGAACGGTGGGACAGGCATTCCTGCCTGTCGATTCAGTGGGACAGACATTCTTGTCTGTCGTTTCATCCACCCGGCAACGATTCCGGCAGCGTCCGCACGAACGCCGCAATCTCATCGCGCACGCGGCGGTAGATTTGCAGGGCCTCTTCTTCGGACTTCGCCGATTTGGCCAGTTTCGGCGGATCGTCGAAACCCACATGGACGACTTTCACCTTGCCGCCCAGCCACAGCGGACAAGTCTCGTTCGCGTGGCCGCAGACCGTGACCACATAGTCGAACGGCACGTCGCGCAGACTCTCGACGCCCTTGGACCGCTGGCCCGAGATGTCCACGCCCGCCTCGGCCATGACTTTCACGGCATGGGGATTCAGCCCATGCGTCTCGATCCCGGCCGAGAACGCCTCGACCACGTCGCCCTTGAGCGCGCGGGCCCAGCCCTCGGCCATCTGGCTGCGGCAGGAGTTGCCCGTGCATAGAAACAGAATCTTCACCGGTAGCATGCGCTGACCTCCTCCAGATCTTTCTTGCGGACGCAGCAGAGCTTCTTCACGTCGGCCTTGAGCCCGGGGTGCTCCGACAGCGACTCCAGCGTCCATCGCAGCGCCCTGCGCACCACCGGCGGCGCCTCGCTCCCGGCCAGACTGAAGTAGTGCCATCGTCCCTGCTTGCGCCGCCGCACCAGCCCGGCCTGGTGCAGCAGGTCCACGTGCTTGGAGACCGTCGAGGGCGACAGCCCCAGCAGCTCGATGATCTGGCACAGGCACAGTTCCCCCTCCCGCAGCGACAGCAGCGCCCGCAGCCGCGTTTCATCCGACAGGGCGTTCGTGATGGCCAGGAACTGTTTCATGCAATACTCCGTTACTTCGCCAATTGACGAAGTATAGGCGAAGCGAACCGGCGTGTCAAGCCGGCTGGCCGTCAGGCGGCGATGTGGATCAGGTACACGCCTCCCGCCAGCACCAGCACGCCGCACAGGCCCCGCAGGATCGCCCCGCCGCGGGACCGCTCGTTCCAGTTCAGATATCGCTGCACCACCTCGGTACACGTCCCTGCGGCCACGATCACGGCACAATGGCCCACGCCGTAGAGTGCGAGCAGGAGCACGCTGAAGACCGGCCGGCTGCCTGCGACCTTGAACGAAACCGCCAGCATCGGCGCCATGTACGCAAACGTGCAGGGCCCCAGGGCCAGCCCGAATACCAGCCCCAGCAGCAGCGCCGCCGGCAGGCCCTTGCGCCGGAAATCGACCTGTCCCGGCCCGGACCAGGGCATGGGAATCACCCCCAGCAGGTGCAGGCCCACCACGAAGAAGATGGCCGCCACCGCGTAATTGGCCCAGGCCCCCAGGTCGCCCAATAGACGCCCGGCGGCCGCGGTGATCGCGCCGATGGCCGCGATGGTTGTGAGAATGCCCAGGGCGAACAGCGACGACAGCGCGCAGGCCCGGCGGGTGCTGACCCGTCCCTGGCCGTTCACGAACCCGACGATCAGCGGGATGCTGGCCAGGTGGCAGGGGCTGAGCACGATGCTGAGCACGCCCCAGGCCGCCGCGGCCAGCAGCGCCAGCGTCGTGCCGCCCTCGACTGCCCGCGTGAGCGTGGTGAAAAGCTGCTGCATCAATGCTCCCGTGTCGTGTGCCGCCATGAAACTCGGCAGCATGGCCAAGGGTGGGGCGGTTTCGCCGAAACCGCCGTGTCGGCGTGCCACGGACCGCTCGGCGAGCGGTCCCTACCGTCCCGGCTATTTGGCGCAGTCGCCGATCTTGCACGCGCCCTTGATCTGCTGCGGCGTGAGTTTCATCTTGTCGGCCAGCAACTCGCCGATGCTTGCCTGCTTGCCCGTGGCGTCGGGGTGCTGATCGAGCCATTTCTTCAGAGTCTCAGGGTCGGCGAAGAAGAACTGCTTGAAGCAACCGGCCGAGACCATCTTCCCTTCGGCGCTCTTTTTCTGGCCGTGCCAGGCCGTCAGCGTGGCCGGATCGAGCGAGGTAATGCTGCCGTTCAGCGTGGTGATCTTCAGTGTTTTGCCCGTGACGGCGTCCTTCACCTCCATTTCGATATCCTTCTGAAGGCGCGCTGCCACGCCAAGCCCGCACACCGGGCAGCAGGCGTAAATGTTGACTCCCCCGGCTTTCACGCGCGACGAATCCTCGGGATAGCATGCCCGGTCGCAGAAGGCGCAGCGCGTGGCGAATTCCTTCTCCTTCAGCCCATCCCACTTGAGCCACCCCGGCTGAGCCGCGGCGGAGGCTTCGACGGACGGGTGATTGTGCTCGTCGTACTGGTAGCGATAGCTCGCCACCCCGGCCGCGACCGTCTTGCCGGTGGCGGCATCGGTCACCGATGTGGCCTCCTCGATTCCGTCGGGCTTGGGCAGGCTGCTCAGGTAGATGAAAAAGCAGTGTGGTGAGCAGAACTTCCGAACCGCAGTTGTCGTCTGTACCTGCACCAGTGTCCTGGCAACCAGATCGCCATCGCACATGAAACACGCCTTGTCGGCCGGGCGAGTTGGGGCCACCAGCGGCGTCTCCCGCACGATTGTCGGCGCCGGCCCGGCCAGCACCACGCCGACGGCCGCCCACTGGGCGAGAATATCCTCCCGCGACATGAAGCCTTCGTGCCGGACCAATTCCTTCCCGGCCGCATCGAAGAACACCTGCGTGGGAATGAGGCGAATTCCGTATTTCTGCGCGGCCTCGGTCTCGACCCTCACGTCGACGAACTCCACGCGTAGCCGGCCGTCGAATTCCTTTCGCATCTCTTCGAGAATCGGCGCCATCCTCTTGCACGGAATACACTCTTTCGATCCCAGGTCCACCAGTCGCGGCAGACTCGCGACGACCGGTTGCGCGGCCGGGCTGGCGACTTGCCGCGTCTGTCGCGCCTTGGAAACCACCACCGCGCCGACCACAGCCAGCAGAACCACCACGACGCTCGTTCTAAGCCAGGTATTCATGTCTTCTTCCTTGTCGGGTTAGCCCCGACCGTGTTTACAGCACCCACGCAAACGCGAAATCAAAGAGGCAAACCACGATGCCGAGCATCGACGCAGGCCGCCGCCTCTGCATCATTCCTGAACGACAATCTCCGGCTCCACGACAATCTCCGACTTCACCGAGTTGGCGACCAGGCTATATTTCTGAGCAGCCTGGAGCGCACGGCGTACACGCGCCTCAACAACTTCCTTGCTCTCGCCACCCGCCGAAACGCGAATCGCGGGACGGAAGCGCAGGCGGGTGAAAATCTCCGTCCGGTCAAGTTCGATCAGTTTGGTGCCTTCGGTTCGGCATTCGTATGAAATCAGTTTCAGTTTGAACCGCTCGGCCGCCCAGATGAACATCAACATGACGCAGGTGTTGGCGGCGGCCACGAAGGCGTCTTCCGGGGTGAAGGCGCCGGGATGCCCTTGGGCTTCCGGTGGCGCCGAGAACCTCATCTCCGGGCCATTGCCCATTGCCAAGTGACCCCAGTGCTCGCCCGTCCAGCGGACCGTCGTGTGATACATCGAGGTTCGGCTCATTGTGGCATCTCCCGTTTGCAGTAGGCCGCGTACTCCCGCGAAATAGCCTCGCGGTAGCTCGCCTCGGCCTGTGGCGGCACGGGGTTGTAAACCTTCACCGTCTCCATCAGCTCGCGCAGGGTAGCCTCATCCGGAACGCGGCCGGCGCTTCGGAACTGCTTGAAAACCAGAGGCAGCGCTACGACGTCGACCGTCTGGCCGTCGATCAGCAGCTTGTGAATTGGAATGCGAGAGCCGCAGGCGCAGGCAGCCTGGACGGGCTCTTCGTCCGCCGCAATGCCGGTGCCGGTCCCGGTGCTCTCGGCGTGTTCCTTTAGGCCAAGCACCTCATCCACCAGCGCCGCCAGACGCTGAGCCGTCGCCTCCACCGCCTGCTGGCCGGTGGCATTCAAGCGGCGGCGTCCTTCGGGCTTGCCCGAGCCGCGTTCGGCCACGATCTCGTTCACGACGATGCTGGCGACGGGCTTTCCGGAGTACATCTCCGTGGCCCGGGCGGCGCAGCGAAGCTCGCACCCATCCACGGCGATGGTCGGGTGAAACCGCGCGAACGCCCGGTCTCCTTCGCCCCCGGCCAGGAACAGCGGCAGGCAGATGGTCACCGTGTTCCGCGGACGCAGTTCCTGCAACACCTTCAGCGCCGCCAGCCGCGACACCGTGCCCTCGGCCAATTCTTCGCCCGAGCAGGCGATGATCCCCGCTTTGCGATTCGGTAACTCAGCCATGATCGGCTCCTTTGGCGGAACCGGGCTGCCTGGCTTGGTCGATGATGGGAAGGACTTCGAGGGCCAGTGCGTGGGCCAGTTTCACGCCCCCCTCATTCAATTCGGCGACCCCCTCGGGCTTGAAGTCCTTGTGGCGGCGGAAGACATCGACCACCGACACTTCGGCGATGGCGTGGCCGCCGCTCTGCTTGACCATTTTGGCGGCACACATCTGCTTGCACCCGTCGATGGTGACGGCCGGGCTGCCGGCGACGACCTGCCGCGCGGCGTTGTCCCCCATCACCAGCTTGGACAGCGCCACCAGCCGGGTGTCGGCGGGCCGAAGGTCTTCGCAAAGCTCATAGGCAGCCTCGCGGCCGACGCTGCCCAGCGACTTGCCGATCCCGCTGCACGGCACGATCACGACCTGTTGTTCCGGGTTGGTCATGGCTGTTTCAACTCCTGCTCGGCCTGTTGGCGCATGAGCGAGAAATACGCCTGCGGGTCAAGCAACCTGGCCCGATCATTTTCCCAGTTCCCGACCTCGATGACCGCGAGCCAGCCTTTGCCGTATGGGTCTTGATTGACGATTTCCGGGGTCAACTCGAGAGCCCGGTTGATCTCGACGACCTTGCCGCCCACGGGCGAAATCAGGCTGACGTTCACCTTGACGGTTTCCAACTCCGCCAGTTCATCGCCCGCCGCCAGAACCGTTCCGGGAGGCTTCACGGAAACGAACGCCAGGTCACCACTGCGCTGCTGAAGAAAGTCACTGAGGCCAACACGCACATGGTTCTTGTCCTCGGCCTGAATCCAGAAGGCCCAGACGCCGTCACCGGCGTAAAGGCGATCAGTGGCCACCCGGAACGTGAGCTTGTCGATCGTGGTTTGCAGGTACTCTGGCATTGGGTCTCCTCATGCGTGCTGCTCCGGTCATTGCTATGGCTGCTCAACTTTCTCGGCAGCGGTCGCCAACCAGGTGGTGATCTCCGCCGCAGAAGGAATGCGACCCGCGACCTTGACCACGCCGTCCACCACCAGAGCGGGGGTCATCATCACGCGGAAATTCATGATCTCCTGAATGTCCGTGACTCTTTCCAGCGTGTACTGGATGCCCAGCGCATCGGCGGCGGCCTTGGTTTCCGCCGCCAGCTTCTGGCACTTCGCACACCCGGTTCCCAGGATTTGCAGTTTCGTCATGTTCGCAACCTCTTTCCTCTACGGCTTGATCTTCTGATAGATGGCCGTCAGCTTGCCGCGATACGTCTCCGCCCAACTCGCCTCCACCTCGCCCAGCGGCTTGACCGGCACGAGGTCCTTCACCTGCTCGGGCGAAAGCCCTGAGCGCGTCAGCGTCTCCACCGCCCCCGTGACCATCTTCTCCAGCGCCGTCGCCGCTTCGCCCTCCGTCAATCCGAACGAACGCCCCAGCGACAGGAGCTGCTCAAACTGGAACCAGAAATACGTCGGACCCATCGCCGCCAGCACCGCATACGCCTCAAGTTTTTCCTCGGCCACTTCCGGGCATTCGCCCACGGCGCCGACGATGTCCTTCACAGCCTGCCGCTCGGCCGGGCTCAGAGCGGCCGCGAAACAGACGGGGTTGAATCCCGCGCCGATGACCGACGGCGCGTTGGGAATGACCCGCGCAATCCTCTGAAATCCGCCCAGCAGTCCCGACAGTTTCGCGATCGTGAACTTGGGCGCCAGCGACACCGCGATCGCCCCCGCCTTCAGATTCCCCGCGATCTTCGGCAACACCTCCCCCATCAGCGGCGGATGCACCGCCAGGAAGACCACATCCTGTGACGCGGCCACGGCATTGTCCGGCGTTGCCGTAATGCCGGGGTGACGCTCCTTCAGCTTGCCGAGGACGGCGGCCGCCGGGTCGCTCACCACCACTGTCGCCGGCACCGCGCCGCCGCGTCTGAGTCCATCGAGGATGATCCCGGTAATCCGGCCGCCACCCACGAATCCCACGGTTTCATTTGCCATATCGTTCTCCTTGAATGAGCAGTTTCATTTGCCACCCCGGTTCCTGGCATGTCCCACCGCCGCCTGCGCCTCGCGCACATCGGCCTCGATCACCTTGCACACGCAACTGAACAGGCTGAGGATGCAGGGCGTCCGCAGCCGATAGAACACCTTCACGCCGTCCTTGCGGCTGGTGAGCACTCCCGCCGCCGCCAGCACCGCCAGGTGCCGCGACACGTTGGACCGCTCGGCACCCACGCCGTTGGCGATGTCCCACACCGACCGCTCCCCGTCGCGCACCTGGTCCAGGATCGCCAGCCGGATCGGGTCGGCCACCGCCTTGAGCACCCGCGCCAGCGGCCCGTAGTTGCCGCATGCCGCCGAACGAGACTTATGAAGAATCTGTGATTGCATAATCATATATTCGCATATCAGCGCCGAAAATGCAAGGGCGTCGCGGGTGGGGACGGGGGCAATCGCATGTAGCCACACTTCGGTGGGACAGGCATTCTTGCCTGTCATTGGATGGCCGAGTGGGGGACATTCTTGTCCCCCC
>JBIOJL010000120.1:0-14344 GCA_044450885.1 Tepidisphaerales bacterium
GCCGCATCACGCTTGGCGCGGGAGAAACGTTCCGCCTCGCCCATCATGAAGTCTTTACGGCGACTTCGATCGAGCGCTGGAAGAGGACCAAAGAGAACATCGCCCGTTTCGTCCTCCTGCTTGCGGTGCTGGCCCTCATTGTGCCGATGGCGGCGATCCTCGCCTATCTGCTCGTCCAGGCCTGGCCCGCCCTGTCGTTCTCGTTCATTCGCGAGAACCCGCACGACTACATGACGGCGGGCGGCATCTGGGCCCCGCTGGTGGGGACGTTCTGGCTGGTCTGGATCTCGTTGCTGATCGCCGCGCCGGTGGGCGTGCTGGCTGGCGTTTACCTCAACGAATACGCCCGCAACAACTGGTTCACGCGGATCATCAACCTCGCCGTGGTGAACCTCGCCGGCGTGCCGAGCATCGTCCACGGGCTGTTTGGCGTGGGGGCGTTCGTGTACTTCGCGCACATGAGCCCATCGCTGTTGGCGGCCGCGTGTACGGTGGCGGTGATGACGCTCCCGGTGATCATCACCAGCACGCGCGAGGCCCTGGCTTCGGTGCCGATGTCGTTCCGGGCGGCCTGCTGGAACCTGGGCGCTTCGCGCTGGCAGACCATCCGCACGATCGTGTTGCCCAACTCCATCAGCGGCATACTGACGGGCGTGATTCTCCAGGTCTCGCGGGCCGCGGGCGAGACGGCGCCGATCCTCTTCACCGGCGCCGTCTACTATGTGCGCGTGGCCGACACGGGGTTTGCGTCATATCTCCCTTACGGGCTGAATGAACCGTTCATGGCGCTTTCCTATCACCTGTTCGCCCTGTCGACGCAGGTCAAGGGTGTGTCGGAGGAGCTGCAGTTCGGGACGGCGGTGGTGTTGATCGGGCTGGTGCTGCTGGTGAACAGCCTGTCGATCGTGTTCCGCATCTACCTGCGGTCGAGAAAGAAGTGGTGAGGACGCCGTGGATGTACACGTGAGTTTCCATAACCTCACCGCGACGTACGGACGCAAGATCGCCCTGCGGGACATCTCCCTGCAGATGCCGCGCAAGCAGATCTTCGGCATCGTCGGCCCGGCCAATTCCGGCAAGACGACGCTGCTCAAGTGCATCAACCGCACGATCGAGTTTGTGGCGGGAGCCAAGGTCCGTGGCGAGGTGCGCATCGACGGCGAGGCCGTGGGCGCGATCCGCAACCCGTGTACGCTGCGGCGGCGCATTGGCATGGTGTTTCCCCTGCCGGTGGGACTGCCGCTGACGATTTACGACAACGTCGCCTACGCGCCGCGGATGGCCGGCCTGACCGACCGGGACGAACTGGATGCGCTGGTCGAGAAATGCCTGAAGCAGGCGGTGTTGTGGGATGAGGTAAAGGACCGGCTGCCTTCGCTGGGCACCAGGCTTTCGGGCGGGCAGCAGCAGCGGCTGACCCTGGCTCGCGCGCTGTCGCACCGGCCGGACATTCTCTGCCTGGACGAGTTCTCGATCGCGATCGATCCGGTGACCACGATGAAGATCGAGGATGTGCTGCTGGAACTGAAGAACGAGATGACCATCGTGCTGGTGACGAACCTGCTGCAACAGGCGCAGCGGCTGGCCGACACCACCGCGTTCCTGAACGATTCGCGCCTGATCGAGGTGGGGCCGACGGAGAAAATGTTCGACGACCCGGAGCAGGAACTGACGCGGGCCTACGTGACCGGGAGCATCGGATGATGGCGACCGCAACCGAGACAACCCCGCCGCAGGCGCCGCCGCGTTTCAGCATCCAGACGCGCGACCTGAACCTCTGGTACGGCAATTTCCAGGCGCTGAAGGAGATCACTGTCGACATCAAGCAGGGCATCGTGACCTCGCTGATCGGGCCGTCCGGCTGCGGCAAGACGACGCTGCTGCGTTGTTTCAACCGCATCAACGAGCGCTACGGCAACGTGACCACGACCGGCGAGATCACCATCCTTTCCAAGAACATCTACGATTCCGACGTATCGCTGAGCGAGTTGCGGAGAAGCGTGGGGATGGTGTTTCAGCGGCCCAACCCGCTGCCGATCTCGGTCTATGAGAATGTGCTGTTCGGCACGCGCATCCACACGCTCACCGCGAGGCGGGAGCACGAACAATTGGTCGAAAGCGCGCTGCGCGAGGTGGATCTGTGGGATACGGTGAAGGACAACCTCGGGCAGCGGGCGACCCGGCTCAGCCTGGAGCAGCAGCAGAAGTTATGCATCGCCCGGCTGCTGCCGCTCAAGCCGCGGGTGATCCTCATGGACGAGCCCTGTTCGGCGCTGGATGCCCAGGGCACCGCCCGCATCGAGGAACTCATAAACACGCTGCGCGAGCGCTACACCATCGTCATTGTGACGCACAACATGGCGCAGGCCCGCCGCGCCAGTGATGAGTGCATTTTCATGTTCATGGGAGAACTGATCGAGCACGGACCGACGGTCGATCTATTCCTGAAGCCGTCGAAAGAACAGACGGAGATGTACATTGAAGGCCGTTACGGCTGACCGCCTGTAGCCGCGATCGCTGATCGCGGTCCGTCGGTTGTAGCCGCGATCGGTGATCGCGGTCCCGGCCGTGCAGAAGCACGGCCCTCCCGGATTGTGTGCCTAGTCCCGGCAGAAGAGGTGTCGAATGAAGAAGTTCGAGCAGGAACTGGAGGCTTTGCGGAACCGCGTCGTCGAAATGGGCGAGCTGGCCCAGTCGATGGTGGCCATGGCCATCTCGGCGATGACCGATCTTCCGGCCGTCTACCAGAAGGTGCTGGCGGTCGAGGACCAGGTGGACCAGATGCAGCTTGCCATCGACCACGAAGCGGTCCGCCTGCTGACGGTCTACACGCCGGTGGCCGGCGATCTGCGCTTTCTGCTCTCGGCGTCGCGGGTGAACATGGCCCTGGAGCGCATCGGCGACCAGGCGGTGGGACTGTGCCACAACCTGGACTTTTCCGCCCGCCATGCCGACGCCGCCGTGCTGCCGAAACTGCATCGCATGGGCGACACCGTGCAGACGATGGTGCGGGATGCGCTGCGGGCGTTCAGTCTCAAGGATGCATCGCTGGCCCGGGCCACCATGACCCACGACGACATCGTCGATGCCCTGAACGACGAAATCATGAAGGAGATCCTCAGCGACGACATCGTGCGGCAGGCGATCACCGGCCCGCGCGACATCGCCGGGGCGCTGACGCAGGTGCTGCTGGCGCGATCGCTGGAACGCATGGCCGACCAGGCAACCAACATCTGCGAGGAAGTGATCTACATCGTCAAAGGCGATGACATCCGGCACAGCCATGCGGACCAGAAGCCCGGCCATGGCGAGGAAGGCGTGTGAAGGCCGGCAGTCTTCTCAACCCTGGGATCCGTTGGCCAGGTCACGTGGAGCATGGGGAACAACATCAAAGCAAGCGCAGGGTGCGGTGCGATCTCGCCAACAACTCAACTGTGGTATTCCTGTCACAGATCGGGGCGTTCTTTGCTCTTGCTGCGAATCTCCCTGGCCCTCTGCAGCAGCGGTTCCGCTTCCGCGGCCCGCTTGGTGAGCTTCAGCAGCGGTGCGTAGTTCTCCAGCACCTGGGCCATCGCCGACCGGTCGGCGTCACGGGTCTTCTCCCAGATCGCCAGCGATCGTTTGTACAGGGGCTCGGCGTCGCCATACCGGTTTTGCGAATGGTACAGGAGCGCGAGGTTGTTCAGGGTGGCGGCAACGTCCGGATGATTCGCGCCGAGGGCCTTCTCCCTGATCGCCAGCGCCCGCTTATACATCGATTCAGCCTGGCCAAAGTCGCGGTGGGTCCAGTAGAGCAGCCCGAGACTGTTCAGGACCGATGCGACCCGCGGATGCGCCGCGCCCAGGGTCGCTTCGCTGATTGCCAGCGACCGGTTGTACAGCGTTTCGGCCTGCTCGAAATCACCCAGGCCGCGGCGGCAGTCGGCCATGTTGCTGACGATGCCCGCGACGACCGGGTCGTTCTCGCCGAGCGACTTGACGGCGATCTTCAGGGACCGCTGGAGCAGAAGCTCCGCTTCCTGGTACCTGCCCTGCGCATAGTACAGTGCCGACAGGCCGTTCAGCGTCGACGCCACATCCGGATGGTCCGGCCCGAAGAGAAGCTCTCGTATCCACAGCGCCCGCTTGTACAGGAGCTCGGCTTCCACGTACCTGATCTGGGCGCAGTACAAATCGCCCATGTCCTGTAGGGTTGATGCGACATCCGGCCGGTCCGAACCGAGGAGTTGTTCGCTGATGACCAGCGAACGGCTGTAAAGGTCGTCGGCCTCGTCGTACCGGCCCCGGGCACGGCACAATCCGGCCAGGCCGCAGAGGCCTTTGGCCACGATGGGATGGTTGGGGCCCAGGGCCTTTTCGCTGATCGACAGGGACTGTTTGAACGAGGCCTCCGCCTGGTCGTATTTGCCCTGGGCGGTTTGAATCAGGCCAAGGGTGTGCAGGCTCAGCGCCACCCGGCGATCCTGGATCCCGAGTTTCTCGGCGGCCTTCATGGCCCGCAGCGCCATTTTCTCGGCCTCGGGATACCGGCCGGCCTGGTAGGCCCGGATTGCGGCGTCATTGTAGACTTCCCACAACGTCGCCTGGGCGAGAGCGCCCGGCGCGGGGATCAGGACCGACAGAAAGGCGGCGGCGATGAGAAGCCGCGCTCTGATGCATGGGAATGGGCTCATGTGTCACCACGAGAGATAAGGATACAGGCCGTCCGGAGGGTTGCTCCGGACGGCCCGTTTTGCCTGCACGCGCTCAACATCGAGATGCGTGCCCTCCGTAGCGTGGAGTTTCCAGTCAGGCCCGGCGCCGCCGGACCAGAAGCCCGAGGGCGCTGACGGCCAGAAGGCCGAGTGCCGTGGGCTCGGGCACAACCGCGATGCTCGCAACCGACACGCCGCCGGTGCCGATGGAGCTGAAGTCGAACTCGAAGGTGCTGGTCGAGCTGGCGTGGGCGCCGGTGATCAGCACGTCGTAAGATCCGGTTCCACCCGGCATGGCGTTAAGCCAATCCAGATCGTGGCCGGACGTCACATACGTGATGTTCGCCGCGGTCAGTGCGGCGGTGAGCGCGGCCACGTCTCCGGAGGCGACGTCCAGCCCGACATTCACATGGTCGGCGGGGGCGACGCCGTTGACGGTCACATGGCCGGTCTTGGTATTGGCGGGAAGTGTGAGGAACGACGGCAGGTAACTGCCGTTGCCGCCGCTGACCGTGACCGGTCCCAGTTCGGCGCCGACCCCGTTTGGAGCATCGACGATGCGGGCGATGGTCTGCGCACCGCCGGCCACATGCACGTGGATGGCCGGGAGCTGGTGAACCGTGTCGTTGGTGCCGAGGTCACGCACGGAGTATTTGGCGGCGGTGTTCGGGGAGCCATCCGGGTTTGTCGTTCCCGGATCGGTGTTGGTGACGAGTTCGGTATACCCGGAACTGGTCAGCATGACCGGGGTGAGGAAGTAGTCGCCAGCGGCCTTGGCGTTGAAGGCCAGCTTCGTGAAGATGGCGGTGGCAGTGGTCAAGAAGCTCAGGGCCGGATTGTCGCCATTTGCACTGGCGTCCACCTGGCCGGGAATGTAGCCACCGCTGATGGGAAACGCGGTCGTGCCGACGTTGCCGGCGGCGTCGACCTGGCCTTTTTCCGAAACGGTCAGATTCAGGGCGCCGGCGTAGGACGTTGTGCCGCGATCCGTGCCGGAGGTGAGCAGCGGGGCCAGCCCTGCACCGCTGGAGTTCTGGACGATGAAAGCGAATTGGGCCAACCCGAGGTTGGCCGGCTGGGCCGGGTTCCCAATGCCCTGGTTGGCCAAGTCCCAAGCGCCGCCGGCCGCGGGATTGGTGTTGCCCGAGACGGTTCCCGAAATGCCGAAGCGGAAGTATGCGGTGCTGCCCACCGTCAGGTTGACCGTCGGAGTCGAACCGGTGAGGACGGCGGTGCCCAAGCCTGAAGTGAAAGTGGAGTTCGCGGCCGTTTGGCCGCTGACGTAGGTAAGATCGATCGTCGGAGCCGCGTAGACGACAGCCGGCAGAGCCAGCGTGATAGCCGCCATGAGAAGATTCCTGCGCTTCATGATGAAGGTCCTTTCTCCCAACCGGGAGCAAAAAAAGTTCTCGATGCTTAAGAGCAAAAACAATGGGTCAAGATAGTCTTGAAACCGGACGCCAAAGAGCCGTATTGTAATGGTCGATGCGTCAAGGTTTGATGAACGACTGAATAGTTATAGGTTATGACCGCCGGCGCCGAATCAGCAGCCCGATGGCGCCCAAGGCCATGACGGTCAGTGAGCCGGGCTCCGGAACGACGCTGTTGTCGCCGATGCTCCGTCCGAAGGCGGCAAGCGCCTGCCAGTCGGCGGGCGTGACGTCCGCGCCCATCAGGGAGCCGGTGCCGAAATTCGCCGAAAGGATGGCGAAATCCTGAATGTTGACCACGCCGTCGCCGTTGAGGTCGCCGGCGCTCCAGTGATTGTTGGCGGTTCCGAAGTTCGCCGAAAGGATGGCGAAGTCCTGAATGTTGACCACGCCGTCGAAGTTGAGATCGCCGGGGATCAGGCCCAACTGCTGCTTGATCAGCCCGAAATCGCTGTTGGCCGTGCCGTCCCAGGTGATGGTCGTACTGCCGTCAATCAGCTTGGCGTTGATGAGGTTGAACGGGACAATCGCGCCGGAACTGTTGGTGGTGACGGCCGCGAGCTGATCGGTAAGGTTGGCGTAGTTCTTGCCGATGAACTGATCGACGACCTTGGCATCCTGTAGATTCACTTTGCCATCGCGGTTGACGTCGAACTTGTTGAAGGCGTTGGCGCCGGTGGGGTCGTTGGTCAGGTTGGCGCTGGCGTCGATCTTCTGCTGGGGCGTGGCGGTGGCATTGAGCAGGTCCAGGGCCGCGTTCTTGCGGAGCACGCCGTTACGGACGGCGTCGGCGAACGGGCCGGTCAGGACATTGGAGGAAGTGTTGTCGGCCAGAGCGCTGCCCGTGGCCATCAGATACAGGTCCTTGCCGTCGAACTTGCCGTCGCCGTTGTAGTCGCCGAGGACGATCAGGTCGCCCTTGGTGACCGTCTGGGGGCCGCCTTGTGCGGCGCTGGTCAGTTCGGCGGGAATCGGATTGGCGACGCTGCCGGTCACGATCGTGCTGTTGGAACCGGCATTCTGGTTCCAGTCGACGCCGAGGCCGCTGTCGTAGAGCGCCGCCTGCGCCCGCTGGGCGACGAGCAGGTCGGAATAATCGCGGTAGCCCTTGCCGGAAATCCCGGGAGCGGTGGGGCGCTGGTCGAAGTTGCCGAACAGCCAGTTCTTGGAGTTGATGGGAATCGCGCCGCCGGCGGGCGCGACCGGCGTCGCGGCCGCACCGGTCTCGCTGTTGCCGTAGAAGGAACCGGTGCCGGTGGTCACCGAACTGGCGGCATCAGGCGTGAAGTTGCCGGCGAGCGTGGGAATATTGCTCAGAGCCGAGGCCACCAGCGTGCCGTTGTAGTTGGTGTTGGCCGTTGACATGTTCAGGCCGTCGGTGACCTTGGTCACGCGCACCATCTGGAGAGGCAGGTAGCTGGTGGCGAGCATCGAGTTGGCGGGATTGCCAAAGCTCGAATCCGCCGGGAACTGGGCGGCCGACTGGACGGCGTTGTTGCGAAGTTGCAGAACGCTGTTGCCGCTGTCGTCGCCCTTGATCACGTTCTGGGTATACAGGGTCGGATCGGGAACCTTGACGGTGACATACGTCTCGTTCTGGTAAAGCGGGTACGCGCCGCTGACGATGGACGCGAAGCTGGGATGGATGAACACGCCCGTGGGCAGGTCGCCGGTGGTGTAGGTGACGGGGTCGGTCGGGTTGGTGTAGGTGGTGAAGTTCTTGAACGACGAGCCATTGGAGTTGTCGTTGACATCGTTGGCATCGTCGCGATAGTCCAAGGCGCGCAAGGGGCGGGCGACGCCGTTCTTCGTCGAACCGATGGCGTCCGAAAGCACCAGGTGCCCGACCGCCATGCGGGCGTTCTGCACTGTGGGCCGCACGCCGCTGCCGCCGGACGTCTTATTGGAAAACCGCAGATCGGGACCGATGCGAACCTGGCTGGTGCCGCCGGTGGCCGGGTCGTTGCCGTTGCCGTTGTCGTTGACGCCCACGCAATACGAAGGGTCTAGCCCCACATTGTTGCTGGCGACATTCAGGGTTCCCGAATATGCATCGCGGGTCGTAACCTCGAAAAGAGCACCGTTGGCCAGGCGGCCCGTGGCCTGGAGCCACTGGGCGTCGCTGCGATTGAGGTGTTCCAGACCAGTGCCGGGATTGGCGACGAAGAGGGTCGCTGCGACCGCGACCGGAGTGTTGGTCAGATTGCCGTTGCCGGCCGTATTCCACGGCCCGGCGGGATAGTTCGTTCCCGCAACGCCATGGGCGGGGTCGATGGTGCTCGGATTGAGCTGGTTCGTGGGCATGTTCGCGATGGTTTCGGGGTTGAGCTGGTGGCGGACGCCACCGATACCCAGACCCTGGATGCCCGTGGATGCGATGGAGAGGGCGGGATTGCCCAAACCATACCCCGGAGTGCCGGGAGCGGCGAAAGGACTGGGAGTGCCGGCTTTGGAGAACGCCTGCACCGAGTTCATGTCGGAGATGGACATCTGCACGCGATTCTGGCCGCCTTGCAGGTTGGTGCCATCGGGAGCATAGTTCGTGTAGGTGTTGAAAGTCGAAGGCTCGAGCGTGAATCCACTGTGTGTTTCAGGCAGGTTGGTGCTCGCAACGGCAGTGAAGCGGTTCAGATTGCTGCTGCCGACGTTGCCATTCACCCAAGTCGGATTGCCGGTGGAAGGATTGCGGTTGACCAGGGTGACGGTGGTTACCGGGGCAATCTGGTCGGAGATCAGTTCAAGGATGCCTTCGGTGGCGCCTTGCTCGTGCCACTCGACTTGGATACCGAGGTAGTTCGCGCTGCCGACAGGGTTGCTGTTGGTGGGGTTGGGATCAACGCCGGCCAAAGCGCTGCTGGCCGCCAATTGCACGGACGTTGTGTTGCTTCCACCCAGCGCGCTATACGTGACAGCGGCGCCGTTCGAGCCGGAATTCAGCGTCATGCTGGTCCCGGGCTGAAGGAACGTCAGGCCCGGACTGGCGGTGAAATTTCGCATGGCGGTGGAACCGCTGAGCGAAATGACGATTGGATGCGCGGTGCTGTCGTTGGGGTTGGTTGCGGTGTCGGCGCGAGCCGCACCGTGTTGTACAGCCCCAACCGCGACCGCGGCACAAGCCGCGAGGATCGCGGCACGCGCTGTCCTTCTTCGAAGTCTTCCCGGCATAAGAGCCTCCATCAGTTGAGTGCCCGGTGGGATGACCCGTCCGAGCCTCCCGCACGCGCGGGATGCGCTCCGACGACTCCCACCAGATGGCACATTATTTCACGTGCATTCTGACGCCTGTTTGTTCAGCCAATACGAAGCTCCGCGGCATTCGGTGTTATCTCATCTGCGAAAGACGTCGTCGTTGGGCGTCACCGAGTAACACTTCTCGCCCCACTCGGTGCTGGTCTTGGTCACGGTGTCGCGGACGTGCTTGGTTTCGACGTGGCCGTCACAGTACAGGAAATTGGCCTTCTTCTGCGCCGGGTTGCCGGTGCCGTGATTCCGGCCGACCCAGTCGAGACGGGAGAGCGAGTTGGTGCCGTTGGGCAGTTGATCGTAGAGCACGTCGCCCGGGTCGGCGTAGCGGTAGCCCGGGGCGAAGCTGCCCTGGTAGGAGATGGCGTACATGTCCATCTGCCCGCCCATGCCCACGAAGCCGTGGACGGGACGGTGGCTCTTGACGACATTGGCGGTGCCGCTGCTGTCGTCGGCGGCGACGACCTTCCAGTTGTCGGAGAATTCCGTGGCCAGGATGGTCGAACCGCCGCTCTTGATCTTGCCGCTGTTGACGTACTGGCACAGGCGATTGACCGGCCCCTCCTCGGTCATGTTGGAACGAAACTTGTTGCGGGGGCAGACCGCTTCGTTGAGCGTGTAGGCGCAGCGCGGCGATTGCTCGTCGACAATAGCGGCCCCGGACGGGTTGGCCACGCCGGGCTCCTGGTTGGCCGGGTAGGTGTTCGTCGCGGGCTGGCCGCCCTTCTCCAGCGACGGACAGAGGAAGGCGCCCCAGCCGTCCAGCGACTGGAAGATCGACGGGCCGGCCTTGGACTTGTTGGCGTAGAGATAGCTGCTCCAGTGGATGTAGCCCTGAGTGGGGTTCGTCGGCGACTGCGTGTCGCCGACAATCGTCTGTCCCTTGTAGATATATGCCGCGGGGAAATAACCGCGGTAATCGGCGACATAGAGCAGCAGGCCCTGGCCGACGCTCCGCAGGTTGCCGGCACACTTGACCTTGCGCGCCTGTTCGCGCGCGGAGTTCAGGGCCGGCAGCAGGATGCTGATGAGCAGAGCGATGATGCCGATCACCACCAGCAATTCCACGAGAGTAAAACCATGTCTGCGCGATGCACTCATTCCGAGCTCCTTCAATCGTATCTTGTGCGGGATCACAGGCCGCCCAAACGCCGGCGAACGCCAGCCACCACTTTGACAGCCCTTCCGCAGCTCTCCATACGACCGGTGGGAGTATTACGGGCGCCTGTTAAGCTGTCTTGATGAAGTTGCTCGTGTTGGCGTAAGATTCCGCTAAGAACCGCCCGCAGATTATGCGATTTGCCGGTTTGGAAAACCCGCATGGCGCCGACAGATAGTCGCGCAAACCACTTGAGACAAAGAGGTTGCCTGCGATGGCGCGTCGCCACGCCAATGTCCGCCACCGGCACCCGCATGTTACCTCCGTTGCTAGGAACAACCATTCGCGAACCCACGGACTTCGGTTCCTTCTTGGCCGGGGGACTATGAGGTGCGACCGTTAAGTTCTGTGGAAGGGATTGCGTTGTTTGACGCAAGCTTCCGTTAAGAAATCTCCTAACAACCGTCCCTTCCGCGCGATATCATATAGCCATGCACGTAGTCATCTTCGAAGGCAACCAGTGGCCGTCCTTCGCACCCGTGGCGCTGGGCAGGCCGGTCTTCATGCTCGCCACGGGCATGGCGACGCTGCTCGAGAAGCAGATTCGCCACACCAATCCGTCGCGCCTGACGCTGTGGGTCCGCGAGGAGCTGGCCGAGCTGGTCCGCCAGCGCATCGTGCCCAAACTGAAGGTCCCGGTGGACGTGAACACGCCGCTGGACGGCCAGCCGGCGCTGATTCTTTCCGGGCGGACGCTGCACTTCCGCAACTATCAGGTTCCCGAGCAGCCCGCGGTGGTGCTGGATGAAAACAAGCTGGTCCACAGCGCCTACGTCAGGGACATGGCCGGCCTCTCGCCGCACGATGCCCTGCACCGCACCGAGCGCTGGCTGAAGATCACCCAGCTTCCGTCCATGCCGCCGCAGACGCGGATGGTGGAGCGGCTGTGGGACCTCATCAAGTGGAACGAGGAATCGCTGATCGAAGACCACGCCCACGCCCATCGCGGGAAATCCACGCTGCCCAAGGGACCGTTCCACGTCATCGACGACGAGCAGGTGTGGATCGGTCCCGACGCCAACGTCTTCCCGGGCGCGGTGCTCGACGGCTCCCGCGGGCCGGTCGCCGTCGACCACCACGCCACCATCGGCCCCAACGCCGTGCTCCAGGGCCCCTGCTACATCGGCCCCTACGCCCAGGTCATGCCGCTGGCGATCGTCCGCCCGGGGACCAGCATCGGCATGATGTGCCGGGTCGGCGGGGAGATCTCCAACACCATCATGTTCGGCTACTCGAACAAGGTGCATGAAGGCTACGTTGGTGACAGCTACGTCGGTAAATGGGTGAACTTCGGCGCCGGCACGACCGCCGCCAACCTCAAGAACACCTACGGCGAGATCTCGGTTGCGACCAGGAGCGGCGCCGTCAAGACCGGCCGGCGCTTCCTCGGCAGCCTCGTCGGCGACCACAGCAAGACCGCCGTCGGCACGCGCCTCATGCCCGGCGCGTACCTCGGGTTCAACGCCTTGGTGGCCGTGTCGGGCCTGGCGCCGCGGCTGGTGCCGAGCTACACGTTCCTGACGGACAAGGGCGCCGCCCCCTACGACATGGACGAGGCCATCCAAGTGCAGAAGAGTGTTTTCGCCCGGCGCAACCGGGGCTGGGACGACCTGGACGTCTACATTTCCACCTACATCTCCAAAGTGGCCCCGACGGTCGAGCCGGAGCTTACCGCATGATTTCCGCGAGGCTGCTGGCGGCCACCATCCTGGCGCTGGGCGCGCTGTCCGCGTCGCCGGTTTCCGTTACGCGGCCCGCCACTCAGCCGGCCGCGGCCGACGACGCCCGCGCCCTGGCCCAGGCCCGCGAACTGCTGCTGGAGCTCAAGCGCGCCAACCTTCCCGCCGCCCGGCGGAAGGAGATCGCCGAAAAGCTGCTGGCCCTGGGCGAGGAAGGCCAGTGGCGGCTCTACGTCACCGCCCGCGCCAACTACCTCGACGGCCTGCCGGGCTATCGCGCCCGCTTCGAAAAGGCGGCCGCCGACGCCCTGCATGCCCGCTGGAAGGATGGCAGCCCGGACAGGGAACTCGCCGAGCTTCGCAAGACGGTCCTCGATGTCGCGGCCGCGCCGAACCTCACCAAGCAGATGATCGTCGAGCAGTCCGACCCCGCGCTGAAGCGGATCGAGGTACTGCTGGCGATCTCGGCCGACGAAGTCCTCAAGAGCGACGCGAAGCTCGCCGCCCAGCGCCAGGAATTGCTCGACCTGCTGGCCTACGCCCACAAGGCGGCCGCGAAGCTGCCGGCCGACCTGCTCAAGAAGCTGCCCGAACTGCCGAACCAGGAGCGAGCCGAACAGGAACTCACCGATGCCGAGCAACTGGCCGCGACGCTGGCCGGCCCGATACAGCCCAACGACCGGCAGGTGCTGATGAACAACCTGGCGTTGCAGAAGTCGCTGGACCCCGAGGAGGCGCGGGGCATCCTCCGGCTAAACCTGATCCGCATCCGTCTGGGTCTGGACGCGCAACTGATCGACCTCAAGCTCTGCGAGGCCGCCCGCGGCCACAGCAAGGATATGACGGAGAAGAAATTCTTTTCCCACGACTCCCCCGTCCCTGGCAAGGAGAACCCGTGGAAACGCGCCGCCCTGGCCGGCACCTCCGCCAGCGCCGAGAACATCGCCGACGGCGCGCGCACGGGCGAAGGCGCCATCCGCATGTGGTGGCACTCGCCCGGCCATCACAAGAACATGCTCGCCCGCCAGCACCGCACCGGCCTGGGCCGATCCGGGAATCACTGGACGCAGATGTTCGGGTGAGTGGGATACAGACTAAACATGAAGGCAGACCCTTCGATTACTCAGGGCAGGCTCCGGCACGAAGCGGTGCATGGTTGGCGAGAGTGGTTTGGCGAAACGACCCCTCCCAAAACTGAAATCTGAGTTTTGAAAGGTCGGGGGGACTCGAAGCCTTTTTCTCTTTCAACACGCTTGATTTAGGTCGCCTACCATTCGATGATGATGCAGGTCGAGGTTTTCTGGAGAATCTGGGAGACGCTACGTAGTAATGGAGCATGGGATAGAGGGACAATAAGACATGGCCAAACTGATCCTGACAGAGCAGGCGCAGTGGGAACTTGATGAACTGGGTCGGGCGATACACTTTCGGGTTATGGGCATCCTGATCCGCTTGGAACATTGGCCGCAGGTCAGCGGAGCCAGACCCCTGCGATTTGGATTGACCGGCCGGTTTCGCATTCGCACGGGGGATTACCGGGTGCAGTTTCGAGTCGAAGGCCAAACGGTCGTTGTTGAGAAGATCGGGCATCGCGATGGTTTTTACGAGGATTGAGCCATGGTTGCTGGAAGCATTGAGATCAAGGGCGAGCGGTTTGTGCTCGTGCCGGAGTCGGAATATGACCGGCTGCGCGAATTGACCCGCGAACTTGCCGGGGGCGATGGGCCGCCGCTGCCCAAGCCGGATGCCAAGGGCAATGTGCCGGCGGTGGAATATGCCCGGGTCACGCTGGCCCGCAAACTCATCCGCGACCGCCGGCGGGCGGGCCTGACCCAGGCGGAGTTGGCCTGCACGGCCGGCATTCCCGCGGCGACAATGGCCAGGATTGAAAACGGCAAAGTAACACCCGACCCCGTAGTCTTCGGGAAGATTCACCGGGCATTGGAAAAGGCCCAGCGGCAAAGTGGTGGATGATCGAATCTGCACCTGTTGGAACTAAGTCAGCTTCTTTCTTGATCCATGGCCCGTCCCTGCCCCATTTTCTTTACCAGCGTAGCAACAACTGTCGGAGGTTCCGCTCGGGGTGCCACGGCTTGTCTACTGCAAGCCGTGTCTGCGCGGTCACGTTCGTAGTACCGC
>JBIOJL010000121.1:0-14323 GCA_044450885.1 Tepidisphaerales bacterium
ACACCAGGTCGGCCCCCTTCCGTCCAGTGTGTGGCCCCCGGGTATTCCTTGGGTTGGGGACTTCACACATCAAAACCCCGCGGGGTCAACCCCGACACCCGGCCGGGACCCCCGCCCCACCACTCCTCGCGCTCGTCACGCTGCTCTTCTCCGCCATCAGCACTTTCGCCGCGCAACCACCCGCCCTCGCCCCGCACGCCCTTCTCCAGCGGGCCCTCGCCGGCCCGCTCCACGACACCACCGACATCGTCTTCTGCTCCCGCTCGGCCTACAACGACCCCCACTGGTACGCCAACATCGGCTACTACTGCGACGACGCCAACGACAAGGCCTACGCCGGCAACGGCAAGCCGGATGCCGGCCGGCTGTATAAGCTCAACCTCCACACCGGCCAGACCACCACCCTGCTCGATCCCAAGGGCGGCTCCGTCCGCGATCCGCAGGTGTACTACGATGGCAACAAGATCATCTTCTCCTATCGCCCGACCGGCACCGACTACTACCACCTCTACGAAATCAACATCGACGGCTCCGCCCTCCGCCAGCTCACCACCGGCGACTTCGACGACATCGAGCCCACCTACCTTCCCGACGGCGACATCGTCTTCATCTCCACGCGCTGCAAACGGTGGGTCAACTGCTGGATGACCCAGGTCGCCGTCATGTACCGCTGCGACGCCACCGGCGGCCGCATCACCCAGATCTCCTCCAACACCGAGCACGACAACACGCCCTGGGTCATGCCCGATGGCCGGCTGCTCTACACCCGCTGGGAATACGTCGACCGCAGCCAGGTCGAATACCACCACCTCTGGACCATGAACCCCGACGGCACCGGCCAGCAGGTCTTCTACGGCAACATGCACTCCTGGACCGTGATGATCGACGCCAAGCCCATCCCCGGCACGCAGAAAGTCCTGGCTTCCTTCTCGCCCGGCCACGGCGTCAACGAACACGCCGGCTACGCCACCATCGTCTCCGGCGACAACGGCCCGGACGACCCGGCCGCGCCCAAACCGCTGCACAAGGGCGGCCTCACCCGCGATCCCTATCCGCTCTCCGCCGACCTCTTCCTCATGGCCCGCAACAACCAGCTTGTGCTCATGGACGACCAGAACCACGAGGAAATCCTCTACAGCGATCCCACCGGCATCGCCCTCAACGAACCCCGGCCCATCCAGCCGCGCCCGCGCGAGCCGGTCATCCCCAGCCGCCTCGATCCCAAGGAGCCCACCGGCCGCATGGTGCTGGCCGACGTTTATATGGGCCGCAATATGCCCGGCGTGGAGCGCGGGCAGATCAAGAAGCTCCTCATCCTCGAATCGCTCCCCAAGCCCGTGAACTTCAGCGGCGGGCCGGACCTGGTCTCCTGGCTCGGCACGTTCACCCTCGAGCGCGTCCTCGGCACAGTCCCCGTCGAGCCGGATGGCTCGGCCTACTTCGAAGTCCCCGCGCGACGCCAGGTTTTCTTCGTCGCTCTCGACGACAAGGACATGTCCGTCAAGCGCATGCAGAGCTTCACCACCGTCATGCCCGGCGAAGTCCTCAGTTGCGCCGGCTGCCACGAGGAACGGAACCTCGCGCCGCGGCACAAGTCGGAGGGGACGCTCATGGCCATGCGCCGCCCGCCCAGCCGCATCCAGCCGTTCGCCGGCTACCCGGATGTCCTGGATTTCCAGCGCGACATCCAGCCGATCCTGAACCGCTACTGCGTCGAATGCCACCGGCCGGAAAAGCACGAAGGCCACATGCTGCTCACCGGCGACCGCGGGCCGACCTACTCGCATGCGTACATCTCGCTGCTGGCCCACCGCGTGGTCACCGACGGCCGCAACGGCCTGGGCAACCAGCCCCCGCGCAGCATCGGCAGTTCGGCCAGCCCGCTGCTCGCCCAACTGAGCAAACACAAGGCCACCGAACGCGACTGGCGCACCGCCTGGCTGTGGATCGAATCCGGCGCGCCGTACGCCGGTTCCTACGCCGGCCTGCGCAACAAACAGCAACAAGAAGCCGGCGGCCTGGCCAACGGCGCCGTCTTCGGGCCGTGCAACAAGATCCTGCAGGCGCGCTGCGGCTCCTGCCATGAAGTGGCCCCCAACGTCACGAAGAACGAGCGCCCGATTCCCTTCAACGACGAACTCCGCCACAAGCAGCCCCAGATCGTCGGCCATCCCACCGGCTCATACGAGCGCCTGGTGATCGCCAAGGACCCGATGGGCCGCTACAGCCACGACATCATCCAGAACTTCACCCGTCCGGAGCTGTCGGCGATCCTGCTGGCCCCGCTGGCCAAGTCGGCCGGCGGCTGGGGGAACTGCGGCGAAGTCTTCAAGGACCGCAACGACCCCGACTACAAGACGATCCTGGCCGCCCTCCGCCGCGGCCAGGAAATTCTCGACCGCGAACCCCGCTACGGCGCCCCCGGCTTCAAGCCCAATCCGCAGTACATCCGCGAGATGATGAAATACGGCATCCTCCCCGCCGCGTTCGACCCGGCGAAGGAAACCGTGAGTTTCTTCGACCTCGACCAGAAATACTGGCGCTCGTCCTGGTATCAGCCCTGAATCTGATCGGAGGTGTGGGCCCGATTCCTATTCCGGGCCACGATAATCGCACCTGACCCGTTCTCCTGGCTTCGTGACGGGCAGGAGCGGCGTATAAGGCTCGCGTACTGGAAGCTGACGGTGGACGCTTGGTATGGCTCCAACTCGCAAATCAGTGTCGGCCCGGCGAGTTCCAATGTTGATTCCGAGCTCCGATTCATAAGCAGACGTGATGAGACATCGTCTATTCAACATCTTCGCCACACTGGGCGTACTCGTGTGTCTCACATCCCCTTGGTGGCTGTTTGACGGGATGAAGCGCATCGACATTCCCAATATCTTCGCATTTGCAGGGATCACAAATGTTATGCTGACTTTCGGAGATGCGCCGGCTGGTTTACAGGGTCCGGATATTTTCGCAGGGCCCGGCATCCGTTGGATGACGTCGCGGCCACCAATCGAAGGTCCCATGGAAAGCAAGTATCGGCCCCAATCCGACTGGTTGGACAGGGCTGAACCAGACACCACAACCAACTGGTACGTGATCGCATGGGATCGCGGTCCGTTGATTACCTCATATAAAGAGGGTGGCCGACGGGGCGTCGTTGACACCGTCTGCCACGGCATCTATCTCCGTGGTGGCGTGTTCTACCTGGGCTTTGCGATGATCCCCCCCAGCATGTGGCTCGTAATATGGATCAGAGACGCGCGGCGACGATCCTTACAGCAGCACCGAATGCGTAAGGGTCTGTGTCGATCCTGCGGTTATGACCTGCGGGCGAGTCCAGATCAATGTCCCGAGTGCGGAATTCCAATAAATCGCGAGCCAAGCGTCAGCGATAAGGCCAAGGTCAAAGCATAAGGAATGGGACGGGGACGCAGTCAGTGGGCTACGAATGCCTTTACGCCACGCCCTCAACGGCAATCTCGCCTCCGTCACCGCCGCCCGCATCAACGGCGTTGACCAGCCCGATCCCGCCAGCGTCCACAGCTACGACGCCGCCGGCCACCTCACCACCCTCGCCGAAGGCCCCACCACCTTCTACGCCTACGACCTTGCCGGCAATCTCCAGTGTCACGGGGCGCTTGAAAACCAGCCAGCGCGGGGCGCTTCAAAACCAGCCAACAACTTCCGGGGCGATTCAAACGGGTCAGGGATCAATTTGCCTCTGCGTCGCGGTTGGTTGTGGGTCTGCCGCTCCGTCGCGGGGTCGCCTGCAAGCCCATCCGTTTCCCTTCCGCCCGGCGCATGTCGTTGACGCAGCATGACGACAGACTACGGACGTTCGCGTGACAAATCAAGCCATTCGCCTTGAGATTGATACCTGACCCGTTTTCCGCGCCCTATTTGCCTCATCGCCTCCGTTCGTCGCGGCCGACCGGTTCTACACCGCCGGCCTGCTTCCGCGAGCCGGCGATGCCCTG
This sequence comes from Tepidisphaerales bacterium, assembly GCA_044450885.1. Taxonomy (GTDB): domain Bacteria; phylum Planctomycetota; class Phycisphaerae; order Tepidisphaerales; family Tepidisphaeraceae; genus JANYKD01. Next base: position 3,969 of record JBIOJL010000121.1, read on the forward strand.
GCTACGACCGCGCGGCCTCTTTCAGGAGCTCGGCGGCCCAGGCCGCCTCCTGCTCCGTCAGCGGCGGATCGCATGGCTCGCGGTAGTCCAGGCGCTGGGCGTACCGGCCACGTGTATAGACCTGCTCGATCATCTGTTGCAGCGACAACTGCACCGGCCGATCCGATGCACGCAAGGGGATCGAAATCGTCGGGAGGGCATCGATCAGCCGAATGGGGTAGAGGTAGACCTCTCGCCTCTCCGCGGCCGCGTGGATGGCCACTCGATAGGTCGTGGTTGCCTCGACCGGCCAGGTATACGGCCGGAGCAGGGCCCGCCAGTCGCCCCGGCGCACCAGATCGATCTCCACAACATGCACCTGGGCCTGGATCAGGTGCGACCGCTTTCGCCGGTATTCAATGAGCCCTTCGCCGCTCTTGTTCGTCGGGCTGAGCACCTCAACCACCGTGACAAGGCGGTTCCCATGGGTGTCGAGGATGCGAATGTAGTGCTCGGTGATGGGATCGTAATCGAGCACCAGCCTGTAAGGTGCATCCAGCAGCGCGGCCGTGGCGTCGCCGGCTTTGGCGGGGGCAACCACGCTGATGTCCGGGCGGGCGAGATGAACGCGGTCTTCTTCGGACTCAATCGCCACGCGCTCTTCCGTGCTGGCGACCAGCCCCGGCGGGAGTTCTTCGTTCAGCGTGTCGGCTACGTACGTCACCAGGCGGGCATGCACGTCCAGCCAGTGGGGCTCCATGTACGGGTCCATGCCGGGGAAAGGGCTTTTCATCAGTTTCGATTATACCCTGTTTGGGGCGGGGCGCAACCTTGGTTTTCTGGCGGCAAGCACGGGCAAGCGTGCTCCGTCGCGGCTCAAATGGCATAGCGGTTGTGGTGCAGGCTTCCAGCCTGCGGCAGGCTGAAAGCCTGCACCACAATTTCCGCCGCGATGGCATGCTTGCCCATGCCACGCCGGAATGGTCGAGAACGTGGCGGGCGATCGGGCACTGGGGGAATCGGGAACAGCGGTTTCGGCGATACCGCCCTACTTGGGAAATGCCGGTGGGGGCACCGGCTCTACACCGCAATCCCCAGAATGAACCGGTAGGGCTTGTCGATGACGACGTTCTGCATGACCCACTCACTTGGGAATTGTGCGGGGAACCACTCCGCAGAATGCCCTCACCCCAACCCTCTCCCGGTGGGAGAGGGAGAGAAAGGAAACGCGGAGTTTCTGCACGGCCACTACTCACTTCTCGTTCACCAGGCGCTGCCCGCGGGTGTTCGTGGGGACGCCCAGGGCGCGGAGCATGCGCTTCAGCAGTTTGCGGCGAAGTTGCTCGACCTCGGTGTCGGAGCCCGTCGCCAGGCGGATGGAGCCGCCGCCCTTGGTGCGGTGTCCGCCGCCTTCGCCGAGGCGGCCGATGATCTTGCGCATGAGCTCGGCCGCGGTGATGCGGTCGGAGTGCGTGCGCAGGCTCATCACCAGGTTCTGCCCGCTGATGGCGGTGACCAGGACCCATTGGACGTGTTCGTAGCGGAGGAGGAAATCGGCCGCCACCGCCGGGGTCTCCTGCGATTCGATGTATTCGATGTGCGAGGCCATCGCCTCGTCGTAGATCATGGCGTTGACCAGGGCGTCGCGTATGGCCGTGTAGATGGACAGCGGCAGCGGGCTGTGGCGCATGCGGTAGAGGCGATGCGTGTCGGCGAGCAGCGTCAGGCTCGAGAGCGCCATGTTGTCCAGGTCGCGGGGCTGGCCGGCCGCCCCGGCGAGGTCGGTCTCGATGGCAAACAGCAGCGCCGCGGCCAGGTCGGAAGGGATGTCCACCTCCATGTCCATCAGGTAGGAGAACATGATGGACGAGGTGGCCCCGACGTCGGTGCGGACATCGTGGAAGGGGATGCGCATCTTCCCGCCGCGGGTGCGGTGATGGTCCACCACCGCGATGGGGGGCACGTCTTCCGGCAACGGAGAGAAACTCAGGCCGGGCTGGACGTCCAGCAGGATGACGGCGTCGTAGTCATGGAGATGCTCGTCGTCCCAGGGTTCCAGCCGCATGTCGGTTTCGGTCTGGAACGCGGTGTTGTAGCCGCCGCCGATCTTGCCCTTGACCGCGACCGTAACCCGGGCTTCCGGGAGCCTGGCCCGAAGAAGAGTCGCCATGGCGTAACACGATGCCAGGGCGTCGGGATCGGGATGCAGGTGGGTGGTTACGAGAACGTCGCGCTTATCGCGGAGTATGCGCAGCAGCCGGGCGGCCCGCGGACGGGTGCGGCTGGTCCGCTCGACCAGTTTGGCCGAGTCGGTGACGGTTTCCACACATGACTCGATGAACGTCGTCATAAACAACTTGCCGCGGCCGGGTTCACCCAGGACGTGAATCCGGCTGTTCTGAGCATCGTCCTGGCGAGGGTCGGGCATAAGGTCCGCCGCACTGTGTCTAATAATACATACGATGGGCGGGTAGAGACAATGGCTTGAGAGCGGGGAAACGGAAGGAACCAGGAACCGCGATTACTGATTCAAAGCCATTGTGGATAATGACTTATGGTCGAAATGAGGCCCGGCAGGTCCGTCGGGAAGCTCCCTTGGGCAGCCCATAACAAGTGCCGCCGACGCCCGCGTCGGCGGAATCCAACTAAGGAGTTGTGCAGAAACAACTCGGCGGTTCCGCGTCTCGCACAGTGCCGGCCCTTCGGGCCTCAGATGATTGGTTCTTGATTTCCGTGGCCTTACGGCCACGGCTACCAAAGGTAACGGCCCTTCGGGCCTGCGGAGTTGATTTTGGACGGGTTCTAAAGAAGGAGCCGCGACGCTTGGCGCCGCGGCTCCCGCACCTGTTTGGTTGATTCCCGAACTACTACTGGATGGCGCCCCCACCACCGGCTCCGCCGCCGCCGCCACCACCGCGACGCCCACCGCCTTGGCGACCGCCGCCCGGTCCGCCGGCACCTGCGCCGCCGCCACCCGGGCCGCCCATGCCGCCAGCCGGCATCATCTGCTGGAGTTGGGTCATTTGCGCGGGCGTGAGGATGTCCTTGAGCTGGGTCTGCATGTCCTGAAATGCGGCCCGCATCGCCGCCCCCATGGCCTGGCGGTCATTGCCGGAGGTCTGGCGGATATCCGCAATCTTGCTCTGCACGTCGCTGGCAAGCTTGGTGAGCTTGCCCTTCTGGTCGTCGGTCAGGTTCAGCTCCTGGGCACGGTTCTGGATGATCTGGGCGAGCCCGCCGGCGCCACCCATGCCCCGACCGCCGCCGCCGGCCACGTTGACCGTCGCCAGCTTGTCGCGGAGCTGGGCCTTCTGCTCTTCGGTGAGCAGGTCGTTGATGTCGTTTCGCTCGGCCGCCGCAAGCTGGGCGATCTTGTCCTCGATCTCCTTCTTCTCGGCCTCGAGCTTGGCCAGCCGCTCCTTCAAGGGATCCAACTCGACGCCGACTTTCTTGAACATCTCCTCGAACTTGGGTTTCTGCTGGTCGGTGGCCAGGTCCATCACGGCCTTCTGCGTGGCCTCGATGCGCTGGACGGGGGTCTGCTGCGGCTGCTGCGCCTGCGCGCCGCCGCCAAACCGCCCGCCGCCGCCGCCGCCGAAGCCGCCGCCACGGCCGCCTCCGCCTCCGCCACCGCCACCAGGTCCACCGCCGCCGCCCGGTCCGCCTTGGCCGAAGGCCGGGATTGCCAGAGCCGTCCCGAGAACGACCGTCGCGAGAACCGTCTTGAACAGGGTCATGAATGCTCCTTGTGTTGTGTTGAAAACGTGCAGTGCCGGGAAATATTGTCATGCGTTGTGCCGGGAGGGTTTGACGCTTGCCGCGGAAGTCGGGTATTCTTGGCGCACGCGCCGGAGGCCGGCGGCCTTGTCGCCGCCCCCTGGCAGTCGCGCAACTCGAGGATCACCGTGGATCGTAAGCACATCAACCGTTGCGGCAAATGGCTGAGACGTCTCCTGGGCATCACCGCCGGCATCGCGCTGGCCGGCTGCGGCGCCGAAACACCCGGACAGAGCGAGCCCGCAAAACCCGGCGTTTCGCAGGGGCAGATCATGGAAGTGCCCGTCGGCTCGTTCATGGGCGCCTGGAGGGTCTCCATTCCCCTGGCCCAGGAACAGGTCACGCGCATCTCCCTCAACGAAGACAAGGTCTTCGTCCTCACCTCCGACGGCAAGCTCTACTGGATCGAGCGCGCCACCGGCGTGACCCGCGCCGTCGCCGATGTCGCTGAAAAGGGCGACAAGGTGTTCGACCCGGTCACGCTGAAGAACCGCGTCGTCGTGCCCACGGAGAAGCGGCTGGTCGTCTTCGAGCCCAACGGCAAACGTTCCTACTCCGTCAACCTCCGCTACAACGCCTCCAGCGGCGCGGTCGGCGAGGGCGGCGCCCTCTTCCTCGGCGTGGACCATCCCCGGCAGGGCCGCGTCCAGGCCGTCGACACCAAGTTCCAGCCCTACGACATCTCGCCCATCTGGGAACTGGCGACCGGCGGACAGGTCCGCTCGCGCCCGGCGGTCTTCCAGGGCGCCGTCTTCGCCGGTTCCCGCGACGGGGCCGTCTACGGCATCCGCGGCGAAAACCGCGACGTCCTCTGGCCGATCCTCGACAACGGCGTGTTCCAGACCGGCGCGCCCATCGTCGCCGACCTGGCCGCCGACAAGGACGGCGTGTTCGTCGCCTCGACCGACACCAAGCTCTACTGCATCCACGCCGCCACCGGCAAGGTCCGCTGGACCTACTACGCCGGCGTCGCCCTCAAGGAAGACAGCGCCCCCGTCTCCGCCGGCTCCTTCGTCTACATTTACGTTCCCGGCAAGGGGCTGGTCGCCATCGACAAGACCGGGCAGGCCGAGCTGCGCCTGGCCAAATGGGTCGTGGAGGACGCCCGGCAGGTCCTCGCCATTGACGAAAAGAACACATACGTGCGCATGGCGGACAACTCCATCGCCGGCGTCGAACGCGCCACCGGACAGGTCAAGATGCGCTCCTCGCGAAAGGACTTCGTCGCCTTCGCTTCCAACGTCAACTTCAAGGAACTGGGCACGATCTATGCCGCGACGTCCGCCGGCACGGTCATGGCCATCAAGCCCGTCACCAAGCCCGGCGCCGTCGGCGAATGGGTGCTGGCCCCGGCCGACACCGACGCGCTCGCCGGACGTTGACCAACAGCGAGGTTTCCGTGTCCGACCTGGTTCCCGTCAAGCGTACACTGATCTCCGTCTCCGACAAATCCGGCCTGGCCGAGTTCGCCCGGGCGCTGGTTGACGAGTTCAAGGTCCAACTCATCAGCACCGGCGGCACCGCCAAGTTCCTCCGCGAGCAGGGCCTGACCGTCACCGATGTCTCCGAGGTCACCGGCTTTCCCGAGATGATGGATGGCCGGGTCAAGACGCTGCACCCCAAGATCCACGGCGGGCTGCTGGCCCTGCGCGACAACGCCGAGCACGTCGCCGCCATGCAGAAGCACGGCATCCAGCCCATCGACCTGATCTGCATCAACCTCTACCCGTTCGAGAAGACGATCGCCAAACCGAACGTCACGTTCGAGGAGGCCATCGAAAACATCGACATCGGCGGCCCGTCCATGGTCCGCTCGGCCGCCAAGAACCACCGTTTCGTCGTCGTCGTCACCTCGCCCGACCAATACGACAATGTCCTGGGCGACCTGCGCGAACACAACGGCTGCACCTGCGAGAAACACCGGCTCAAACTCGCACAACAGGCGTTTGCGCATACAGCGGCGTACGATGCGACGATCGCGGGGTACCTTTCCCGCGCCGATGCGCCGGCGTCCGACCAACCGCTGCCCCCCAAACTGAACCTCTCGTTGGTCAAGAAATCCGACCTTCGTTACGGCGAGAACCCCCACCAGAAAGCAGCCCTCTACGTCGATGCCGTAGGGTCCGCACTGCGGACCGTTCCGCCGACATCCGACTCATCCCCCGTACGGTCCGCTTCAGCGGACGCAGCCACTCAGCGCGTAGGGTCCGCACCGCGGACCGCTCCTCCAGAGGCCCAAGCGCGCGCTCAGGTAGGGTCCGCTTCAGCGGACGCCGCCGCTCAGCGCGTAGGGTCCGCACTGCGGACCGCTCCTCCAGCACCCGTAGGGTCCGCACTGCGGACCGTTCCGCCGACATCCGACGGCGCTACGCGCGAAATGGTCCGCGGTGCGGACCCTACGCATGAAGCCTCCGTCGCCTTCGCCACCCAACACCACGGCAGGGAACTCTCCTACATCAACCTCCTCGACGCCGACGCCGCCCTGTCGGCCGTCAAGGAACTGGCCGCTCCGACCGCCTGCATCGTCAAACACGCCACGCCCTGTGGCTACGCGACCGCGGCCGACCTGCCGACAGCATTCCGCAATGCTTTCGCCGGCGATCCGCTGGCCGCGTTCGGCGGAATCGTCGCCCTCAATCACCCGGTAGACCTCGCCACCGCCGAGGCCATCACCTCCATCGACAAACTGCTGGAGGTCATCGTCGCCCCCAGCTATGCCCCCGACGCCCTCGAACTGCTCAAAACGCGCTGGAAGAACGTCCGCCTGCTCGAAGTCGGCCCTGTAGGGTCCGCATTGCGGACCATTCCTTCGACCGCCATCGTAGGGTCCGCATTGCGGACCGTTCCTTCGACCGTCGCAGACACCGTAGGGTCCGCATTGCGGACCGTTCCTTCGACCGTCGCAGACACCGTAGGGTCCGCTTCAGCGGACGCTGGGGCAAGCCGCACGACGTCCGCCGCCGTAGGGTCCGCATTGCGGACCGTTCCTTCGACCGTCGAAGCGGCTCACCGCGACACGGTCCGCAGTGCGGACCCGACGGAACTCGCGATCCACACCATCGCCGGCGGCTACCTCGTCCAGCAGCGCGACCTGCTCGGCATCGACGAAGCCAACTGGAAGGTCGTCTCCAAACGCCAGCCGACGGCAACGGAAATGGGCGACCTCAAGCTCGCCTGGCTCGCCTGCAAGCACGTGAAGTCCAACGCCATCGTCATCGCCGGCAACTCGATGATGTACGGCTCCGGCGCCGGCCAGCAGGACCGCGTCAGCGCCTGCCGCATCGCCATCCAGAAGGCCGGCGACCGCGTTCGCGGCGCGGTGGCCGCGTCGGATGCGTTCTTCCCCTTCCCCGACGGCCCGCAACTTCTGCTCGACGCCGGCGTGACGGCTATCATTCATCCAGGCGGCTCGGTCAAGGACAAGGAAACGATCGACCTGGCCGACCAGCGCGGCGCCGCCATGGTCCTGACCGGCCAGCGGCATTTCAAGCATTGATCGTCTCTCAAGGAGGCACGCCATGCGCTTCATCTGGTCGATCCTGCTGCTCTTCGCCTGGGGCCTGTGGCTGGGCGGACTCGTCACCGTGTTCTTCATCATCACCCTGCTCTTCGCGGCCGACAAAACCCTCGCCGTGCAGGTCGGCCCGCGCGTCTTCCCCGCATTTGAGCGATTCCAGCTCGTCCTCGGCGCCGTCGTCCTGCTCGCCTGTTTCTTTCTGCGCCTCTCCACGAAGTCCCGATTCTGGACACTCCTCTTCGCGCTGCTGATCGTGGCCGTCCTGCCGGCCATCGCCTCGCCGCTGCTGGTCACGCCCAAGCTGATGCACCTCTGGGAACAGAACCTCTCCTACAACACGGAATTCAAGAAGCTCCACGGCTACTCCATGATGCTCTACACCGCCACGACCATCATGCTCACCCTGGCGGGCATGGTCCTGCCCTGGGGCCTGACCCGCGCCAAATCCACATGACGACGCTGCCTTGGTCTCACCTGCATCTTTCGTGGCACGGGCTTCCAGCCCGTGGCCGCGGTACTCCGCGGCGCCACTCCCTCTCCCTCCGGGAGAGGGCCGGGGTGAGGGCATCTGACGGCATCCCGCCCACCGACGGGCAACCTCGAACCGATCCTCCTCGAATCCATCCAACCGCAGCCCGGCTTGCGCCCGGCCGCCGCCCTGCTCTCGCCATGGCCGGTGAAGCTGCCAGCGCTTTCGGAGTGGACGGCCCGGGTCAACGAAGTCCGATCCGCAAAGGTCCGGTAGAAGTGGTGCAAGAAGGAGAAAATGATGAGACACCCTATGAACTATCTGAGAGCACTGCCTTGGGCCGCGACAGTCTTTGTCATTCTGGGGGCCACAACCTTCACCTGGGCTCAGCCCACCGCCAAGCCTTACATCACCGTGGGCGACTCAGGCTACGGCTCCTCGATGAACGACCTTTCCGCGGCCGTGAAAGCCATCGGCGCAACCCCATGCACTCTTGTCGTGCCCCAGGGGGCGACCTGCGCTGGTGGAGGGGTGACCATTCCGGCGACCTGCAATCTGCGGGTAGCGAATGGAGCCACCATCACCGTTGCCGATGGCACCCAATTCCTGATCAATGGCCCATTTGAAACCGGTGAATATCAGGTATTCCGTTGCATCGGAAGCGGCAATGTTCACTTTGGCGCAAGGAGCATTCCCAGGTGCCTGACCGCCTGGTGGGGGTCCGACCCCACCGGGACCAAAGATAATGCCGCGATCTTTAACGCCGCGATCGCTTCCGTCCATAACGAGAAGAGTCAGGCACCCGCCTGTTATGAGGTCTATTCAGGGCCGGGGACCTACAAGATCGGCAGCCGGGTATTGCTGAGGAAGGTGATCAACTTCAGGGGGGACACTTCCGCCAATACGGCTTTCAAGGCCGATGCGGGTTTCCCGGCTTCCAAGACTCCCCACGGTTACGGCCTCTTCTGGTACGGCGGCCAGGCCCCCAGCACCGCCTGCTATATGCCGCCCATCCTCTCCCATTGCACGATCGATATGGAGGCCTTGCCGCTTCAGACCGAATATGTTGGTCTATGGTATCATGATGATGGCAACAGGGCGACCGTGAAAGACGTTATCTTCTCGACGGAGCTGTATTCAGCCCTTGGTCCGCCACGCCCGTACAACAAGCATATCGGCATCCGCATGAGCGCCATGCCCCACCAGGAAGACGGCACCCCAAACGCTACTCGGGTCACAGGAGAAGCAGTAGGGACCGGAGACGGGACCACGGGGCCCTACTCAAAGAAGCTGGCGCATGCGCCCGGGGCCGACGTCTACACCGTGGTCCATGCGGGCGCACAAACCATTACTTCGGATGGCTTTCAGGAATGGCTGGGGCAGGAAACCCCGACCGGGGTCTATGGCGCAATCCAGGAGGGCGTTCTTAACATAGCCTTCCCGTCTCCTGTTCCTGCCGGCACCCCCATTACCGTGGACTACTATTGGAAGTGGATTCACACGAATCACGACAGTTCCGTCTTCGACAATCTCAGGTTCCGCTGTTTCTCGAGCCCCTATGGCGCCGTCTGTATCGAGCCGAACGCTGACGCCAACACGATGGTATGGAAGAACATCGATTTCTATGCCTGCAATGTCAACTTCTACAGCGCCGCCTACATCTCTACTTACGAGAACGTCGGCAATGAGCCGGCCAGTGACCAGTGGCAGTGGGGTGATGGCAACAAGCAGGGCCACTGGAGCTGCCAGAACGTCTTCTTCGGATATGATGGCCCAAGCGCCTTCTTTGGCAACAACTATTACGAAGGCGAAGGGTCCATGTGCTTCTGGCTGAGAACGGAGAACAACGGCTACGGTTCGGGAATCCCCCTCCTCCTCGTCGAAGGGCTCATGGGCGGCGGGTTCCACCCGGAGAGCATCATCCACACCTGCGGCGGCCACGGTTATCAGGTGGCGCGGGCCGGCGACACCACCTTCACCATGTCCGGAAACCGGGCTGGGTTATGTATTCCCGGCACCGCCTGGGTAATCATGGAAACGCTCAGTCGGAACCGTTACGTCTACTTTGTTTCCGCGGCCAAGTATGATGACCCGACCAGGAAGACCACATTCACCGTTGACCCCACCAAGAAGCGAACCGCGAGCTGGACCCTGCCTCCCGCGCCACTGCCGGCCGACATCATCGGCATCAGGGTCCTGGCCTATAATGATGACTATTATCAAATCCTGGATGGGAGTGTGAAAGGCGGCAACAGGTTGAAGAACCTGACGGTCTCCACCTTGACCGTTGGCTCGGGATTGCCGAATGCCCCCAGCCGATCTCCCGTAGGCAGCGGAGTCAGCCAGCTTCTGGCAGGATCGGCCGAGGTTGCGATGGGCACCCTCGCCGCCGGGGAAACCCACGACTATAGTTTTGCGCTGAAACCGGATCTTTCACTTGAGTCGTGGGCCAGCGTCAGTCCTGCCTCTAAACTGCAGTTCCCCGGCCCAAAACGAGGTAACTCCTTATGGCGCCATGGGATAACTTGTGATTTCACTTTCCGGCTACTGGGTACAAACCCAGAAGCTCGAATGCCCTCTTCTGTAGAGGTGTCGGATCCGTGTGCAGTACAA
>JBIOJL010000122.1:0-14232 GCA_044450885.1 Tepidisphaerales bacterium
CATGCCACCCAAACATGTTCCAGTGCCACGGGATTTCAACCGCGTCGGAGTGGTCGGTCGACATGCCCACGGCGTCATTCTTTCACCCGGCGCACCTTGATCACCGCCACGGGACATTCGACGGCCGCCTGGACGATCTGCTCGGCCTGCGACTCGTAAAACTTCTCGGCGCTCTGGCGGATCACCGCGGATTCGTCGCGGACGCAGAAAACCTGCGGACAGGTATCTTCGCAAAGGCCGCAGATGATGCAGCCTTCGATGATCCCCACGTGGGTGACGGGATTGGAGGTTATGGTCGTGTCGGACATATTGCGGACATTATAGCCGGAGGGGCGCGGTAATTCATGAGCGTTCGTAGTACGCGCTCGTAGTACCGCCTTCAGGCGGCTCTTCAGACCGCCTGAAGGCGGTACTACGAACGTACGAACACCCGGCCATTGTGAATGCGGCCTGTCTCTGATATCACCCCCGGACGCGGCCGATTTCTTCATTGGAATACCGGAGCCACAGGCGAGACGCGTGTGCTACGAAATCAGGCCGGGAACGGAGTCGAGACAGATGGAATTGCTCAAGCAGCTTTTTGCCATGGCCAAAGGCCAGCCCGAAGCCTGGCAGAAGATGATCCAGATGGTCGGCGGGATGCCGACGCTCTACGTTGTCCTGTTTCTGGTGATCTTCGCCGAGACCGGCCTGGTGGTGACGCCGTTCCTGCCGGGAGATTCGTTGCTTTTCGCCCTGGGGGCGCTGGGCCCCAAGGTCGGCGTCGACATGCCCCTGATCACGGTCATGCTCATCGCCGCCGCCGTGCTGGGCGACGCCGCGAACTACTGGATCGGCGCCAAACTCGGGCCGGCCGTCTTCAAGAAGGAAGACTCCTGGCTTCTGAACAAGAAACACCTGACCCAGGCCCACGAGTTCTACGAGAAATACGGCGGCAAGACCATCATCATCGCCCGCTTCGTTCCCATCGTCCGCACCTTCGCCCCGTTCGTGGCCGGAATCGGCAAGATGAGCTACGCGACATTTTTTGTGTACAACATCATCGGCGCCGTCGGCTGGGTGCTGATCTGCGTCGTCTCCGGCTTCTTCTTCGGCAAGATCGCCTTCGTGCAAAAGCATTTCGAACTGGTGGTGGTCATGGTGGTGGTGATCTCGATGCTGCCGATGGTGGTGGAGATCGCCCGGTCCTGGTACCGCAAGCCCCCTCGCGGATTTGAGGTCATCCCCGTCGCGAACCCCGGGCAAAAGCGCGAGCCGGCGCCCCAACCTCTTCAGCCCCGCAGGGGCGACATACATTAGCCCACGACGTAAGTCGTGGGTCATCCCTCACACCGCCCGGAAGATGTCCGCGACGCGCATTTCAAAACCTGGCAGGACATTGCCGCCGTCAAGCGCATCGGCCTCCGTGAGCCGGCGGGGATTCTCGGGGGAACTGTACACATCCACGGTCCGCGTGCGCGGATCGGCATACCACACCAGCCGCACTCCCGCCTCGAAATACTCTGGCAGCTTGTTGTTCATCTCCGCGACCGTGTTGCTGTCGGAGAGGACCTCAGCCGCGAGGTCCGGCGCCAGATCGGGAATCCGCTTGTCGGGCAGTTTGCCCCCGGCCAGACGATCGAAACTGATGAAGGCAACGTCAGGCGCGCGCACCCGATCGGGCCGAATCCGCAGCATCCCTGCTTCGCCGGTGACGATTCCGAGTTTGCGCGGCACCACGAAATTCGCCACCTGCCGAAGAATCTCGGCGGCAATCGCCGACTCCCTGATCCCCATGGGTTTCTCCACCAGCGTTCCATCGATCAGTTCGCAAATGCGGCCTTCGCGGTCATCGAGGCGCAACACATCTTCGTCCGTCGCCGTGCCCGGCCGCGCGTGGAAGATGATCCTCTCCAACGGCACATTCGCCAGGGAATCCCACCACTCGGCGGCATTACTGTACTGCGGGTTCAGGGCGGACGTGATGGGTCGCGTAAGTGTCGTCACAAAGAGCCGATCTCCTGGCCGGCGGTTATCATTACTTCTGCCGTGTTGATGATATCGCCAGCAGGCGCACGATTCAAAAGAAAACCGCTACAGTCGTCGCGGACCCCGGGCAAAAGCGCGTTTGACCAGCCGGTCCACCAGCGGGCCGAACTCGATGCCCGCGTGCTTGGCCGCCTCGGGCAGCAGGCTCACGGAAGTGAACCCCGGCAGCGTGTTGATCTCCAGCAGGTACGGCCGGTTCTGCCCGTCGATCATGATGTCGATGCGGGCCAGGTCGATGGCGCCGACGGCGGCGTTGGCCTTGCGGGCCAGTTCGCGGCAGGATTCGTTGACGTCGGCCGGCAGACCGGTGTCGAACCGGTGCTCCGTCGTCGCGTCCGAGTATTTGGCCTGGTAGTCGAAGAACTCGCGCGTGGGAACGATCCGCATCGGCGCCAGCGGTTTCTCCTCCAGCAAACCGACCGTCAATTCCGGGCCCTTGATGAACTTCTCGACCAGGACGCGCCCGTGTTTCTTCAGCACTTCATCCGCAGCTTTGCGGACCTCCTCGTCGGTCTTGCAGAGATGCACGTCGATGCTGCTCCCCGAGTCAATCGCCTTGACGACACAGGGCGCAGGTAGGGTGGGCCTCGGCCCACCATTGCCAACCAGCACCTCATACTTCGGTGTCGGCAATCCCGCCTTCTCCCACGCTCTCTTTGTCGCTGCTTTGTCGATGCCCAGCCGTGACGCCTTGGACCCGGCGCCCACGAACGCCAGCGCGCGGGCTTCCAGGATCTCCTGCAATTCCCCCGATTCGCCGAACTGCCCGTGGAGAACGGGGAAGATCACGTCGGCCGGACGGTCCAGCCCGGCCAGCTTCGTCGGCGAGATATCGGACTCAAACACCTCGTGTCCCATCGAGCGCAGCCCATCCGCCACGGCCTTGCCCGAACGCAAAGAGACATCGCGCTCCGCCGACGGCCCGCCCAGCAATACGGTGACTCGCATACACGCTCCTTCACTTCCCGATCCATGAGGACGACAGACAGGAATGTCTGTCCTGCCGACTTGATGACAGGCAAGAATGCCTGTCCTACCGACTGGACGACAGACAGGAATGCCTGTCCTACCGACTCGATGGCAGACAGGAATGTCTGTCCTACTTCACGGCCAGATCTGCACTTCCAACTGCAGGTCGGTGGAGTACCGCTCCAGAACCCGCTGGCGCACCACCTTGATCAACTCATGCACGTCGCTCGACTTGCATCCCGGATAGGCCACGATGAAGTTCGCATGTTTGGGGCTGACTTCGGCCCCGCCGATTCGCAGGCCTTTCAGGCCCGCCTGGTCGATCAGGGCTCCCGCACTTCTCCCCTCGGCGGGGTTCTTGAAGATGCAGCCGGCGCTCTTGTTGTTCAGGGGCTGGGTGTTCTTCTTGTACATCCAGATCTCCTTGGTCTTCCGCAGGATGCGCTCGGGCGCATCCTCGTCCAGTTCCAGCGTCGCGTCGAGGATGAAGGCCGCCGAGATGTTCGTCCGCCGATACTCGAAAACCAGGTCGTCGCGCTCCCGCTCGTAGACCGTCCCCTCGGTGTCCATCACCGTCACCCGCCGAACCGATGCGCCGAGGTCGCCGAATCTGCCCCCCGCGTTCATGCGCACGCCCCCGCCGATGGTCCCGGGGATCCCGGCCAGGCACTCCAGCCCGGCCCGGCCCTGCCGGACGCACTTGGCCACCAGCTTCTGCAAGTCCACGCCCGCGCCCAGTTCCACGCGGTCCTCGGCGAATTCCATCCGCGTCCAGTGTGGCTCGCTGAAACGAAACACCGCCCCGTCCACGCCTTCGTCCGACACCAGCAGGTTGGCGCCCAGACCCAGCACGCGGATCGAGATCCCGTTCTCGCGGCAACGCAGCACGGCTGCCTGCAATTCCTCCAGCGAGCGCGGCCGCACATACCACTGCGCGGGCCCGCCCAGCCTGAACCACGTGAAACGCGCCAGCGGCATGTTCTCGCTGACACAGCCGTCAAGCCCCGCAAACGGATTGGATTGGTGGATCCGCATCTCACTTACCGCCGGCGCTGAGGGCCGGGATTACTAAGCGACTTCCTTCTCCAGTTTCGTTCCGACCAGCATGCACGCCAGTTCCCAGACGTTGCCGGCGCCCATGGTCACGATCACATCGCCCGGACGGGCAATCTGCCGGACGTGTTCCGCCGCCTCGACCAGCCGCGACATGTGTACCGCGTTGCCGCCGTGGTGGTTGATGAGCCTGACCACGTCGGCCGATGATATGCTCTTCCTGTCTTCATCGCTGTCCCGCGCCGCGTAGATGTCGGGCATGACCACCATGTCCGCGGCGGCGAACGCCTCGCCGAATTCCTGCAGCAGGCAGCGCGTGCGGCTGTGCTGGTGCGGCTGGAAGACGCAGATCAGGCGCGACGGGGAATACATCTCCCGCAGCGCCTTGAGCGTGGTGCGAATCTCCGTCGGATGGTGCCCGTAATCGTCCACGACCATCGCCCCGTTGGTCCGTCCCAGCGGCGTCATCCGCCGGTCCGCCCCTCTGAAGGTGCCGATGGCCTCGGCGGACTCGGCGGGCAGCAGCCCGGCCGCAGCGCACGCCGCGATCGCGGCCGTCGCGTTGAACAGGTTGTGCTCGCCGGGCACCGACAGCCTCAGTTTCGCCGCAAGCTCGCCATCGTGGAACACATCGCCCGTGTGACATCCGCCGGCCAGACCCGTATCCCGCACGGCCCAGTCGAGATTCGCCACATCGTCCATCCCCACCCACTCGATGCGGGTTTCGATCCCCAGCAAGGCCGCCAGGACGTTCTTGTCCTGCCCGTTGGCGATGATCACCCCGTCGGGCGGCACCAGGCGGGCGAAGACCTCGAACGACTCGACGATCTCGGCCAGCCCCTTCTTGTAGAAGTCGATGTGGTCCTTGTCGATGTTGGTGATGACGGCGACTTTCGGATGGTAGTTGTGGAAGGAGCGGTCGAATTCGCAGGCCTCGACCACGAACGGCGCGCCGCCGCCGGACCGGCTCGACCCGCCGAGTTGTTTCACGGTCCCGCCGATCACGAACGACGGATCGGCGCCTCGGTCCAGCAGGGCCAGCGACACCATCGAGGTGGTGGTCGTCTTGCCATGCGTGCCCGAAACGGCAATGCCCAGCCGCTCGCGCATGACTTCGCCGAGCAACTGGGCGTACTTCATCTGCGGCAACCCCAGTTCGCAGGCCCGCTGATATTCTTCATTGTACTCGGGGATGGCGGCCGTGCGCACCACCAGGTCCATGTCGCGATTCAGCATGGCCCCATCCTGCACATACGTGACGCGCGCGCCGCGCTCGGCGAGGTCGATGGTCACCGCCGACGCTTTGGCATCGGTCCCGGTGACGATGGCGCCGGCGTCCAACAGGACTCTGGCGAGGCCGCTCATGCCGCAGCCGCCGATC
Organism: Tepidisphaerales bacterium; assembly: GCA_044450885.1. Lineage (GTDB taxonomy): Bacteria > Planctomycetota > Phycisphaerae > Tepidisphaerales > Tepidisphaeraceae > JANYKD01. The sequence continues at coordinate 5,432 of JBIOJL010000122.1, forward strand.
CCGATGAAATGGATTCGTTTGCCGGAAAATCTGCTGTTTTGCCGCGACTCCGTTCGCATGCCCAGCTCCCGCACCTTGGTAATAAGCGGCATGGTACACCTCTGCGCGGCGCAGTCAAATGCCCTGCGTGGACGCGATATGACGCCAGCAATTCTGATGGTTCGATTACTAACATCGGCAAAGTGCCGATCCCCGCACCAATAAACGGAAGCTACGGCCGGGTCGTCGGCGCCGGCTGGGCGATATAGTATTTCTGCATCGCCATCTCGACCGCGGTGTCGATCATCGTCTCGTCCATGCGCCCCACCGAGGCTTTCACCAGCTTCTGCTGCTCCTTCACGCGCAGCATCAGCCTCTGCTCCGTCTCCAGAGCCTGGCGGATATCGTGCTGGACCTTCTCCTCCTCGAACGCGTGTTCGCGGCCGGCGCGGCGGTCCTCGAGCTGGGCGATGTAAAGCATGTCGCCGCCATCAATGACCCCCGTCAGTTCGCCCGGCTTGCTCAGGGCGAACACGGCCTTCTCCAGTTCCTCGCTCTTCAGCGATCCCTTGGCGATATACTGAGGCTCGCGCACGGGTTCGCAGTCCTGCAGCAGTTCCTTGCTCTTTTCCAGCACCTCGCCATCCGGATTCTTGATCACGCCGTAGCCGTCCTTGTCGCGGAGAATGATCCGCCCGTCCTTGTGCTTCATGAGCACGTTGCCGTCGCGGTCCTTCTTCTCCGCCACGTCGAGAAATCCGCCGGTGTTCTTCCAGGCCCGGTTGTCGTTGGTCTGCGAAGCCAGCAGCCCGAAATTCTCGCCCGCTTTGGCTTTGGCGCGGAGCCCCTCGATCTTGTCCATGGCAAGCGCGGAACTCCCCGAACCCAGCTTGTTGATGGCGATGGCTCGGAAAAGAACGCCCGCCTTCTCCGTGAACTCGTCCTTGTTCCGGTCGAAGAACCGCCGCATCTCGTCGGCCGACACCTGCACCCGCGGCCAGACGCGCCGCTGGTAATAGATGATGACCAGGTGGCGGCGATACTGTTCCTTGACCTTCTCGTCGAAGTCGATGCCCTGGCCCTGCATGGACGGGTCGGTCGGATGCAGGTAGCGTTCGCAGGTGACGGCGTACGAGCCGCCGTTGCGGGTGATTTCCTTCTGGCGCCAGATGGCGGTGTAGGTCGCGGCAATCTGCTGGTCTTCATCCGTGGTGAATCGCTGCGCGGCCGCGAACTCGAGTTCCTCCCGGATATCGGCGTCGACCTGTTGGTGGATCATGCTCATGGCATAGGCGCGGAAGGTCCTGGAATCGAGCAACTTCGCCTTCTTCGTGAAGACGTCGTCAAGTTTGGCCAGGACGCGGTCGGCGTAGATCGCCTGCCCGTTGGCCTCGGCGATGACGGTGCCGACGATCATGTAGCTGCCCATGGAGACCACGGCCGGCCGCGATGGGCGGGTCGCCGGCTGGGTTGCCGGGGCGGGATCCTGCACCATGGCCTTGATGGGCCTTGGCGCAGCGAGGTCCTGGGTGGTGGCCTGGCTGCGGGAGAAATCCTTTGGCGACAGGCGGCTGGCCGACGATGCGCCTCCGCCACACCCCGCCAGGCAAACGCCCAGGACAGCCGCGGGCAGGATGGTGTTGCGCTGCATCAGCCGATGTGTGCGATACATGGCGTGTGAAACTATCCGACACGGGCCGGGCTGGCAAGATGGAGAGTGAATGCAGAATGGTGAATGCAGGGCAATAGTGGGGCCGATGCCCATCGGCCTTCCCCGACTGCTCACAGGCGGCCGATCTGCAATCCGTTCCGCATTCTGCATTCTCCCTGCCTCGGATCATCCCGCCAAGGGCATCGGGCGTGGTCTGATAATGTCGTTCACTTAATAGGCAAACCGATCCTTGCAGACAGCATTTGCCCATAACGTGGGCAATATCAACGCCATTCCCCATCACATTTACTAATCTCGTTATGTACGCATGTCTCTGTTGCCAAGTGACTTGGTGATGAACATGGCAATGAGATGACGGTCCCAACCGTGGCACGGGCGTTGTTAGCGGATGTCCGAGTCTCTTATGGGTGTCCGCGCGCCCGCATGAGGGTCTGGGCCGATTGGTCGACCGCCGATGTTCCGGCCGGACTCGCGGGATCGCCGCCCGAAAGGAACCGACCATGCTCCGTCGTCTCGCCACGTCCCGTGGGACGTTGCTCGGTGTTATTCTTGCCGCGATTCTGGCCACTACCGGCGCCTTCGCCGCTTCGGCCGCCAATGCCGACCCGGTGGGCATCGGAACCATCAAAGACATCTCCTCCGGCGACACCGCTTGGATGCTGGTCAGTTCCGCCCTGGTGCTGATGATGACCGGGCCGGGGCTGGCGCTGTTCTATTGCGGGCTGGTTCGCCGCAAGAACGTCCTGGCGACCATGATGCAGAGCTTCTTCCTCATGGGCGCGGTCAGCCTCGTCTGGGTGATCGTCGGCTACAGCCTGGCCTTCGACACCGGCACCGGCTTCGTCGGCGGGCTGCGCTTCATGTTCCTGCGCGAGGTCGGCGCTGCCCCGTGCGAATACGCCGCGACCATCCCGCACACGCTCTGGGTGACTTACCAGATGATGTTCGCGGTCATCACCCCGGCGCTGATCTGCGGCGCCTACGCCGAGCGCATGAAGTTCTCCTCCATGCTGACCTTCTCCATCCTCTGGCTGCTGTGCATCTATTGCCCCACGGCCCACATGATCTGGGGCAAGGGCGGCTGGATGAACGCGTTCGACGCCCACGCGAAGATTCCCGTGCTCGACTTCGCCGGCGGCATCGTGGTACATGCCACGTCCGGTATTTCCGCCCTGGTCTGCTGCATGATGCTCGGCCGGCGTCGCGGCTATGGGAAGATCCCCATGCCGCCGCACAGCGTGGTGCTGTCGGTCATCGGCGCGGCGTTGCTCTGGGTCGGCTGGTTCGGCTTCAACGCCGGCAGCGCCCTCAAGGCCGGCGAACTGGCGTGCAGCACGTTCCTGGCGACGCACCTCGCCGGCGCGGCCGCCACGCTGAGCTGGACCGCCATCGAATGGTTCCGCACGGGCAAGCCCACGGTGCTGGGCGCCATCTCCGGCGCCATCGCCGGCCTGGCGATGATCACCCCGGCCTCCGGATTCGTCACGCCCATGAGCGGCCTGCTGATCGGCCTCATCGCCGGCGTGGCGTGCTACTTCGCGGCCACCTCGCTCAAACAAGCCTTCGGCTATGACGACAGCCTCGACGTCTTCGGCGTCCACGGCATCTCCGGCATGCTCGGCCCGGTGCTGGCCGGCGTCTTCGCCGTCAGCACGATCAATACCAAATCCGGCCTGATCGACGGCCATCCGGCCCAGGTGGGCTACCAACTCATCGGCGTCGCTGTTGCCATCGTGATGTCGGTCGTCGGCACCTTCGTGCTGATGCGGCTGACGCAACTGGCCGTCGGCCTGCGCGTCGAGCCGTCCGAGGAATTCGACGGCCTGGACATCGTTCTCCACGGCGAATCCGGCTACAACATCGAGGAAGAGTCCTTCACGGTGGGTTCGGATGATGAACCGGCCCTGGCAACCCGCGAAGCCAAGTCCCTCCAGGCGGTCACCAAGACGGCGGAGTTGTAGGCGCATCGACTCCTTCTCCCACCGGGAGAGGGCCGGGGTGAGGGTCTGCTGCTGCTGCGTTCGACATCAGCACAGACACACACCACAACATCAGCACGCAGCCCCGGCCAGAACCTGGTGGCACGGGCTTCCAGCCCGTGGCCGCGGTACACCGCGGCATCAACTCCCTCTCCCACCGGGAGAGGGCCGGGGTGAGGGCCAATGCATTTGACCCGCACTCGTGGCCGCCGCGACAGTCCCGGCCGGCACCACCCGCCATCGTGCCTGCAGAATCGCCGCAAGAACGCACAAGCGTCACAAAGACACCCCGCAAGATTGCGGACACGCCCCAACCCTCCCAGCCCTCTTGTGCCCCTTGTGCCTTTTCGTGGCTATACAACTCCTCAACCCTTGCTCTTCCCGCCGTTCATTCCGCATTCGCCACCCCTCAACCTCAGCCATGCCTGACGCTTCTACTTCGCTTTACTTGCTGGGTGTTTCGCCAGCCAGTCCTTCGCCAGAGCCTCTCCTCTCTTGGCGGACCATTCCAGCAGTTGGCGGCCGCGTTCTTCGTCGCGGGGGGTATTGATGCCTTCACAGAGGATCCGGCCCAGTTGCCAGAGGGCTTCAACATTCAGCGACTCCTTCTGCAACACCGCCTCGAGATCGAAGAGGCCCCGATCGACGTCCAGTTCCACGCCGTACTCACAGGTCACATGCGCTGCGGCGAGTACCACCTGTGCCTGCACGTGGCCGAGGCCGGCTGCACGGCGCAACAGCCGACGCTTGAGATGGATATCGTCATCACCATACAGGGCCAAGCCTGTCATAACGGCTGGCTCGCCCCAGACCGCACCTCGGACTACCAGAACCCACGAAGGCTGACGGACGGCAGTTGCACCAAATCTGTTGACCACAAAGTTGGCTGTTTCCCTCAGCCATCGCGGCTCGCCCAATCGTGCCGCTTCCAAGCCGTGTTTGTCGAACTTCACCCAATCGCCACGCTCCTTGTACAGTTGCGCAAGCGCCCCATGCGCGCGTCCCAAGCCACGTCCGGCCGCCTTGAGCAGCAGTTCCTCCGCCCTAGCCGGATCCTTGTCGATCCCAACGCCACCGGATTGATAGGCCAGACCGAGCACATACAGGCCTGTGGGCTCGCCGGCCGCAATGGCGTCGTTCACGAGCTTCAGAGCAGTTGCCGTGTCGTGCGGTTCAATTTCCCCTCTCAGTTGGGCACCGCCATAGATGGCCATAGCCAGCGGATGTCGCAGTTCGGCCGCCCGGCGGAGCCAGTGTACGGACTCAATGGGCGCCGGTTTGCCGGCCCAGCCGTTCACACTCGCCACGGCGGCCCAGGTCATGGCGGCGGCATCGGCGTTGTCGGCCCTGGCGCGGGCGAGCATTCGCTGCACCGCCTGCGGTGTCGGCGGGTCGCCGATCAGGGACATCCAATCTTCAAACTGGTCGGCATCATCCATTGCTTGTGCTTGCTCCGGCGACGTGGGCAACGCCGGCCGGGACGCGGGACCAACACCTGGGTGAGCATCAGCAGGTGGCTTGGCGTCCCGATTCTTAGCCAGCCATTCCCGGGCCGTTTTCAGGCCACGATCGGCGGATTGCTCGATCAATGCGACGCCCCGGGCCCGGTCTTGACGGACGCCGACTTCCTCGGTGTAGAGTAATTGACCCAACACAAACTGTGCGATTGCCCGCGTCTCTCCGTCCTCGATCTCGACCAGACGCTCCAGATCGCGCCAGCCGCGTTCGGGCTGTATTTGGCAGTCGATGCGGACGCCAGCCAAGTAGACCCGAGCGAGGTCATCTCCTTGACGAACTGCCTGGGTGAGCAAGCGCACACACAGCATCGGATCCTTCTGAAGCCCGAAGGCCGTATTGCGAATTGCAACGGCGTAACGGCGCATCAGAACTGGATCTGACCATAGAGCCCCACGCAGCAAGTACCGGGCTGCCTTCGCGGCATCTCGTGGAGGATTGGTGTCGTAGCCATAGTAATCAATAATACTTCGCAGCAGTTGCACTTCGCCCATCTCGGCCGCGCGTTCGGTGGACGCCAGCGCTTTCGCATCTCCCTGCATATCGTAGATTTTGGCCAGATTCGCCGCGGCAGGGAAATAGCCCGCTTCGAGAGCCTGCTTCATGCATTGTTCCGCACGCAACACATCGACTGGCGCGCCGGGGTGTGCGACGAGATGGCTGCCACCCAGCGCGTTCAGTGCGCGGGCATCCCCTTTGTCGGCGGCTGCTCGCATAGACTTGCGGCCAGCGTCCACGTCTTTGGCGACATGCACTCCAGTGAACAACTCGACGCCCCATTGGGCCATCGCGGCGGGATGGCCAAGGCCAGCGGCGCGTCGGTAGTATTGAAGGCCGTCGATTTCTCCCTTGGGAATCAGGCCCTCCTGTTCGCACCGACCTGCCCAGAAGAGCACCTCCGGCTCGTCAGCGTGTTCCTTTGCCCGGGCGAGCATGCGTCCTACCATCACGTCGTCGGGCTTGTCGCCGTATCGGTAGGCCCAGTCGTGGAATATCTCAATGTCGGCACGGTATTGGCGATCGCGCACGACAGGCGCGGGCCGGGTTGCTGGTTCGACGACGGGCTTTTCTGCCGCGCCAGAGAATGATGCCTGGAGCAGGCACAGTGCGCACAGAAACGAAACCCACGACGTGCGATTGCGTGTGACCATCCCAAACCTCCCTTGTGCCACGTGCCGCCGGATGTGGTGAGCGTGCTGCGGCGAAAACTCGTGGACGGTTGGGGCTATCATACCCACTATCCGGCGCGTTAAAAGCGGAAGATCGTCGGAAGCATGCACGACCGTCGTTGCGGCGGCGGACACGCCGCATTAGCCCCGAAGGCGAAAGAACGCTTCTGTCGCCCCGATGGGGCTGAAATTGTCCTTTGCGCTCATCAAACCACGACTCACGTCGTGGGCTAATATCTATCGCCCCTACGGGGCTTGCACCGCGTCCACCCGCAATAACGGGCGTGAACCCATCGTCGGAAGATGCACCGAGCTCACCGTTTCTGGCTCACTTGGAAATCAGTCGCCAGCACCCAGCGCTCGTCTTTGGGCGGGCCCTGGTAGAACTGGAGACAGACCTTGGGCTCGCCCTTGACGGGCAGATCGGTTTCTCCCACTTCGGTCCACTCCTTGGCATCGGGCGTGCGGAACTGGCCGCGGATGCGGTTGCCCTTGACCAGCAGGCGCAAGGTGACCGTGGAGGATGTCAGCGGCAGGATCTTGATCGTCCGGGTTCGGTCGCCTTGTTCGCGGCCCATGACGATGCAGAGTTTGCCGTCGACGAGTTCCTGGCCACATTTGACCATGTTGCTGTCGTCGTAATACCAGACGAGGTCGGACTGTTCGTACTGCTCGCGCGGGGTGTTAGTCACGGTTACGGATACATCGACTTCGCCCTGCGTCGGATCGGGCGCCGGCCGGACCAGCAGGTTCTTGGCGTCGTTGGCCGGTCCCCACATGTTGCCGGGCTGGATGCGGACCTCCAGGCCTTTGTCGCTGACGCGCCAGGCGGCCGCATCCTCGCGGACCCACGACCACCCCGGCCCGAGTTTGCCCTTGAACGAGTCGCGGAAGTCCGGCGCGGGCGACTCCTTCTCGGCCGCCGCCACGCTCAGTGCCGCCAGTGCGACGACGAGGCATCGAAGGTGTGGAAGTTTCATGATAGAGAGAGCATAACCAAACCGCCGGAGCGGATAAAGGACAAGGACCGGCGTATCAACGACTGTCGGGCTTTCGCTCCGGGTGCCACGGGTGCCACGGCGTGTCTACTGCAAGCCGTGGCACCCAAGAATTTGGACAGTTGTTCCGGCGCGAATCCTAAACGGCCTGGAGCGCTACCAAGGGGTCCGCCCAAGGATTCTGGCAGATCGGGGCGAAGCTCGCACACGGGCGAAGCCGCGATCGGCGATCGCGGCTACAGAAAAAGAATGGCCACGCCCGCTACAAACCCATCGACCCCGGCGGTATACTCCCCGCTTTCAGGAACGGAGACACGCGTATGGCACGCATAATCCAATCCCTGTTGCTGTTGGCACTGGCGGTGCCGGCATTGGCGGCCGACAAGCCCGAGGCCAACCGCGCGCCGGCCGGCGTTCCCAACATTCCCGAAGGCGCCCGCTGGACCATCTGCTGCGAGACCTTCACGGATGCGGGGCACATGGAGCAGGCAAAGCGATTCAAGGAACAGCTCGCCCAGCAGACGAAGATGTCCGACTTCTACGTCGTACACAGCCCGGACCATTCGACGCTCTACTACGGCTACTATCGGGAGATCGACCCCAAGGCCGACGCCAAAGAAGCCGCCCGCGCGGCCGCCGACCGCACGACCGTGGCCAACTTCATCGATGCGGCGAGCGGCCAGCGGTTGTTCCGCATGGTGATGGTGGTGGCGATGGACCAGGCCGATCCGATTGCGCCGCCGGAATGGAATCTCAAGAACGCCAAGGGATTCTGGTCGTTGCAGGTGGCGGCCTTCCGTGACAATCCCCGGCGCAAAGAAGCGGCCGTGGAGGCCGCACGCGACTTGCGAAAGCAGGGATACGAAGCATTCTTCTTTCACGGTGCCGCGGTAAGTTCCGTCTGCATCGGGGCATTCCCTTACACATCGGTGATCGTGAATGACGGGCCGAAGAACGTCAGCCCTGATGCGCCGGTGCTGGTGGCGCCGCCCGACATGGACCTGATGCAGACCCCAAGCGACCGCCCGATGGTGGTCAGGCAGCGGCAGATCAATGTGACCGATCCGGAACTGCTCAAGTTGTGGAAGCAGTTCCCGACCCATGCGACCAACTACGAGGAAGGCCGGCGGATCGTCAAGCGCGACGGCACGAAGGTGGACAAAGTGGAACGTTCGTTCCTGGTGGTGATTCCGAATGAGGAGGCGACAGCGGCGGCAACCGCGAGACCGGTGATTCCCGCCGCCCTGCTTCGCCAGGCGGGCGCGGGCAGCGATCCGTCGACGCCGGCGAGCGAGAACCCGGTGAGGGTGCAGGTCGATCAGAATCCGCAACAGCCGGTGCCGCCGCGGGCGGTGCAGCCGGCGAAGAAGAAGCCGCCGCAGGAAGGCAAGCTGCCGGGATTGGATAATTTCTGATCCTGGAGTGGACGAGAATTTGAAATCTCAGATTTGAGATTTGAAATCTGAGATTTGAAATTTCAGATTTGAAA